>JACNLC010000046.1 GCA_014381725.1 Fidelibacterota bacterium | reverse complement strand
ATCAGCAAACGAATTGGATTTGAAAAACCAAATTTCAACCGATATTGAGCAAATTACGAATCAACTGATAACTGATGGCGTTGTTACGGATCCCGACAAAGAATTTGAACATTTGCAAGAAAAACAAACTGACGCTTTTGATTCACACGGCGGTGAAACCGTAGAAAGAAGGCTTAACGAAGAAGATATTCAAGAAAAGTTTAATACCTTTTGCGCAGAATCTCTTCAACCTGAATTACATCCCGAAAAGCGGTCTGTCGATTATATAAACTTATCAATTGTTAGATTTTTCCAATATGAATTTTTAATGAAATATCAAACGGCGGGTATGGATGAACAAATGGTAGTTTTGGCTAAAAACAACTCACAACAATTTTTAAATGTTATTAATTTGACAAAAGAAAAATATTTGGCTGATGTAAAAGAAAGAGACAAAGAGTTAGCCATTGATGAAAATTGGGAAATTCCAAAATTTATGGGATACTCTGACAATTATGTTGAGAAAGAATTCAGTCTTTCCGTGATGCAACCGTTTTTCGAATATAATAAGGCTTCCGGTGTTGAGAAAAACTTTGCCAAATTTTTGGATAAAAAATATAATGAAATTTACTGGTGGTATAAAAATGGTGAAAGGGACGGGACATTTTTTGCAGTTCCGAGAAAAAGTGGAGAAGACGATGTTCCGTTTTATGTGGATTGGATTGTGAAATACAACGATGGTCGAGTTGGTGTATTCGATACAAAAGGTGGATTAACAGCAGAAACAGCAGGTTCACGAGCAAAAGGTTTAGCAAAATATATTAAAGAACAAAATGAAAACGGGGGAAAATTATTCGGGGGAATAGTCATTGAAAAAGAAGGTTCTTTTTGGATTAATTCAAGTGAAGAATACACTTATGATGAAAACGATTTACTGGGTTCAGGGTGGAAAGTATTTACCTAAACAGAAGATTTCGTACAATCGCACAACTCCAACTCCACCGGACACAAAAAGCGTTCGGATGTGAACTCATTCGTTAGCTGTCTTCCACTGGGAACAAAAAACAACCAAAGTTGTTACCATTTGTAAATTTGACGGACACCTTAGTCGGAAATTGTATCACTACAAAATTCCGGTTTTTCAACTTTTCATTTATCTGTTTCAAGAATATCCTAAATCAACCTAACTTTAGGTATTATTTTTATAATCGCTTAGTTAAATAACGGAGATTCAAGATGGATAAGCAACAATCATTGGGTCATTATGCACGATTACGGCAACGATTTCTGAAAGATGGGATCGAGGGTTTTCTTGATTATGAAGTAGTAGAGTTATTACTCAAACTTGCAGATAATAGGCGCGACCAAAAGCCAACAGCTAAAATTCTCATTAAGGAATTCAAATCTCTAAAAGGTGTGCTAGAAGCTTCACCTGAAAGACTTAAATCAATATCAGGAATAGGATCTTCAAATATTTTTGGACTAAAATTGGTTCAAGCAATTTCAAGAAGATATTTAAAAGACAGAATAATCGGAGAAGATTATATTAAATCAGCCAAAGATGTGTTTACTTATCTTCAGCATCAACTTCGTGATAGAAGTCGAGAAGTATTTTTAGTAATTTTACTAAACGGTCAAAATAAGATAATTGACTCCGTGGAGTTGTTTGAAGGAACATTAACAACAAGTGCCGTTTATCCGAGAGAAGTGATTAAAATTATTTTAGAGCAAGATGCCGCTGCTGTAGTTTTTGTTCATAACCATCCGTCAGGAAATCCAAACCCATCAAATGATGATATAGCAATTACAAAAAAATTGAAAGATGCCTGCACAACGATTGAAGTATCTTTACACGATCATATTATTATTGCTGGAGATAATGTAACAAGTTTTGCAGATAAAGGAATTTTGTGATAAAAGAAAATGAGAAGTGAAAATTTTACTTATGCTATACCGGAAGATCCTGTTATTGTGGACATATCAATCCCGAATTCTTTGGCCGCAGATTCCCATTTAATATCATCAGGAGTATTAAAAATGAAATCTGGAGTTGCTGGAATCACTAACCAGTCTCCGTGTTTAATCTCATCCTCAATTTGTTTAGCAGACCAACCGGCGTATCCTAAAGCAAAGCGATATTTTTCAGGACCTTTCCCATCAACAAGATCGTGAATTATATCAAGGTTTGAAGTTAAAGCAATTTTTTTTGAAATGTTATGCGTTCCATCAATATGATATTTTGTGTCGTGTAGAATAAATCCGTGGTTCATCCCAACTGGACCACCAAAGTAAATCTGAGGGAAAGAATCAGATTCATCTAATCCAGTTTCGTTCAAAATCCCCTGAACACTTTCAGTAGGTAATGGTTTGTTAATAATAATCCCCATTGAACCTTGGTTGTCGTGTTCACAGACATAAATTACACTCTTGCTGAAAATCTGATCGGTCATATGTGGCATCGCAATTAATAAATGATTTGTGTACATACTAGCGTAATTTACAGGAAATATTGTATATATTCCGTGATGAAAATTAGAAACTGATCCTTTTAAAATAAATTTAGAAAATAATTAATGCTTGTTTCTAGCACAACTAACTCCCGAAATTTTGAGGATACTATGAAACTCATTAACCATAAAACAGGCAGTTTTTTAATTCTTACTTTTAGCGTAATGCTAATTTTGCGTTGTGCGGCACTTGGCTCTCCGAGTGGTGGACCAAAAGATAAAACGGCACCAAATATTAAGTATATTATACCAAATAATGGTACGACAAACATTGAGCCAAATCAAAAAATCACTCTAAAATTTACAGAAATGATTGATCCGTTATCTGTTCCTGCGTCAATCAGAATTACACCAAATTGTGATTATGTTGTTAAACCAAGAGGGAAATCCATTTCTATTTATCCAGAAACAATTTGGCCGGAGAACATTCCAATAATTATCCAAATTTCTCGGAGAATACGAGATTATCAAAAAAATGAGATGACGCAACCCATTCAGCTATTTTATTCATCTGGAGATTACATTCCTAATGGAATTATATCCGGGAAACTGGAAAATATCAACAAAGAAACAATTACTGAAGTAGGTTTATATAACATCAAAAATAATAATCCGGATACATTATTTAGAAAAGTAGAAATCTCAGAAGATGGAAGTTTTTCATTTTCATATTTACCAAATGGGAATTATACAATTGTCGCAGTTGAAAATGAGTTAACAGATATTGAACAAAATATACACAAAAAACGATATGGAATGATGACATACGAGTTTATCAATATGAACGATAACGAAGAAGTGCAAAATGTGTCAATAATAATGCAAGATCCAATTGAAAGAGTTGAGATTAAGTCAATTGATTTAATCAATCAAGATTATGGAACTCTAATTTTTAGCGATGGAAGTGAAGAAGAATTTGTTATTCCGTGGAAAATTCAACCAAAAGCAACAAACGAAGACATATCATCACAATCAAAGAATACAGAAAACAATAAATACCAACCGAGAGATTCGGTAACTATTAAATTGTCTAAACAAAATCGGCTCGAAAGATATTCAACAAATTCTTATACATTCATAATGCCAGAGTTACTTGATACGATTCCACCTGAAATTATTTCCAGCTCATTCGTAGATTCTATTTTTCAGATAAAATTTTCAGAACCAATAGTGCGTTGGAAAAATGAAGATGAGTTTAAATCAAATAACTTTGGTTTTCTTGCACACGCACTAATTGATACGGAATATATTGATATTTTAACATCATATAAAGATCCTTTAACTCTCCAAATACCCAAACTACCAAGAGGCACTAAAGAAATTCAGTTTTTTGGGGATTCTATTAAAGACAATTGCAACAATCCAATGGCAGATTCTTTAGTTACTGTAGATGTAAATTGGAATCAATTTCCTAAATCTATAATTGGTGGAGATATTGATGGTGAAATTCTAAATGGAAATTCTCAAACCATTGTTATTGAGGCTGAAAATATAAAAACACACAAAACTTTTAACACTATTACTGAAGAAAATTATTTCGAGTTTAAAAATCTTCCAACCGGAGATTATACTATTTGGGCGTTTGTTCAAAAAAACACATTAAAAAATGAAATTTATTTTTCTGGGAAATGGACACCCTATCAACCATCAGCAGATTTTGCAATTTATCCGGAACTCATTGAGGTTAGAGCTCGTTGGGTTGTTGAGGGAATTCAAATTGATTTTAAACCTAATTTAACGGAGTAAAGATAATGTATCACATAATTTTAGCGGGTGGTTCTGGACTTCGATTTTGGCCGCAAAGTCGCAAAGATCGTCCAAAACAACTATTGAGCATTTTAGATGATGATTCAATGATTCGGATGACTATAAACCGTATCAAAAAAATTGATGATGATCCCTCTAAAATCTTCATTGTTGCATCTGAAAAATTGTGTAAACTAATTGAAAAAGATGTCACAGAAATTCCAAAAGAAAATTTTATTATTGAACCGTCAGGGAAAAATACAGCACCTGCAATCGGACTAGCAGCACTCCATATTTATCACAAAGATCCCTCGGCAGTTATGGGGATTTATCCTTCCGATCATTTAATACAGCAGGAAGATAAATTTGTAGAAGCCATCAAAATTGCTGAAAAAATGGCCTCTGAACAATCTGTTTTAGTTACAATGGGAATTACTCCGACTTACCCTGCAACTGGATATGGATACATTCAATATAATCAGGAAAAAGATGGTGATAAAACTCAAATCTATAAAGTAAAAACATTTGCAGAAAAACCAAATCTTTCTACTGCAGAACAATTTGTTGAAAGTAACGAATTTTTATGGAATGGCGGAATATTTGTTTGGAAAGCGGAAGTAATCTTACTTCTAATGAAAACTTTTATGTGTGAACTTCACGATTCATTAGATGCAATCTACGATTCTATTGGAACTCCGCAATATAATACTGTTTTAGATAGAGAATGGGAACTGATACAACCTCAAAGTATTGATTATGGTATTCTTGAAAACGCAAAAAAT
The DNA here is from genome assembly GCA_014381725.1 of Fidelibacterota bacterium. GTDB lineage: Bacteria > Fidelibacterota > Marinisomatia > SCGC-AAA003-L08 > JACNLC01 > JACNLC01. Next base: position 43,726 of record JACNLC010000046.1, on the reverse strand, counting down.
GTTTATACTGTCAAAACTGATTTTCAGTGGAATGATATGGGTTCGTGGAAATCGCTGTTTGAAGTAATGGATAAAAATCAAAACAATAATGTAGCTAAAGGTGAAGTTCTTACTTTAGATACAAAAAACTCAATGATTTATAGTCCAGATCGATTGACCGCAATTATCGGTATGGACAATATAGCTGTGGTGAATCTCGAAGACACAACACTGATAATGCCAATTTCAGAAGCTGAAAAAGTTCGAGATATTGTGAAAATGTTAGAATCGATGAATAAAGAAGAATATCTATAAAAGTTAATGAAGAAAACATTGATTTATCAGGAATTTGAAAACCTTGCTGAACAATTAGAAATTCGTTTGGTTGTTGGCAAAGGTAGTTTTTCAGGGGATTATTGTTTGGTTGAAGAAGATAAATATATAGTGGTCAATAAAAATAAACCAATAGAACAGAAAATTAAGCGACTTGCCTTGGCTTTTTCAAAACTGGATTTATCTGATATTTATGTTAAACCAGCAATTAGAGAATTAATTGATGCTGAAAAAAAACAGACTCTGTTTGAATGATAAAATCACCAGTTAGATTATCCCGCTTCCTAACCCTAAACCAAGCAAAATCAACATTATACCAACAATCACCTGAACAGTTTTAAGCGTAATTTTTTGCATTACTCTTTTTCCTATGAATGCACCTATGAATGCCGACAAACTTGCTACGATAACTAAATTTATAACTCCAGATTGAATTTGACCAAAACTCATAGAATAAAATGCAATCCCATAAATTATCAGACGAGCTATATCTACAACTACTGCAGACACTACACCTGTTCCAATAAATTCTTCTTTTGTCAATCCTGATTTTATGAGAAATGCAGAACGCATTGCTCCTTGATGACCGGAAAGTCCACCAAAAAACCCAGAAATTGCACCGCCAATCGGGATATATTTTGAATCGAAAGACAGCTCTCTGAATTTTGGAATTAGATCGAACAGAGCAAATATAATAATTAAAACAGCAATTATTAGTTTCATAGCTGTTATCTGGTGACTTCCTGTGAATAGTTGATATTCAAAAATCGGGGATGTTGTGCTAAAATATTTTAAAATCATTGCACCGAACATTGCAGATATTGCACCAGGTATCGCAAATCGAATTACTACAGGCATTTTTGCATTTCTTCCCACAAGATATACTTTGAAAAAATTATTTACTAAATGCACAACAGCTGTAGCAGCAATCGCCACAGGTAATGGAAAGAATAACGCAAAAACCGGCATTAATAAAGTCCCCAACCCAAACCCGGAAAAGAGTGTCAAGCCAGATACTACTAATGCTACCGTACAAATCAGAAAATATTCCATAATCTAAATTCTCCGTCTAAAGCCACGACCTAAAACTTCGTGAACATTATTGATAATCACAAAAGCATTTGGATCAATATCTTCAATGATTTCCTTTAACATTCCAACTTCTTTTCGTGAAATTACCGTCATTATCATTTCTCGTTCAGTATCAGTATATAATCCTCGACTCTTTACTGCTGTTGCACCACGACTCAATCGTTTGACAATGCTCTTTGAAATTTCTCTGTGTTTTTCCGAAATAATAATTGCTGAACGGGCATAATCGAATCCATCTAAAATCATATCAATAATTCGTGCAGATACAAAAACTAAGAAAAATGCGTAAAGCGTAAGGGAAGCAGCCGGTTTATCTGGTGATAAATCTTTGAAATAAATCACAAAACCAGCAAATACTATTACTACAAAATCAATCGCCATAATAGCTTGACCTGGAGTAATGTCAAAGCGTTTATGTAGAACAGCTGCGACAATATCCGACCCAGCAGTAGTTCCTTTAAATTTAAAAATGATTCCAAGTCCTAATCCTAATAAAACTGCACCAAGCAGAATCATAAAGAAAAAATCGTTTTGGTGTAAGTCTCTAATCGTTTCTGTTTTTTGTAACGCGATAAATGATAATCCAGGAATATCTCCCCTGACCAAATCGATAAAAAATGAGCTGGAAACAAGTCCGTAAAATGTTCGCCACCCAAAACGAGGACCTAGTTCTTTTACACCCCAAACAAACAATGGAATATTTAACATCAACATCATTAATCCGATTGGGAAACGGTTTCCCGATAGATAATGAATTGCCATCGACAACCCAGATACTCCGCCTGGAACCACTTTGGCATCCACCAAAAACACACCAATTCCAACTGCCATTATAAATGACCCGATGGTAATAAAAATATAATCAACTAAATTAAATTTTTTAAAAAGATATCCCATTGTTTCCATTTTAATATGATTTTCAGTTTACTCTCTAGAGATTTTGTTCTATTGCTATATTAGCAAGTTCATCTGCTCGTTCGTTTTCGGGGTGACCTGAGTGACCCTTTACCCAGTGCCAACTTATCTCATGTTTTTTTGATTCTTCTAATAGAGAAACCCATAATGTTTGATTTTTCACAGACTTTCTATTTGCTGTTTTCCAACCGTTGGATTTCCATTTTTCTATCCACTTAGTAATCCCATTTTTTACATAATTGGAATCTGTTGTAATTACAACTTTACAAGTTCGTGTAAGTGATCGGAGTGCTTCTATTACTGCTGTTAACTCCATTATGTTATTTGTAGTATTTTCAGAATATCCTAATAATTCCTTAGTAGTATTTCCATACCTTAAAATTGCTCCCCATCCACCTGGTCCAGGATTACCTTTACATGCACCATCTGTAAATATTTCTACTGTTTTATTATTATCCATTTTTTTGGAGGATATGTAAATATTCTTTTGTTTCACTTGCTTTGTGGTTTCTGTTTTCATCTTTATCTGCTTTAAATCGTTGATAATTTATTGATGATAAGTCATATTTCCCATATTTTTCCATTATATTTTTGATTTTATCAACTGACATTAATCCTTCATTATTATAACTCAAAAATATATACTCAAATTGAGAATATCTAATTAAATATTCCAATTCTTCTGTAACTGTTTGTTTACTGCAATATTTTGATTTTTTATATTCGTTCAATCCAGTTTTACCCTTCGGAACAAAATCTTTATATTCTGCTATTGTGTTTAATATATGATAATTTGCTCCGTATTGTCTAGTATTATAAGGTGGATCTAAATATAGAATGTCTCCTTCAATTTCCTTTATTAGCTGATTACTATCCTTTTGAAATACAAGATGTATGTTTTCACATAATTCAAATTCTGCGGAAGATAAAATTAATATTTTTGAAGCGGATTTTTTCAAATGTTTCAGATATGCGCCATATACAGATGCAGTATTAGCTACTTTATCTGCACTTTCAAGTAAACTTGCTAGTAGAAAGTAATAAGTACAATTGTCAATTTTATTGTTAGTTTTCCAATTTTCAATATTCTGGCGAATAGTATCAATTTTCTTCCCATTTTCATCAGAAAAATATTTACGGTTTTCAATTCCACCGCGACAATAATGTTTAAAAATAAAACCTTCTAAAGACTTAACGGAATTCAATTCAGATATTAACTCATTTTGATTGATTATAGGTTGATGATTACCAATATAATTTTGATTGAGAATATAACTGTAATATTCTAAATCATTACTAATTATTGTTTTGACTTCTGTTTTAAAATTACGACCTACAATTCCAGTCCCTGCAAATATATCGCAGAAAATTTTGTTGGATAAATCTTGTCCAACTACTGAATAAATCGTTTTTTTAATAAACGGTATTAACTTGTGTTTTGAACCAATATAATTCAATTGTTGTAAAGTCCTAAAAATTTCTGAATTTAAGTCAATAAAACAGTTTTGTAATTTCTACATATTTAGTTCACTCCTAAATAGTATGCTGTTTAATGGTCGAAAGTTATTACAATTTGAATAGTTTTATCAAAGGATTCTGACAATGTTTTTATTCACAACGAAAATGCCCACCTGAAAAACATTGGCGGACAAGCCGAAGTTACAAACTTGCTTTATTTCGTCTGTTCGTTGTTTATTTTTTACTTATTACTATTTCAACAACAACATCTTCTGAGTACTTATATAATCACCAGCTGCCATTCTAACGAAATACAATCCACTTGGTTGATTTTCTGCATTCCAAGTTACTTGATGATAACCAGCTTCTACTTGCTCGTTTACCAATGTTTCTACCAACTGACCAGTAATGTTGTAAATTTGTAGAGACAAACGGCCGTTTGTCTCTACCGCATAGCTAATTGTTGTACTCGGATTAAATGGATTTGGGAATGCACTCATTAATTCGTAATTCGTAATTTGAAATTCATAATTAATATCAAGATTGTTTCCAATTGCCTTTTCTATATCTACTATCCCAACACCAACGAGACCTTCAAAATCAGAATCGAAATAATACATGGAAGTATCTGCAGTTTCAATAATTCGATTTTCCAACCAAATATTTGATGAATCCGGATAATAAGATTTAAGCAGGCCAAAGCAACTCGCTACAATAGGGGATGCAAACGATGTTCCACTTGCAGTCAAATAACTATCTCCCATAGCAGTGCTGATGATATTCACTCCTGGTGCGGCTATATCAATTGTTTCGTGATAATTTCCCCAACCACACCAATTTATATTTTCATCTACAGCAGTAGTAGAAATCACATTTTCATAACTCGCAGGATAAAACGGTTCATAAAGTTCATTACCCAGTCCATCACCATTTCCAGCTGCGCCAACAATTACTGCACCATATAAATTATGTGCAACATTTATAACTGATTGCTCATAAGAACTATAAGTATTACTTCCCCAACTACAGTTTATAATTGTAAATGTATTTGTTGTGTCAGCAAAATAACCAACCTTTGATGCATATGTAATCCCCGCATATCCATCATTTATAACAGCTTCATTCCCTTCGTTATCACGAGTACATTTAACAGAAATCACATTGTTGCCAAATGAAATAGATGCAATTCCATTACTATTATTCGTTTCGGCTGAAAGCAATCCCGCAACCATAGTACCGTGAGTCCAGCTGGTATTAAAATCTGAGATTGGAAGCTCCGGATTATTATCATCAGCTCCATCATATCCGGAACAGTCCCAACCAATGAAATCATCAACGAATCCATTTCCATCGTCATCAATGTCATTCACATCGTCTGGGTCAAAAATCCATTCACTTCCAGAAAATACAATCGTTCCGTCACCGTCTAAATCTTCTCCGGGATTTTGCCATAAACTGTTGACTAAATCACTGTGATTCCAGTCCACACCCGTATCAACAGAAGCTAATAATACATTTGGATTTTGCGGAGTATTTCCATTATTGATATCCCAATAATCCCAAGCTGAAATTGTTTTTACAGTTTCTAAGCTCCATTGTTGTTCAAAATACTCATCATTTGGAGTATAAGCCAAGTAGTGAATATTTTCCCTTTCAACACTTAAAACACACGATAATTCTGAAAATTCTTTCATAATTACGGATAGTTGTTTAGTATTATTGTCAGATAAATATACTCGGTAAATTCGATTTAGGTAAATTTCGCCGTCACGATCATTAGTATTTGTTCCGTGAATCCATTGTTCAATTTTAGTGATTGAATTTAGTGATATAACTTTGTCCAATTCATAAATACCAGTTTGGATTCGCCCATCAATATTTTCAATAGTAATCGGATCTATATTAGAATTGAGACAAAATAGAAATTTGGTTTGATAATGTGCGTTAGTTGAAAAAAGTACTGAAATTAGCAGTATAAACAACAAATTGGATTTTAACATAGTTGAACTTTCTCTTAATGAATACGAAGAAAGTTACAAAGAATTTTATATCTTATTGAACTCTTTTTTAAGTAAGTCTCTTGTAGATTTTAGATCCTCAACCATCACTTTTGTATGGCCGAGAACCGGCATAAAATTAGTATCACCTTTCCACCGAGGGACTAAATGTAAATGCACATGTTCATCTATTCCAGCACCAGCAATATCTCCAAAATTTGCACCAAAATTGAAACCCTCAGCGTTCATTATTTTTTTGATAATCTTCATACTTTTTGATACAAAATCCATCATTTCAATTTGAGTCTCTCGATTTAGAGAATCAAAATTTGATGTATGCTTATAAGGTGTAATTAACAGATGTCCGTTATTGTAAGGGTACAAATTTAGAAGTACAAAACTATATTTCCCACGATAAACGATTAGTTCATCACGGTCGTTTTTTGAATGTGCTTTTTGACAGAGAATACATTCTCCGTCGGATTTCCCCGGCGTACGGATATACTCAATACGCCAGGGAGCCCACATTTTATCCATTATTCTTCGCCTTGTCCGCCTTGTCGTTCTTTCTGATAAGCAGAAATTACTTTTCCAGCTTCTACATGTGGCATATCTTCATAATGAGAAAATTCCATTGTGAACATTCCACGACCTTGGCTCATAGAACGAATAGCAGTCGAATAATCATTAAGATTTGCTAATGGTACTTCGGCATTGATAATTTGGAAATGACCATCGGCATCCATTCCGCCAACTTTTCCTCTTCGTTGAGAAATATCACCCATTACATCACCCATTATTTCATCTGGTACTTTTACTTGGATCTTATAAATAGGTTCTAACAGTTTAGGTCTTGCATTTTTAAAAGCATCCATGAACGCTTGTTTCCCTGCCATTTGAAATGCGATATCTTTAGAATCTACGGGATGCATTTTACCATCGTAAAAATCAATTTTTATATCCACAACTCTACATCCTGCAATGATACCATCTGTGCAAGCTGTAGTTACACCTTTTTCTACAGAAGGAACAAATACACGATCAACATTTTGCCCAACTAAAGATTCAGTAAACTCAATACCTTCACCTCGTTGTCTGGGCTCAATCTTCATCCAAACTTCAGCAAATTGTCCTGCACCACCAGATTGTTTCTTGTGTCTATATTTAGCAGAACTTGGTGCTGTAATAGTTTCCCTATACGGAATTTTTGGTGCAATCATTTCGAGTTCCACATTGAATTTTGCTTTAAGTCGTTTCATTAAAACATCAAGATGAAGTTCACCTTGCCCTGAAATGATAGTTTGTTTTAACTCAGGATCAACAATATAATTGAATGTTGGATCTTCTTCGTGTAACATCGATAAACCTTCGGAGATTTTATCCTCATCGCCTTTAGATTTAGGTAAAATCGCAAAACGAATATTTGGATTTGGGAATTTAATTCCAGCTAATGTTACTTGATTTTTTGATGTAGCAAAAGAATCACCAGTATGAGTATTTTTTAGCTTTAGTGCAGCACCGATATCACCTGCTACAATTTCATTTGCATCAGTTCGTTTATTTCCACTCATAAAATAAATCTGACGCATTTTTTCGCTGGAATTTTTATCCACATTAAATATATCGCTACCTGATTTAATAGAACCTGAATATACTCGGAAATATGATAACTCACCAACATGTGGTTCAACAGCAGTTTTGAATACAAATGCAGTAGTTGGCTCGCTGATTGATGTTTTAAGTTTAATTTCATCGTCAGTACCGGATTTTGTTGCTACAATTTCTTTAACATCAGATGCATTTGGAGCATACTTAGCAATCAAATCCATCATTCTTTTTACACCGATGTTGTTTTTCCCTGATACGCAAAATACTGGAATCAATCCACCGGTAGTAATTGCGTTATGTATTCCATTTCGCAGTTGCTCTTCGGAAAGTTCACCTTGATCAAAGTAAATTTCGAGTAGTTTATCATCAGATTCAGCAATTAATTCGATCAATTCGCCATGGAGCGATTCGCATTTATCAGCCCAATCTCCTTCCAAAGCACCTTCGGTATAGTCACCTGAACCATCAGTTTTGAAAGTATATTGTTCTTTTCGCAAGATATCAGCAATTTTGTTAAATCCTTCACCAGGATTTATTGGTATTTGAATTGGGAAAACTTTATTCCCGAATCTACTTTGAGCTTGAGCAAGCACATTATCAAAATTCGCATTATCTCTATCTAACAAATTGACAATCAACATTTTCGGAATGCTGTAATCTTTTTCAGTAAAATCCCAAGCAAGCTCTGTTCCTACTTCAATTCCACCTGTTGCACTAACAACGACAGCTGCAAAATCAGCAACTCTCAGCGATGATTTCACTTCACCCTGAAAATCGAGATATCCAGGAACATCAATCATATTGAATTTTTTCTCATCCCATTCTAAACTAATGAGTGTTGAGAAAATAGAATGCTGTCTTGCAATTTCGTCATCATGATAATCGGACAAAGTATTGCCATCATCAATTGTTCCGATTCTGTTAATCAATTTGGTATTAAAAGCCATTGCTTCAGCTAATGTGGTTTTCCCAGTAGCTGAATGCCCACATAGTGAAAAATTAATAATATTTTCAGTTTGATAACTTTTCATTTTTTATTCCTTTCTTTCGAAAATAATAAAAGCCCAATTTCATCCATTGGACTTTCAAAATTTTAACATACTTTATCCTGCCCAATTTCATCCATAGAAATCGGGCTAAAATTCCTGCCCTTAATTGTGTGTCCTAAAATATACATATCTTTTTCATAATCCCTGCAAAATCGGGGGTGTAAATGTAAACTGTTAATACAATGAAATCCAAGAAATAGAGTATGGAAGCTTGACATCCAACATCCAAATCAATCGCAACTTATCATTTATCTGTTTCAAGAATATGATAAAATAACCTAACTTTAGCACCTGTTACAGAGAAGATAATTGATATGAAACATAAACATTTTGAACGAATAATTACAATTCTTGCATTATTAGGTTTGCTGACAACGGTTCACTTGTGGATAATGACAAATCGTGGTTTTGATAGAGGATGCTTCGGATTTACAACTAGCCCAGCTTTTGAAGAAGTTTTTGACTGCGAATCAGTTATGGACAGCTCTTTGGGACATTTTATGGGAATTTCAAATGTCTATTGGGGAATGATGTTTTATGCAATGTTAACAGTATTTAATTTTCTAATTTTGTCAGTCAAAGGAAATAGACAGAAACTTCTTAGATTTATTCGTTTATTTTATATTACTGTAGGGATTTTATACTCGATATTTCTATCAATCTATCAATACACTTGGTTGCAGGAATTCTGTGCGTTATGTTTGATATCGGCTACAATTTCGACATTATTGTTTTTAAGTTCAATAGTCTATTGGAAGTTCTTCTCTCTAAAAATTCCTCTAGAAAATCCACAGCTTAAATTTTTCTCATCAGCATTAATTATTTTTGCATTTGTTTCAATGGGAGACATTTTGTACTTCAGTTCGATAGAACAGAAAAATACGCTCACTACCACCGAAGATATAGACATTGAATCAACAGATGACATTTCAGAGATTATTGAAGAAGAAATTACTCATCCAGATGAAATTGAAGTAAATTGTGGATATAGTGAAGATAAACCATCCGTAGAAAATTATTTAGAACTAATTACAGATTACGATATCAAAATTGGTAACCCAAAATCAGATGTGGTTCTAATTGAGTATTTTGACCCAAATTGTTTTCATTGCAAGCGATTAAATTCAGTTATAAAAAATGCCATTAAGAAATTCAAAAAGGATGTGTATTTTGTGCTGAAACCAAATCCTTTATACAGCTATTCTGTTAAACAAATACAGGCATTATTTATTGCCGCTGAAGATGACTTATTTTTTGAAATGTTAGACAGGCAATTTGCACTTCAGCAACCAAGAAAAGGTGTTAGCTTAAATCAAATCAAAGCGATTGCGATTGATTTAGGGATGAACGAATCTCATTTAGCTGAACGCATTCAAAAAGGTGATTACAAAGAATTTATTATGGGGCAACGCAAAATTCGCAGAGAAAATGGAATTACGAGTATGCCAACGATTTTACTAAATGGAAAAGTAGTCTCAAAAAAATCTAGAACAATTGAATGTTTTGACAAGTTGATTCAGAAAATAAATGAAAACTAATGATTGAAGGTTTCTGATACCATATTATTTGATTCTATTCAACAAGCGATTACAAAAGCCAAAGTACTATCTCAAAAAATTATTCTATCTCGTTCATTCAAGATTGAATCACACGATATTTTACCTTTGCTTACACATCCATCTGACAAAAAGAAAATACGATTGTATTGGGAACAACCATCAAAGAAATTCGCAATTGCTGGATTAGGTTCTGCAGTAGAAATTGATATTAACTCAGAAATATCATTATTGGATGCGAACAAAACAATAACTGAAATATTTGATAATTCTGTAATTATAGGTGAAGAAGGTTACGCTGAGCCGATGTTTATAGGCGGTCAGTCATTTGATGTGAATTGTAAATCTTCCGGAATTTGGAAGAATTTTCCAAGAGGTAGGTTTATATTGCCAGAGTGTATTGCTGTTCAAAATAACTCCTCTACATTTTTGATTGTTTCACAGTTGATTAAAGAAACCGATGACCCTAATAAAATTAAAAATGAATTTACCAAAACTTGTATTCATTACCAAAATCGTTTACCTGTAACTTTGCCACCAATTCAAAGAATATCAGTTGACAAATTTAAGGATATCCCTGATAGGGTTTCTTACAGAAATACTATTCTAGAAATTTTGGATAATATTCAACCTGGGAAAGTTGAGAAAGTAGTAATATCCCGTTCACATCAAGTTCTAATTGAAAAGGAATTTAGTTGTATTTCTCCTATTCAAGTTTTGAGAAATGCCTATCCGAATTGCACGACATTCCTTTTCAGCTTTCCGAATGAAGGAGTTTTTTTTGGTTCCACACCAGAACGATTGATAATGAAAAATGGAAGCAATATTCAAACAGATGCACTTGCTGGGACAGTTGCTAGGGGTGCTAATATGGAAGAAGATAGATTGCTTACTAAGACACTTTTAGATAGTCATAAAGAAAGTGAAGAACATCAATTTGTTATTGAACTGATTCGAGAAAAATTGGAAACCATCAGTTCGGATTTATCTATTCCGGATGTTCCTCAAATTCAAAAACTGAAAAATGTTCAGCATTTGCTAACTCCGATTACAGGGCAACTTGATAATGGGAAAAATGTTTTAGATTTAGTCGAATATTTGCATCCAACTCCAGCAGTTGCTGGAACTCCAACTGAAAAAGCGTTGGAGATTATCAAGAAATCAGAGCAATATGACAGGGGTTGGTATTCAGGTCCGGTTGGCTGGATAGACAAAAATGGTGATGGTGAATTTTGTGTGGCATTGCGGTCTGCGATGGTCAATCACAAAGAAGCACAAGTATTTGCCGGTGGAGGGATTGTATCGGAATCGGTTCCTGACAAAGAATGGGAAGAAACCGAGCTTAAACTACTTCCGATAATTTCTGCATTATCTGGTGGGCAAGTGTGATGTAGAATGGGAGTGATGCTGACCGTAAAATCTAAAGGGGAGAAAGATTGGAGAAGAAGATAGTCAATATAAATAACATTTGGGCAAATTATACTGTAGATGTTTTACAAAAACTTTGTGTGAAATATGCGTGTATTTCTCCAGGGAATCGAAATTCTCCGTTGATTTCGGCTTTTACACTTCATCCAAAAATAAAATGCACAAGCCATATTGATGAACGCTCTGCAGGTTATTTTGCACTGGGATTAGCAAAATACTCAAAATCTCCTGTAGTATTAATTTGCACATCTGGGACCGCTCCTGCAAATTATTATCCAGCGGTTATTGAAGCGAATTTGAGCAAAATTCCGCTTATCATTTTAAGCGCTGACAGACCATCAAAACTGCGTGGCACAGGAGCTAACCAAACTATCAATCAAAAAGATTTGTTTGGATATCAGGTTCGAATGTTTAAAGATGTTGGACTTCCGGAAATAGATTTTGGAAACTTAGCTCAATCACTAACTAAAGCAGTATGCTTATCATTAGGGCAAAACATAGATGGTAAAATTATCAATCCATCTGGACCAGTTCATCTGAATTTTCCGTTTCAAATAGCAACGAGCGGAGAGAAGGGAGTAGAGAGTAGCAATTTAATTACGAATTACAAATTACGCATTACAAATAGTGATAGAACCAAGTCAAATAAAGCAAATATCAAACCAATTCCTCAACATACTAAACCATTGATTGTTTGTGGTCGAATGGATGATACTTCAGTTAGAATTCCTATATTGAAATTTGCATCCGCAATTGGAGCTCCTATTTTTGCTGACCCTTCATCACAAATTCGGTATGGGATGGAAAGTCCAAATATAGTTACGGGATATGATACATTTCTAAAATGTGTAGATGTTGAACCGGATTTGATTATTAGATTTGGTGCTAAACCTACTTCCAAAACTCTGTGTAATCTTTTGGATAATTATAATTTCAAAACGATGTTAGTTGACCAAACTGGGAGATTTAATGATGATTGTCAGACGATTATTCAAAGCAACATCATTGATTTTTGTGAATTCCAAATAAAACATTTCGATGATAAGCCAATAAATACTGAATGGTTGAAAAAAATTCAAACCATTGAAATTTCAACTCAAATGGCATTGTTCAGTGAGCAGTCTTTCAATAAATTATTTGAGGGAAGTATTGCTAGAACTTGTATTTCATCGCTTCCTTCAAATTCAAATTTCTTTATTGGGAATTCTATGCCAATTCGTAATGTTGATTCGTTTACACCAAACTCAGGGAAGATTATTCGTGTTTTTGTTAACCGTGGAGCAAGTGGAATTGATGGAATTGTTTCGTCAGCTTTAGGGGTTGCATCCGAATCTAATACAAACAACAATTTATTATTGATTGGGGATTTGAGTTTTTACCACGATATGAATGGACTGCTTACTGCCAAACGATATGAAATTGATTTGACGATTGTTGTTGTAAATAACAATGGTGGTGGTATTTTCTCATTTCTACCGATTTCAGAGAACAAAGAAAAACATTTTAAGTCGTTCTGGACAACTCCTCATAATTTAGATTTCGAGAAAATTGCAGAAGTTTATGGGTGTCAGTATTCAAAAATTAAAAGTATAACAGAACTTTATGATGCAATCACAAATTCATTTGAAATGCAAGGATTAAAAATTATTGAAGTCCCGATTGATACTGAAGAAAATGTGAAATGTCACCGTGAAATATTAGAGAAACTATCTCGAAAATTAAGTCAAATCAATTGATTATACTTACTGAAAATATTCAGTTTAACATCAACAAAAATTTCGAAGAATTAACGCATTCTCCACCAATTCTGTTTTTACACGGATTTACCGGAAGTTTGCATATTTGGGATAATATCCGTGATAAACTTCGATATCCGAGTATTGCACTAGATTTGCCAGGACACGGTAACTCGTTCATCGTAAATTATTCAAAACCATATTCGTTTGAAAGTTGGAACCGAGATTTACAATTTGTATTGGATGAACTAAAAATTCCCAAAGTTATTCTTTGTGGTTATTCAATGGGTGGAAGATTAGCGTTATCATTTGCAATTAATCATCCTGAGCGAATCCACAGTTTGATTTTGGAAAGCGCATCACCAGGAATTGATTTTGACGCAGAAAGAGAAAAAAGATATAAAAGTGATTTAGAATTGATTGATAACATAGAAACCAATTTTACTCCTTTTCTTGAAGACTGGTGTAAGTTGCCATTTTTTAAACATCAACAAATTAGAAACCAAGAAGAGTGGCAAAAATTGAAAGAAATCAGAGAATCATCAAATCCAACAGAATTGGCGTATGCCTTGAAACATTTGAGTGTGGGAATACAGCCATCATATTGGGAAATGCTCGACATTATCGAATTTCCAGTTTTATTGATTACGGGTGGCGAAGATGAGAAATTCTGCAAAATTGCTAAAAAAATGAATCATCAAATAAAAAACTCATCTCATAAAATCATTCAAGACTCAGGGCATACAGCAAATTTAGAGAGTATAAACAAATATTTGGTTTGCGTGCAAAATTTCATAAAGTTTCATTAAACAATTATAGGACACTATAATTAACAATTCATAAATTTAGTGCTGAGTTTTAATATATAATTTTATCTATTGGGTTAATAATTTTATTCAAAGGAGAAAAATAGAAAAATGAAAATTGCAATTCCAAAAGAAACAATGCCCGGGGAAACTCGTGTGGCAATGCTTCCATCGGAGGTAAAACGGTTAAAATCAGATGATATTGCCGTTCTCGTGGAAGCTGGTGCTGGGGCAGGTTCATTTGTATCCGATGCGGATTATGAAGCTGTTGGAGCGCAGATTGTCAGCGATATTTATCCGGAAGCGGATGTGGTTGTAAAAGTCAATCCTCCGACCGATGATGAGCTCGGAAAAATTACAGATGGAACTACATTGATTTCATTGCTAGCTCCATTTACAAATCACGATGGAGTTAAATCATTATCTAGCAAAAAAGTTACATCATTTTGTTTAGAACTGATTCCACGAACAACTTATGCGCAATCGATGGATGTGCTAAGTTCACAGGCGACAGTTGGTGGTTATAGAGCTGTTTTGAATGCTGCGAATCACTTAGGGAAATTCTTCCCTATGTTGATGACTCCAGCAGGAACTATAAAACCATCTACAGTTTTGGTTATAGGTGCTGGTGTTGCTGGACTTCAAGCGATTGCTACTGCTAGTCGATTGGGTGCAAAAGTTGAAGCGTTTGATGTACGACCTGCAGCAAGAGAACAAGTTGAATCGCTTGGTGCAAAATTCTTGTATATGGATTTGGATGAATCATCTGAAACTGATAGCGGTTATGCTATTGAAATGGATGATGAGTTTATCCGTAAAGAAATGGAATTACTTCACGATGCCGCTAAAAGAGTTGATGCTATTATTACTACCGCATTGATATTCGGAAAAAAAGCACCGATATTAATCAAAGATTACATGGTTGAAGATATGCACGATGGTTCGTGTATTATTGATATGGCTGCGGAAAATGGCGGAAATTGTGAACTAACTGAACCTGGCAAGGTTGTAACCAAACATGGTGTGGTTATTGATGGTTCACTAAATCTTCCATCTGAAGTACCTGTTCATGCTAGTCAGATGTTTTCAAAGAATATTGCAAAATTGTTATCTGATATTATTAAAGAAGATAAGTTAGAAGTTGACTTTGAAAATGAAGTTACTAAAGGTTGTGTTGTTACGCACAATGGTGAAATAGTTCATGAAATGACAAAAAAAATCATTGAAGGAGCAAAATAATGGAAATGATTGTTTTAGTATTTATAGCTGTATTAGCAACATTTGCCGGTGCAGAGTTAATTGGTAAAGTACCTCCTCAACTTCACACACCACTAATGTCAGGATCCAATGCGATTTCTGGAATTACGATTGTAGGTGCGTTGTTGGCAGTTGGTGCAAGTGGAAATAGCACTTTATTGGCAATACTTGGTTTTTGTGCGATTGTCTTCGGAACGATTAATGTCGTTGGAGGATATTTGGTAACTGACCGTATGCTTAAAATGTTCAAGAAGAAATAGGAGGAAAATCAAATGAAAGAAAGTTTAATTCTTATTTCTTATATCGTTTCTGCGATTCTCTTTATCGTAGGTATTAAGAAACTCGGAAAAGTAGATACTGCAAGACAAGGTAATTTTCTGTCAGCAGTGGGTATGTTGATTGCAATTGTTGCGACTTTATTTATGATGGATGCAATTCCATTTGAATGGGTTGTTGGTGGAATTGTTCTTGGTGCAATTATTGGAGCTGTCACTGCAATTAAAGTTGCTATGACTGCAATGCCGGAAATGGTAGCAATATTTAACGGATTTGGCGGTGGTGCTTCAGCGTTGGTTGCTTCTGCTGAATTTTTCAAAATTTATGGGAAAAATGCTGATAATGCTGATACAACTACATTGATTATCATTATGCTTTCTGTAATTATTGGGTCACTAACTTTCACTGGAAGCTTTATTGCTTGGGGTAAATTGCAGGGAAAAATTAGTGGTCAACCGATTACTTATCCCGGACAGAATATAATAAATGGCTTGATTCTAATTGTGATGTTTGTTGTTGGATATTTTGCTGTAACCAATATGGGTGGATTTTTAGCAGATACAGCCGAAATCAATATGAGGTGGTTTTATATTGTAATTAGTATAGGTCTGTTGCTTGGTATTTTGTCTGTGATTCCAATAGGAGGTGCTGATATGCCAGTTGTGATTTCACTCTTGAACTCATATTCAGGTATCGCAGCTGCAATGACAGGTTTTGTTTTACAGAATCACGCATTAATTGTTAGTGGTGCTTTGGTTGGTGCTTCAGGATTATTCCTCACAAACATTATGTGTAAAGGAATGAATCGTTCACTGGGTAATGTGCTATTTAGTGCATTTGGTAAAGTGGATGAATCAGCTGGTCCTGCTCAAACTGCAACAGGTGTTACTGTTAAGGAAATGAGTGCTGAAAATGCAGCATACACAATGCAAGCCGCTGGTTCGGTAATTGTCGTTCCCGGATATGGAATGGCAGTTGCGCAAGCTCAGCACGAAGTTCGTAAACTGGCTGATGAACTCGAGAAAGAGGGTGTAGAAGTGAAATTTGCAGTTCATCCAGTTGCAGGTCGAATGCCGGGACATATGAATGTTCTTTTGGCTGAAGCGAATGTTCCATACGAAAAATTATTCGATATGGACGAAATCAACGGAGAATTTCAAAGTACTGATGTTGCACTAATTATTGGTGCAAATGATGTTGTTAATCCTGCATCTAGACACGATACTAATAGTCCGATTTACGGAATGCCAATTTTGAATGTTGATTATGCAAAAACTACATTTGTGCTTAAGCGTTCTATGAATCCGGGATTTGCTGGTATTGATAATGAATTATTTGGATATGACAATAACTATATGGTATTTGGTGATGCAAAAGCAACAGTTTCAAAATTCGTAGAAACATTAAAAGAAGGTTAATTCTAACTAAGTATTACACAAAGGGCTGTTCCTAACAGCCCTTTTTTGTAAATATAAATTTTGAATAAATTGCTTTCAAAAAAAATCACTAAGTTATATACTAAGTGTTTGAAAAGTTCAACAGATGTGTTTAATTTTAACTTTGTATTTATTAGTCAGTAAGTCAATTTAATATCGGAGAGAATGCTGTAAAATAGTATTTAGATAGGTTCTAGGATTTTGATTCGTTATAAATTTAATAAAATATTAACTTATTTTGGGATAAATACCGGTTTTGGTTGCGGGAAAATAGCATCATTCAATTTTCTTATTTTAATTATATCATGTTCTACCTCAATACTTTTATCAAATCAGTCAGCTCGAACTGAGTATTTTCAATTTAATATAACAGATAATTATGAAACTATTTTCATAGGTGTATCAACATTATATAATGAATCTCTTGAAGAAGGAGATGAAGTAGGGATATTTTGCGATACAACAATGTATCAAATTGCAGATCCTGATTCAATGTTGTGTGTTGGAGCAGTAGTATTTGTAAATGACAGGACAATTCAGATGCTAGCTTATGCTGACGATTCTGAAACTCCTTATATCATTGATGGATTTTTATCTGACAGAAATATGTATTTTCGTTATTATGATTCAGGTGAAGAACTAGAAATATTCGATTTGACAACTGAATATGTCGGATGGGACTTGAGTGGATTGTTTGATATTGGAGGAATTTGTGCAGTTGATTTGAGTACAGATCCCATTTTTTTGGAGGGTTTATCCAATCAAACAATTAATGAAGGAGATTCGTTTCAAACGATAGTGCTCAACGATTATATTTATGATCCGGATCATTCTTTTGAAGATCTAAACTTGAGTTTTAACAGTCTTGATTTAATAGTGAGTGTCATAGATTCTGAAACCAATGAAATCATTATTGAACCTCCGAATATAAACTGGTTTGGATTTGAAGAAATATCCTTTATATTTTCAGACCCTCACGACGGAGTAGATACTACAGTAGCAGAATTTGAAATTATAAATGTTGACGATGACCCACCTGTTGTATTTGGAATTCCTCACCAAACGATTGGTATAGGAGGTGAATTTCTTCAATTTATATTAGTTGATTATTTGACTGAATATGATGGAGATTCTATAACTTGGTCTCATAGTGGGAATTTAGAATTAATAGTAGAAATGGATGAGTACTATAATGTAATTATACTACCTCCGACAGAAGTTTGGTTTGGTAGTGAATTGATAACTTTTACTGTGACAGACCTTACTGATAATAGTCTATCAGACTCCGAAGAAGTACTATTTTCTGTAATTGACCCTAATGATAATCCGCCTGTTCTTTCAGGAATTGATGATCAAACAATTGAAGTTGGTGAACTATTTCAAGTTATTGATTTAGATGATTTCCTAACAGAATATGATGGCAATGAAATAATTTGGGGATATAGCGGCAACGACGATCTTAGTATTAATATTAATGAATACAGCTTGGCGACAATAATAATTCCAACAGATAATTGGAAAGGCACTGAAACAATAGTTTTTACTGCAACAGATAATACTGACAATGAATATTCTGATTCTGATGAAGCAATATTCACAGTTGTTGATCCAGATGATGATTCGCCAATTGTAGTTGGTATTCCGGATCAGACGATAGATGAGGGTTTAGAGTTTGAGATGTTTGATTTGGACGATTACCTAATTGAATATGATGGAGATGAAATGATATGGACAGTAACAGGATATAGTGAATTGTTAGTAGAGATAGATGATTATAATTTGGTAACAATCATCCCACCAACATTGATATGGAATGGGTCTGAGCAGTTAACATTTACAGCCACAGATATTACAGAGAACAGTTATTTTGATTCTGATGTTGCTGTATTTACAGTAAATCCTGTAAATAATGTGCCGATAGCGGTCAACGACAATTATGAAGTTGATGAGGATATTTTGTTTACAACTGAAAATGTATTAGCTAATGACACTGACATTGACAACGATCCATTGACCGCCGAGCTTGTTGAAGATGTATTACACGGCACACTTACGCTAAATGTAGATGGAACATTTGAGTATTTATCAGATGAACATTTTAATGGTGAAGATAGTTTTTCGTATATTGCGATTGATAATAGTGATACATCAGCAACTGCCATTGTGTCGCTTACAGTAAATGCGGTAGATGATTCTTTAGAAGTAGTTGGTATTCCGGATCAGACGATAGATGAGGGTTTAGAGTTTGAGATGTTTGATTTGGACGATTACCTAATTGAATATGATGGAGATGAAATGATATGGACAGTAACAGGATATAGTGAATTGTTAGTAGAGATAGATGATTATAATTTGGTAACAATCATCCCACCAACATTGATATGGAATGGGTCTGAGCAGTTAACATTTACAGCCACAGATATTACAGAGAACAGTTATTTTGATTCTGAGTCGGTAATATTTACGGTTAATTCGATAAATGTTATTCCAATTGCAGAAGACTTAACAACTGAGACTTCCGAAGGAATTTCTGTAGAAATTGAATTTTCAGGAACTGACATAGATGGAGATGTACTTACTTTTGAAATTGTTGAACAGCCCCAAAATGGTACGGTAGAGGTAGAGTCAGCGATATATACTCCAAATGAAAATTGGTTTGGAATCGATACATTTACTTATGTTGCAAATGATGGGACAAGTAACAGCGATATCGCTACTGTAACTATTACAGTTAATGCAGTAAATTATATTATTAAAACAGCTCCAAATCCTGCTACAATAGGTAATGAAATTTTGATCGAATATAGTGTTCCTGCAGATAATAGTGATAATAAAACTAAGATTGTAATAGTAGATTCTGCGGGTAAAACGGTAAAAACCTGGGATATAGAAAACTCTGTTGGAGAACACGAAAAATGGTGGGATGGGAAAAACGATGATGGTTTCAATATTTCTCAAGGTTTGTATATCATCTTATTGAAATCCGGTGATCAGATTAAAGCAAGCTGGATAATGGCATCGAAATAATTTATGTTAAGAAAATCATATAAAATAATATTAACAATTACTTTTCTTAGTATTGTTTTTTCTGCTGGAGAATATGGAGGTGCTCCAAATACTTTTTATCAGACTCCAATAACTCCACGAGAAATTGCTATGGGAAATACAGGAGTTGCATCTTCTCAAGGAGTTTTTTCTACATATTGGAATCCAGCTGGTTTGAATATAAGTCAATCAAAGTGGGAAGCTGGTTTGATATTTAGATATCCTTCAGCCATTAATATTCCAGATATAAATGATAAGTGGAATTATTGGTGTGGAGGAGTTCGTTGGAATTGGACTCCTGAAAATATAAATTTTGCATTCAATTTTCTAAACTTAGGTATTAGTGAAATTACTCAAACATCAATAGTTAATGGAGATATTGAGGAAATTGGTTCTTTCAATAGTACTGAAACTATGATGATTTTCTCTTCAGCTAAATCTGTTAAGGGGATGAATATAGGTTTGAATGTAAAAACAGCGTACAGATCATATTCAACATTATATAGCAAATTTTATTTAGCAGGTTCAGACTTTGGAATAATTTATTCGATTAAAGACTATTTTGGTGATTTTATAAAGAAAAAGTTTTTGTCATTAGATTTTGGTTCAGTGATTAAACTAGAACGAGATATTTATAATGTACAAAAAATTGTATCGATGGGAATTAGTGGGGAAATATCTAAGTCGGAATATACTAGTATAACAATAAATTTAGATACAAAATCTGGAGATTATATTTTATCAAGTTTTGCATTGGGTTGTGAAGTAACACACAATTTATCTAAAGTAGATTTTAAATTATTTTTCCGTTCTGGAATCGAATTACCTTATAATCAAGTATCAAATATTTCATCTAATAGTTTTGGTATAGGATTTGGAGTATTAGTAAATTATAGAGGTGTCCCATTAATTATAGACATTGCTTACAGCCTTCATAGTAATGAATATAAGTCCCTTATTGATTCTCCCATAAAAATAGGAATGTCGTTCAATTATTAACAGTAGATAGATTTGGAGTGTTACAAGTTAATGAATCAAAATTTGGAAAATTTAGAAACAAATAAGTCTATATTTCAGTCATTGAAAGGTTTCTATTCTAAGTATTTTTATCAAATAAAACAAATCAAGTTAATAACGATTACGATCGTCATGATTTTGTTAACGATCATAATGTC
This sequence comes from Fidelibacterota bacterium, assembly GCA_014381725.1. GTDB lineage: Bacteria > Fidelibacterota > Marinisomatia > SCGC-AAA003-L08 > JACNLC01 > JACNLC01. Next base: position 22,580 of record JACNLC010000046.1, on the reverse strand, counting down.
TAAAGCAACTTTAGAAATTGGTAAAACTACATCTCAATTTGGAGCTACTGATCAAAATGCTTTAAGTAGTTTAATAGAGGATGGTGAAGGAGAATTTTCTACAACAGTTTCAAAATTACTTGATCGTCGGAATTCTATTTATGTTTACTATGCGATGATTGTTTTGTTAGTTTTGTTTAACTTCGTAGTTCTTAAAAGGATTTGGTATCTATGGAAGTGCTATAAAGAACAAAACGAAATTGACAAATCAGTTATTCAAGATCTAAATAACAGATTTACAAATTTAAATTTAATATCAACACAACATAATCAAGGGTTTCCAAAAAAATTCATTTCAAGCTTGTATAATTCGTTCAAAATTGAAAGTTCTAAAACATATTTCTCTCAGTTTTATGAAGATTACTTCAATATGGAAAGCGATAACACTTATGCATTTACTGAAAATACAAATAAATCAATGATTTGGATTATCCGCCTTGGAATTTTTGGTACGCTAATCGGATTACTACTTGCGTTTTTTGAAATGTGGATTGCAATGCATCAAGGAATTAATTTTGATGCAAGTAGTGTTTCTTTAAATAAGACATTTATAGATCAAGTAAAACAATCATTATTGGGGAACTCTATTGCTGTAGCAACTAGTATTACAGCACATGGTATTACTCTGATAATAGAATTTGGTGTTACTATTCTTCTTCGTAGTGAGAATAATGAAAAATGGTTACATGAAACTTATTCTGAATTTCTTAAATTTGAAGGATTTGCATCTAATCCTGCTTCTGTTGAACATTCTATTGGCAAAGTTAATTTAGAGATTGCAACATTTTCTGAGAATATTCAAACTGCATCAGAAAAACTAAAACAATTTGGAGTTGAAAAAAGTAAGTTGATTTCGGATATATCTCAACTCAATGATTCTGTTAGAGAGATTGCAGGAAACTTCAAATCATCCAATGTTCAAATTACAGAATTTAATATTGATATTGAAAAATTGAACGATAAACTAAACCCTGTAAGTTCTGTAATTGAATTATTTTCGGATAGAATTCAGCAAAGTGAAAAAGAAATAAACAAAATCAACAAAGATTTTATCTCTTTAGATAACAAACTAAATCCGTTAGATTCTACATTAGGAAATGTATCAACTAAATTAAGTGATTCAGAACAAAACTTGACTGAAGTCAATCAAGATATGAAATCACTTAAAGAAGAACTTAACGGATTAGTTAATTCATTTAGGGAATTATCTGATGAAATCAAACAGTATAAAACAGAAGTAAAGGATTTGAAATATTCAACGAGAAATCTAAAAATGTTTGTAATTAGCACTTTTGATACTCTTAGGATCTTTTCTCAAGAATCGATTAATTCTTTGCAAAAAGGATTCTCAAAAATTAAGGATTCATTTAAATCATAGAATGCTGATTTTATGAAAAGATCGCAAGACACAGGTGAAATTTATCTAATTTCCTTAGACACATTTATGTTGATGGCCGTTTTGGGAATTACTCTCGGGATTTTATTCATCGTTCTCAATCCAACCGCTGGACTTAGTACAAGACTTTTTACAAAAGACGCAGATATAATTGATTCTATTTCAATTTCAGATTTCACTAAGTTACGAGATAAATTGGATGTATATAGTGATATTAAACAGATCAATCAGAAAGTTAATGATTTATCCGAAGGAGAATATTATCGTTACATTTATAATTCTACAACACCTATAAATTCATATCAATTAAAACAAGTTAGAAAAATAAATGGAATTTTAACTGAATTGGTTATCAATTGTTTTGTTACAAAAGAGAAGGTAGATTTTAGCATATCATACTTGAATGAGAATTTTGATTATTTTGAGTGGGATTCTGTAAAAACTACTAATAATGAATTTATTCTAAGGCAAATCAGGAACTGGGATACAGTCGCTGATATTATAATACTTGAAGAATAATACGAAGGAATATAAAGTGAAGTTTTATATTGTATTTATTGTCTTTTTAGTAAATTTACTTTTCAGCGAAAAGATATATAATGAAACAATCATTAAGAGTACTGTTCCTATAAAAATTGCTTACAATATGTTGCAATTGAGTGAGACAGGTGTAACTCTGACAGAAATCGACAGCATAAAATTTACATTAAAATCTTCAAGTGAAATCATTGCAGGTGATGAAATTACAATTTATGGGTCGAATGCTAAATTACCAGAAATAATTCTTGTTAAGGATTCTGATATCAGTCGAAATATAAAGGGTAATAGTGCTAAATGTAAATCGCTGTTTAATAATCACGAATTCAATACTTTCGTTGTCGAAAATATAAAACAATATTATCTTATTGAAACTAAAGATATAATACAATCAGAAGAAATTCAACTAAAATATAATCCAGAGAATAAGCAGTTGTTTCAATTACAACCAGATAATTTTATTGAAACTCATGTTGCCCAAAAGCTAGTGTTAGGGAGCAAATATATCAAAGTAAATTTTATTAAATCCGATGAGGAAATAAATCCTGGACTAATTGAAAAAGAACTTATGATCCTACAAAAAGCTTATTATTTGTATAGTGAAGATTACTCAAAAGATATAACTAAATTGCAAAAAAATAAATTATTAAATAATCTGATTACTGCTAAAGAAATATCTCCACTTTTTACACATAAAAATAAAATATCAGATTTGAAAACTGGAGATAATTATTGGCTACGATATTTGTCAGAAAACTTTATGGAAAAACACAAGAAATATCTATATACTTCCGATAAAAAAATCGAATATGTCCAAACAGTTTATTTTGATAACATAGAATATCCGATATATACAGAATCTGGATTTGAAGGAGAATTGGAAATAAGTGGTGAATCTGGTGTTAAAGAATTGAAAAAGTGGATTATACCTTCAATCAGTAGTATTATTTTAGCTATGTTAGCATTTTAGAATGCTTATTTCAGCAATATTAATTTCTGTGTAGATGTTAAGTTATTAACAGTTAATTTAGTAAAATATATCCCACTTGTATAATTATTAGCATCCCAAACAACTGAATGATAACCGGTTTCTACTCTGTTATCTACCAATTGCTCAATCAACTGGCCATTCATATTGTAAATATCAAGTAGCACGGAACTTGGAGCTTGGAGTTGATAACTAATTGTAGTTGTTGGATTAAATGGATTTGGGTAAGCAGTAAACAATGTAAATTGTGAAAGTTCTACGAAGTTATTTTCGATATTTATAATTTCACAATCTGATATATCTTGCACGCCAATAAAATTTACAAGGCAGTCTGGATATTCAGGACAATAGTTATTATTAAAAATTGTAGATTCTTCAGGAGAATTGTTATCAACTGACCAAACCAAATTTGTTAAATTACAAATGTCTTCGGGAATTTCGTCTGATAGTTCGTTTGAATGCAGTTTCAAAACATTTAATTCATCTAAATTCCATAAACTTGCTGGAAGTGTATTTATTGAGTTTTCGTAAACTAATAGTTTTTTTAGATTACTCAAATTTCCAATACTCTCTGGAAGGGAAGTCAACTCATTTAAATAGAGACTTGCAATCTCCAAACTGTCCAAATATTCTATACTTTCTGGTAAATATGTCAACTGATTAATTTGTAAATATATTTTTTTAAGATTAGTAAGATTTCCAATATTTTCAGGGAGTGATGTCAACTCATTCATATGGAGATAACAAGTTTCCAAATTTATTAAATTACAAAATGATTCAGGTAAATCAGTTAGCTGGTTGTAATACAAAATTAACTCTTCTAGATTAACTATCTGACCAAAGTTTTCTGGTAATAATGATAAGTGATTAGATGATAAATCTAGATATATCAAATTAACTAAATCCCCAAAACTATCGTCCAGATAATAAAGTTGGTTAGATGATAAATCCAAATCCAATAAGTTTACCAAACTTCCGAAGTTTGATGGCAGAACTGCAAGTCGGTTTTCCGATAAATTTAATGTATTTAGCAGACTAATAAATCCAAAACTTTCTGGTAAATAGGTCAATTGATTATGAGACAAATCCAATTCGGTAAGATTTCCAATATTCCCAAAACTGGAAGGTAATTCAAAAAGTTGATTGTAGGATAAATCTAGTATAACAAGATTATCTAGATACCCAAAACTATCTGGGAGGATTGAAAATTGGTTGGAAGACAAATGTAATTCTGTTAACTCATTTAGATTTCCAAAATTATTTGGGATATACGAAAGTAGTGCAAAATTTAATTCGAGATATACTAATCGTCCCTCTGACCATATTTGGTCACCAAGTTCAACTGGATTTTCAATATCTAAACTATTGGTGTTGATAATATCTTGAAGAACAAAGATATCAGATTCCCAATAGCAAATATCATCAATTTCAACGAAATCTGCATCGCAATTAGCCAATAGTATATTTCCAGATAGTAAAATTACAGAAAAAACGATTGTGGTGTATTTCATAAATATCTCTCTAATAACTACCAAAATTTACAAGGAATATTAGATTAAGGCAAAATAACATTAAGAAAGAATATTTTTAACAAGTGATTTAATGCGATGTAAACTTTGTTTTAAGTAGAGTATCCTTTAACTGTCTATTACATTAAACGATTATTATTCAATTCTGTAAGTCATAGTGTATATAATTTTATTCGAATAAAAAACCCCTCAGATTACTCCAAGGGGTTTTGGTTTGTGGCCCGGACCGGAATCGAACCAGTGACACAAGGATTTTCAGTCCTCTGCTCTACCGACTGAGCTACCAGGCCACTCAAAATCAACTAAATTGTTAATTTCAGAGCCTGCAAATTTATAAACAGTTTATGGTATTGAACATACAAAAATTTTATTTTTACAAAATTTAGTTGATTTTATCTAAATTACTTTTCAATATTATTCATTTTACTCCATACTTAATAATGTGTAATTTTGTAGAGTATTTTGGATTTAATAAATGAAAATTGTATTAGCAACACACAATAAAAACAAACGGAAAGAATTACAGCTCCTTCTTAATTCATTAGGATTGCAGATTTTAACTTTGGATGATTTTCCGGAAATAGGTGAAATCCCAGAGGATGGAAAAACTTTGGAAGAAAACGCAAAATTCAAAGCGATGACAGTTAACAGACTAACTGGACTTCCCGCAATTGCTGACGATACCGGATTGGAAGTTGATGCACTAAACGGAAGGCCTGGAGTTTATTCAGCTCGCTATGCTGGTGTTAGTTGTTCTTATAAGGATAATGTATCAAAATTACTTTTGGAAATGCAAGGTGTTCCTTACGATAAAAGAACAGCTAGATTTCGCACAATAGTTGCTTTTACAGATGGTTCTACGGAACTCATTACAGAAGGATGCGTAGAAGGACACATAACCGAAAATCTTAAAGGATTTGGTGGTTTCGGGTATGATCCTGTATTTTATATATCTGTATATGATCAAACTTTTGCTGAAATGACTGAAAATGAAAAAGGAAAAATTTCCCATAGAGGAAATGCTATTAGAAAAATGAAGCAATTATTGCAACGGGAATTTTCTATTTTCACAGACTCAAAAATATCCACACCCAATAAGGAGAATGCCTAGCGATTTACTGCTACAGTGTTTATCTATGCTAAGCTAAAAAATTTCTACATGATAAAATATCTTGCAGGTATGGTGTACCTAGCAATTTTGTTGTTTGGGGAAATTTTATTTGCTGAAACTACGAACGAAGGAAGATCCTTTCCTTTAAATCAACCAGATTTTCTAAATCGTGTTATAAAACCATTTGAATATCATCCTCAAACTTTGAGTTTTGTTACTTCAGATTCCTTGTGGAACACATTTTTATTGGATTATAAAATTAATAAACTCAAAACGGAATATTTAACAGCAATAAACACCGATGCATTCATCATCGAAGAAACTTTTGATGGTAGTATATTCAGAATTCCTATTGTTGTAAATTATAAGTGGTATGCAAAAACATCATTCAAAAGAAATTTCCAAACTGCATTTCGTGAAAAAATTGTCAAAAAATTAACTGATATAAAAAAGGATATAGGACCGAGAGGAGCTGGCAAATCCTGGAAAATTGTTGATACAGCAGTCGCTGGACATGAAGTATCGCTTAGCATCAAAGGTGGAATTGATATGTCGGGGAAGGTTATTTTTCAAGACCAAGAAAAAACACAAACCAGTTTTCAAGAAGGAAAAACTTGGGATTTAGATTTTGAACAGCAACAAAATTTTGATATTGAAGGTAATATTGGAAATATATCAATTTTAGTCAAACAAAATTCTGAATCTACATTTTCTTGGGAAAATGATATGCTAATTAAATACGAAGCAGATGAAGATAGAATTCTTCAATCCATCGAAGCCGGAAATATAAATTTGTCATTAACAGGAACGAAATTTGTAAATCAAAGTGGTAGTAAAAGTGAAGGACTTTTTGGGATCAAATTAAAGAATCAGTTGGGACCTTTGTCTATAACTACAATTGCATCTCAAGAAAAAGTGAAAAAATCAAGAGTGGATCTTCCTGTTGGAGGGACAGCACAAGAATTTACTATTGATGACAATAATTTTTCTAAAAACTTTTACTTTATTGATGAGGATTTCAAAAATTTGTATTATCCTTTGAATTCTGATTTTTCACATTCATATAATCCAAATAGAGTAATTGAAAGATTTGAAGTTTACAAAAGAACATCTGCAAATGTTTCTGGAAAAATTTACGGAACAGCTTATTTAGATCCAACTACCGGACCATATGAGAATAATAGTATTACAGAATCTGGTGATTGGGTGCGTCTTGTTCGAGATGTTGATTATGAGATAAATCAGCTTTTGGGATATATCCGCCTTATTACGGTTGGTAGTACTGATGCTGTTGGAATAGCTTACACTATCGGAACGAGAGATTCCGAATCTCAGGATATTACTCCGAGTGGGTTACCTCCTATTGGTAATATAGATTATCTCCAATACTCAGGTGAACCATACACAGATCTTGATGGAAGTGAGGAATGGGAAGCTGGGGAACCATTTGAAGATTTAAATAATAATGGGATATGGGATACTGAAATCACATTAAAACTTCTTAAATCTGATGGTACAGCCACAGCATCAAAAGCGACTTGGCCGTTGATGATGAAGAATGTATATTCTCTTGGTTCGATGAATATTAATCCCGATGGATTTGAACTTGAAATTGTTCATGAAAAAGGTGAAGAAGGTATTGAAACTTACAGCCCAAACGGTACATCATTTTTGGAATTATTTGGGTTGGATACGCAAGACGAATCTGGCGTAGCTGTTCCAGATGGGATAATAGATAAACAGTTTGTAAATATCATTGATTTTAGTAGAGGATTTTTATTCTTCCCAAATTATTTACCATTCTCTTATGATAACAATCCAAGAACTTATCCAGATGGAACTCCCTACGATAATGGCGACTTATATTGGGGGAATAATAATTCTGAGTTGAACGAAATTTTTGATACTCCTCTTAACGATCCCGATGGTGATTTTTCCGATGACGAGGATTCTGGGCCATCAATGTATTACTCTACAAACACACAAGATATTTCAGCTGAACATGAGTTTATTCTAAAAGTAAAATCTTCTTCGCAACGACCGGCTTCTTTAGAACTTGGTTTTCTATACAAAGAGGGAAGTGCAGAAGTTAAGCTAAATGGACAAACTTTAGTTGAAGGTGTTGATTATACGATCGATGGTTTTTCTGGAACTCTCAATTTTTTAAATCCTGATGCTTTAGACCCAACTAATGACATAGCTGTTACTTTTGAAGAAAATGAAATTGTATCATTTGACAAAAAAATAATGGCTGGAACTCGATTGCAATACGATTTTTCTGACGATGCGTTTATAGGTTTTACTGCCCTGTACTACAATCAGTCAATTACAGATGAAAAAGTGGATATTGGCTACGAACCAATTCAAAATTTTATTTGGGACATAAATGGAAAATATCAAAAGAATTTTGATTTTTTAACTAGAGCTGTAGATTGGTTACCATTTATTGAAACTACTAAAACATCAAGATTTATGTTCGAAGGAGAATATGCTGAAGTTATTCCAAATCCAAATCCTTTAGGGCAAGCATTTATTGACGACTTTGAATCGTCAAAACGCACAACTTCTATAAATCTTCAACAAAAACTTTGGAAAATGGCATCTCCACCTGAAGGTGAATTCATTGATGATAGAATAAAAATGTCGTGGTATAATCCATATTATGAAATTGAAACTAAAGAAATTTGGCCTAATCAACAAACATCAACAGTTGCACAAAATAACACTACAAGAATTCTAGTTTTGAATACTTATATAGAATCTGAATCTGGGAATTCTGACAGCTGGAATGGTATAACTACTTCATTGTATTCCAGCGATTATGATCAAAGTAACAGTAAATATTTGGATATTTGGCTTAATTCTGAAGATGTGCAAAATGATGATTTGACTCTTCATATTGATATTGGATACATTAGTGAAGATATAAACAATAATGGGAGTTTGGATACTGAAGATGAATTGATTTTTGGGAACAGAGGGAATGATGCTCTTGACGAAGGGGAAGATACTGGGCTCGATGGCTGTACTGACGAATATGAAGTTGGAGACGGTGGATGTGATTTTGATAATCCACCCAATTTAACAGGTGATCCAAATGGTGATAATTGGCACTATACCGAAGGCAGTTCTGATTATAGCCAAATCAATGGTACTGAGGGAAATGGTCAATCAGCAGGATACACTCTTCCTGATACAGAAGATTTAAATAAGGATTACAGTCCCAATTTCAGGAATGGTTATTTCACTTATGAATTAAAACCGAAAATTGATTTACCAGTTACTGAAGGCGGTCCTGGATGGAAACTATATAGAATATTGCTTTCTGATTTTGAAAAATCAGATGGAGCTGATGTAGAATGGACAGAAGTTAAATTTATTCGTCTTTGGGCAAATAATTTTGAAACAACAACAGAAGAAGCAATAAAAATTGCAAAATTCGAAATTATAGGTAACGAATGGGAAGAACTTGGTGTAGCATCACTCGATAGTATGATTTTTGTTCCAGACACGACATTTTCTGTTGCTGTAACAAATACTGAAGAAAATACAGAATATAAATCACCACCTGGAGTAGTTGTAGAATACGACGAATACTATGGTGTTTATGAAAAAGAACAATCGCTTGTACTAGATTTTAACGAGGGGGGTATAGGTGCAGACTCATTAGTAGCAATTAAAAAAGTTATTGAAATTCCTACGAGTAAAAGACAGAATTTCTTTGCGTATAAAAATATGGAAATGTTTGTATCAGGTAAACCTGAAGAAACAGGCGGAGATTGGATTGATGACGATTCAGTTTATGTGCAAATGATGTTCAAGTTTGGTCAAGATGAAGATAAATACTATGAAATTATTCAACCAATATATGAAGATGTACTCTTAACAAACGATGGTTGGGATCCTCGCAATCATATCAATATTGATATTGCAGGATTATCCTCTTATAAACTCAGTATAACCGATGCAGAACCATTTTATGACACCGGTTTGGATGGTTGCTTTAGCGAATTTGAAAATGGTTGGGGTGAATGTTTGGATTCTCTAACTTTCGAATATTATTTAGAATTAGGGGAAACTGTTTTGATTGATAAATCAGCAAATCCTGAAGACCCAAATAATGATAATTTTGATTCAATAGTAAATCCCGAAGGTGATGAATTTAATTTGGTTTTTGATTGTAATGATCTAGGTTGCGAAGAATTTGAAGATGAAAATGGAAATGGATACAGAGATGTGCCACCAAATTTTTGTGATGAAATATCAGGCATTTGCGAATGGTATGAGGTAATTGGTAATTCTTGGAGAAAAGTGCGAATTAAAGGGAAACCATCAATTGACAGAATTGAATATGTTATAGTTGGAGTCCAGAATACAGGAGATGATAGAATATATGGAGAAGTCCTAATTGATGAATTGCGAATGACAGAAGTTAAAAGGGAAAAAGGTCGGGCAATGCGATTTTATGGTATGCTAGAAATGGCCGATCTAATGAGTGTTACATCATCATATGAAAAAACCGATGCTGAATTTCACAGACTGCAAGAACATTTAGGAAATGGCAGCACAAACGAAAAATACTCTATCAATACAAAGTTTAATCCAAATTTGTTTTTACCATCTTCTTGGGGCATAAAAACTCCAATTACAATAAATTACTCAAGCAATGTAACTTCACCAAAATATAAACCAGGTTCGGACATTTTGCTTGGTTCTATTTCAGATGCACCAGATTCAGTTAAAACTAAATCAAGTACTGTATCCGTATCTACATCATTTAGTAAAACTTCTAGAAGTGACCACTGGCTCCCAAAATATACGATTGATAAACTTTCTATACATTTGTCAGCTATTCATTCTTTTAGTTCCAATACTCAAATAAGGAATAAATTCAAGCAAGATTATAAAGGAGATATTTCATATTCGTATTCATTCAGTAATGAAAATTATTGGAGACCATTTTCGTTTATGAAAAAAGTACCACTAATTGGTGATGTAATTTCAGATTCAAGAATTTATTGGTCACCAAAAAAATGGTCAGCAAAAATAGCTCTAAAAGATTTTAATGAAATTGAAGAACAAAGAGCTGGTACAATTACAGAGCGACCAAGTTTCAAAATGACAAGGAATTTTTCATTAACACAACAGTTTACTAAGAGTTTCACATCATCGTACACTAAGAATATTGAAAGTGATCTCGTTGAGTATATGAACAATAAAATATTTTTTGCTCAAAAAATGTCTCCAGGAATTGTAACCAATATTTCAGAGAGTTTGAACAATACATTTTCTCCAGATTACCTAAAGTGGTTAAAACCAAAACTAACTTATAACTCATCATACACTTGGAAGCTAAATTCTATAGTAGATACATTGCGTTCATCAAATGTCAGTTCAACAAATGCTTTTAGTGCAAGTGTGAACATCACTCCAAAAGACCTAGTCGAGTTAATCTACAAACCGGGAGGTTCTAGCAGCTCTTCAGGAAGATCGGGTAGAGGTCGTGGGTCATCACAAAGTTCACAATCAAGTGGTGAAGAAACTCAGAATAAAGTTTTAGCATTAATTTTCAAGCCAATTCACTTTTTGGCATCTAAGCTGTCTCCATTATCCGTTAATTACAAAAAGAACTTAAATCATAGTTTTAGTAATCTTGATGGCCATCCAAGTTATGATTTCAGATTTGGGTTAGTAGATTCTACGGATTTACCTTACCATTTATCTGGGATTCCTGGATTTTCGCATAAATACACTAATGACTTGTCATTAAGCTCAGGAGCGAGAATTACATCTAAAATCAATACAACATTTCAATATAAGGATAATTCTACTTTGACTATTCAGTCTGGTGGGCAAGAAACTGAAACAAAAAAGACATCATATTTCCCAATTGGTAATAACGGTGAAGATGGATTACCTTTTATTAACTGGGGAGTTAATTGGTCGGGTATGGAAAAATTACCTTTCTTAAACAAAATTCTAAAATCAATGTCAATAAGTCATAATTTTACCGGAGATAAGGCAACAACATTTCAAGAAGGGGAACAAAAATCATCAGATTATTCTCGAGTGTTTTCTCCGCTTTTTGGCTTAACTGCAACAACTAAAGGTAGAAGACCTGTTGATATTAATTTTAATATTAAACACACACTTAACATTAAAAATAGCGGAACGACAACTGACCGAATTATAAAGAATTCTTTAACTGGGAAAATTAAATATAGTCATAGAGGAGGATTTACAATCCCATTATTTTTCTTTCGTGATTTTGATATTTCAAATGATATTTCGTTTGAAATAAATTCATCTTATAACGATGATATTACACTGAGACCTGATGTGAACGGCATATTTGTAGAACAGTTACACAAAACATCTTGGGAGATTGTACCAAAAATAATTTACAGTTTTACTAGATATGTAAATGGAGGTGTTCATTTTATGTATAAATACTCCAATGATTTAATAAATGGAGCACGGTATGAAAAAGATTTTGGATTTAATGTGCATATCAAGATTCAAGGATAATGATAGTTAAAAATCAAATAGTTTATAATTTTATAAAGTTCTTTGTACTTTTGTTAGCAATGAGTACTGTTTTTTCGCAGGATATCCCATATTTCAGTGGAGCTAAAGCAATAGAATATTTAGAAAAACAATGTGAGTTTGGCCCACGATTCCCTGGTTCGGAAGGACATTCTAAAACTGCAGAATATTTTCAGAAATTTCTTAATCCTCTAGTAGATGAATTGATTGTAATGAACGAAACAACTTTACATCCAATCAAAAATGATACAGTTAGATTAACAAATATCTTTGCTAGATTCAATCCATCAATGGAAAACAGAATTTTATTAATGGCTCACTGGGATACTCGAGAAATTGCTGATAAGGATTTAATAATTGAAAATAGGATCAAGCCAATAATTGGCGCTAATGATGGAGCTAGCGGAATTGCAGTTTTAATGACAATTGCAGAAATTTTAGATGAAAATCCATTGGAAAATATCGGAGTTGATTTATTATTTGTTGATGGCGAAGATATGGGTGAAGCTGGTGATCCATCAGGTTTTGGTATAGGTACGAAATTATTCTCGAAAAAAATTCCAAGACCATACCCGCAATATGCGGTCTGTTTGGATATGGTTGGTGATACTGAGTTGGAAATTCCGATTGAATGGAATTCATATCAACAAGCACCGGATGTTGTGACTAAAATTTGGGCAATAGCTACAAGTTTAGGTTTTATTGAATTTAAGTATTTATTTGGGTCCGCAGTGACTGATGACCACAAAGTTTTGTTTGATAATACTGGAATTCCAGCAGTTGATATTATTGATTTTCAATATCCGAATGCTGATATAAATTATTGGCATACACTACAAGATATTCCTGAAAATTGTTCTGCTCGTAGCTTGGGGATTGTAGGTTCTGTAATTATCGAATTGATTTATCAAGAGGAATTGCAAAAATGATTGGTACAGAAAACAAAAAGTGGTTAATGTTAACAATTACTTCAGAAGAAAGTATTTTAGAAATTCTTGATGCTCACCTGCAAAAATACTATCTCGGAATGATGAAAAATGAAGATAATTGGTCGTTTTATTTTGAGGTTTCAATAAAAGATAAAGTTGAAAATTTGATAACTGAATTTTCACAACAGTTTAAGTTTACTTCAACACAGGTAACTATTAAATCAGAACCTAGGCACCTTGCTTGGCAAGATAATTTTCAACTGATTAGGGTATCTGATGAGATGATTGTTATTCCAGATTGGGATAAAAAGGAATACTCCGAAAAAGTTGTGATTAAAATTCGTCCCGGAATGGCGTTTGGAACGGGGCATCATTTTACCACAAAACTGATGCTCAAAGCATTATCAAATATGTTAGACATTGGTGACTCCGTTTTAGATATTGGTACCGGTAGCGGAATTTTGGCGATTGCATCATCAAAACTTGGTGCAAGAAAAGTGGATGCAGTAGAAAATGACCATGTGTGTAAAGAGAACTTCACAGAAAATCTCCTACTCAACAATATCCACAATTCAGTGGAATTATTTGTTTCAGATGCACTTGAATGGAAAGATTATTCTCAAAATTTAATTTTGGCGAATATCAACAGGAATGTAATTATGAAACTAATTCCCAAAATGATAAATTCCAAAGGTATGATTGTGTTATCGGGATTGCTAGAATCTGATGAGAAAATGGTTATAGATCAGTGTAAAAAATATAATTTTGATATTATAGAAATCCTGCGAGATGATGAATGGATTTGTCTTGTAATTATCCAAAAGGAGCAAATATGAAAAAGCTAATTTTGTTTGGTATGTTATTTTTATGGTGGACCTGCGATACTCCAACCACTCCTGATGCATTGCAGAATCCTGAAATTGTAGATACTTATTTGGATTATAATGTAACTCAAAATTCATCACAATTATTTATCCAAGTAGAAGTTAATGACGCGCAAGGGTTAGACAATGTTGAAACTGTTGAGGTTGGACTTAAATTCATTGGTAATGACTACATTTTGTTTGACTCAACTTTTACTCTTAATGATGATAGCAATTTTGGAGATATTTTACCGAATAATGGAGTATTTTCTTTGTTATCTGATACTGAGATGATTTATGGAAAATATAGAATGATAAGCTTTGCTATGGATTCTGATGGAAATTCTACAACGGTAACAAAATATATTGAAATTGAGGAGAAAATTCCACCAGAAATTATCTCAATAGAAATGCCGGAAGTATTCATTTTAGATCCAACAGAATGGACGAATTTGGATATTTCGGTAACAATTCTTGAATCAAATGGAGCAGACGATATCAAAAATGTTTTGTATTCAATAAATACTGATTTTATGTATTCAAATGTTTCTAGTAATTCTGAATGTGAATTTGAACTATACGACAATCCTTCTGAAGAAAATTATTATCACGATATTTCGTGGGTTCTAGAATATTCTGAATCCATAGGTGATAGTTTATTTGTTTATTCTACTAGTATTCCAATGAGACCGATTTCTGAGTGCGGTGGCTACGGTATTGCTCTATTCAAATTTACTGTTAGAGATAGCGACAATAATTCAGATGAGGATGTATTTGATTTAGAAATTATCAAATGTGGGGATGATATTTGTCAAAATGAATATGAAGATTCTGACACTTGTCCGGAGGATTGCCAATGAGAAATTTAGTTTATATTCTTTTGTTTGGATTTATAATAGCTGGTATTCCTCAAAAATTCACATTAAATCCAAGCTCAGGATTATTGAGAAATGAAAACTCAGTTGAGGGTTTGCTAAGCAATGCCATTGTCAGTATCAAACACAGTGATTCTGCAGTGTTATTTGCGACAGGTAATGGATTGGGTTTCATAAATAAAAGTGATATTGCAGTTAACAATTTGCAGACATTTATTAGTGAACAAATTCCAAATGGTGGGTGTCCTGCTTTAGCGGTAAAAGATAATATCATTGCTGTTTCCGGTGTGGTTGATACTTTGGCATTAGGGCAATTTGAACCAAAAGGCACTGGAATTGGATATTCAACTGATGGAGGAGAATCGTGGTCGTATAAACCTCAACCTGTTGATCCCAAAGAAAGTCCACAATACTTATCTGAATCTTGGGGAGGTCAAGAGTTTAACCGGTTAGCTGTTACTACAGCAATCAATAACATATCCTATGATTTAGCAATTTTAGGAAATTATATCTATTCAGCAAGTTGGGCTGGTGGTATTCAACGATTTGACTACACAAATTTAGATAGTGAATGGGAGCCGATTCCATTACCGATGGATAATCAGACAGAACTGATTTGTGGATATTCTTTTTCTGAGGATTATGAGCTTAATCCAAATGACCCTGGAAATGGTGGAAGCCATAATCATAAAGGTTTTTCTGTGTATGCAATTGGTGATTCTGTATTATGGGTTGGAACAGCAGGTGGGATTAATAAAGGTTTTGTAAACGGTGATTGCATCGATTGGACACACTATTCATCAGTTTCAAGTGGGTTTTCTGGGAATTGGGTAATTGGCTTTGCTCATCAAGACTTTGGAGAATTTGTTAGAGTTTGGGCAATTACTTGGTCAACTGGAGGTTCAGAAACCAACGCATTAAGTTATACAGATGATGACGGTGAGAGTTGGAATATTGTACAAAGGATTGAAGAATTAAACCTGAAAGTGTATGGAATTTCAGCACTAGGAGATACGGTTCTAGCATCCACTGATGATGGTTTGTATATGTCTATTGATAGTGAGTATTGGGGAAAATTTACAAGACCGAAGAGTATTGATGGAGAACAAATTTTATCAGAAATGACTTATTCTGCTACGACAACAGAAAATAGAATCTGGGTTGGAACTCCAGATGGTTTAGCCACAACTGAAGATAACGGTATGACCTGGAATATTTATCGGTTTTGGGAAACTACAAAAATCTCTAATAATGCAGAAGATAAATTTTATGCTTATCCAAATCCTTTTTATGTAAATGATGCATTAATGGTTGAAGGAGATGGACATGTGCGTTTCGTATATTTCTTGGATGGGAATTATAATCCTGTAATTGATATTTATGATTTTTCAATGGAGTTGGTTATTCATTTATCTGATTCTCACTCTGCAGGGAATTACGGAGAGGGTGAGATTATCTGGAATGGTAAAAATGATTGGGGAGATACAGTTGCAAATGGAGTTTACTTCTGCAGACTATCATTAGGGGATGAAATTTATTGGACAAAATTGATGGTGGTAAACTAATGAGAAAAATTATATTACTAATTTTAGTTCTTTCAATCGGTAAATCTGAGTTTGGTGGTGGTTATGCAGGTGCACCAATGCGTTACGGAAGTAATGCTAGAGAAATTGCTCTTGCAGGAGCTTTGATTGCTGAAAGTAATACAGGATTTCATCAATTCTCAAATCCAGCACTATTGCCAAATGTTGATAATATAGAATTTGGGGTTTCCTATTTTCAGATGTCTTTGGACCGCTCTATCCAGCTATTGACTGTTAACAGAAAATTACCACCTAAGGCAGGTGCTGGACTATCAATTTTCAGAGCCGGAGTTGATAATATTCAGGGAAGAGATTACTATGGCAATAAAACTGAAATGTTATCATCAAACGATATTTATGGGATGTTAAGCTTTGGAGTATCATTTACTTCAAAAGTTTCTGCCGGACTTAACCTAAAGATAATGTTTAATGAATTATTAGCAAAATATGATGAACTATCACCAAAATTCAATTCTCAGGGAATTGGACTTGATTTTGGATTTCTATATAATTTTTCTAATAAATTGTCTTTTGGAGGAAAATATTCCAATATCCTAGCAGGGACGACATGGAAAGTGGATTTGGATGATCAACAAAAAAGTTATGAAGAACAGTTACCACAAATTTTGTCAGCAGGAATAAAATATCAAATAATTCCAGAAGCAAAATTACTTGTACAATGGGATGGCATAAGATCTGCTGATCACGAATTTGAAAGTAAATACCGTGTTGGTTTAGAGTACATTTATGATGGCATATTTATGCTTCGTTCTGGATTAAATAATTTTTCACCAACTTTTGGTTTCGGACTTATAATTTCAGCTTGGAATCAGAAGAATATTCAGATGGATTATTCTCTTGATTACGGTAGGAGAGGTGAAGGATTAAGTCATAATTTTAGTTGGTGGATGGAAATGTAAAAGCGGTAAGTTACAAGTGATAATCCGCAAACGGTAAAGGAATAGGGAAATAAAATAATCAAATGAGAAAAATAGTTTCATTATTAATAATGTTTTCAGCAGTATGGACAATAGGATTTCAGGCACTTGACATCACTAATGATGCAGAAGAAATGTCACTATCTGGAGCTGGAATAGCATTAAACATCAATCCAAATGTAAATCCATCTTCAATTTTGTGGTTTGAAAATCCTTACATTAGTTTTTCACAGACATCTTGGTTTGGTGGAGTTTCCGGTCAAAAAATGCAATTAGTTTGGAATAGAAAATCACCAAAACTATTTTATATAGAAAAATTAGGATTGGATGATATCGAACTCAGAGATGAAATTCCTCAAGATGAACCTCTTGGGCAATTCGGAACTTACTGGGTTTCTACCCGCATTACAACTGGTTATCGATTTTCCGGATTTGATTTTGGAGTTTCGCTAAGAGGAAGTTATACCCGTCTTTATCACTATTCTGCAATTGCATTCTCAGCTGATTTTGGAATTACAAAAAAATTGAGCAATTTAGTCAATACAGGACTTATTATTAAAAATTTGGGATATTGCTATTCAGAGAGTTTAAGAAACCATTTGCCAACAACCGTTGGTTTTGGCATCTCAATAGATGAACCGTTTGTTTCGTCAACTGTATTTGCTGATGTAATGTTTAGCGATACACATGGTATAGTTGGGTATTCAGGGATTATAATTCCAATAAGCAAATTGAAATTGATTTCTGCTGTTGAATATTCGTCAAAATTAGAGCATTTGGCGATTTCGTCGGGTTTTTCTTTTTCGCATAGAAAGTGGGGACTTCAATATAGTATTAAGTTGCACAGTAGTGAAGTTCTTGGAATTCCACATTCTGTTGATATCATTTGGTATTATTGATAATAGCGGAATGAAAGTTCAAAAGTAAATAAATTTGAGTATGTTTCGATTGTATCTAATATTAGTAATTAGTTTGTTTGTAAGTTCTTGCAAAAAAGAAATTGAAAAACCAATAACTCCAAAGGGAAATATTTGTTTAATAATTGATGATTTCGGATATTCATATAACGAAACTATCCAATCATATTTATCATTAGAGCCAAATTTTACTTGTTCTGTAATTCCTGGTCATAATTTTTCTTCACAAATAGGGTTGGTAGCTGACAGTCTCGGATTTGAAGTAATGATTCATATGCCAATGGAATCATTTGATTATGATCAAAGCCACGAAAAAAAATATCTGTTAACAGACAAGATGAATATAAATGTTCTTAAAGAGTTGTTAACATCCGCTTTTGATGAAATTCCACAAGCTATAGGGATGAATAATCATCAAGGTTCAAAAGCAACTGAAAGCCTGCAACTAATGAAAGATTTAGCAAGAAATTTAAAAGAAATGGACAAATATTTTATAGATAGCTATACGAATCCAGAAAGTAGAGCATTTATTACTATGCGTCAATTTGGAGTGAAAACTGAGGTTCGTCAGATATTTTTAGACCATATTGAAGATTACGAATCAGTTAAAAACAAACTTTATGAGTTGGCGCAACTATCCCACAATATGCATGTTGCAATTGGGATTGGGCATGCCACAAAACCGATAACCCTTGAAGTCCTACAAAATGAAATACCTAAGTTAAAACAGTTGGGTTATCAATTCCTTAATTCATCTGAAGTTGTAAGATAAGTCATAAATATTTCTTTTCCTTACAGTTAAAATCAACATCAAATCCAAATAAATTTCATTAAATATTTCACTCTAAATTTTTGAAATTTAATTGTTATTGATGAATTTTGAAAAAATGCTAGAGCAAAAAATCCTGTTGTTTGCAGATTATTTCCATTTTTGTGATTTATATCACACCCATATTGTAGAATCCTGTGGTTTTTCAGTAAAATAAATGATTAAATTTAGTCGCTAATAGTGAGTTTTATTTACTCACAAGAAAATTATACTCATAAATTAATTAGCAGAGTATAATCAATAATTCCTTGCTTTTTTGTATAAAAAGGGGAATCGATAAATCAAAAACAACCAAGGAGGAAAAATGATAAATAATATCATTAGAGTAATGATGGTAGTTGGGATTATGCAATTTGTATTTGCAGATGTGCTTATAACAGAGCTTGCAGACCCACAAAATTCATCAGATGCAGGTCGTTTTGTCGAGCTGTATAATAATGGTGATGCAGATGTAGATTTTAGTACGGGTTGGGTTATCCAACGCTGGACAAATGGCAATGCAGATCCAAGTACACCAAAGGATCTAACTGGAGTTATTCCAGCTGGTGGTTTTTACAT
Source organism: Fidelibacterota bacterium (assembly GCA_014381725.1). Taxonomy (GTDB): domain Bacteria; phylum Fidelibacterota; class Marinisomatia; order SCGC-AAA003-L08; family JACNLC01; genus JACNLC01. The sequence goes on along the minus strand of JACNLC010000046.1, from coordinate 2,942 downwards.
TGTTTGTAATGATGCAGATAAATTCAGTGCGACCTATGGACTTACTTGTGACCAGGATATTGGAACTGGTGGACCAGCTGATAGTAATGGTGATGACAATGTTGCTATACTTGATGAAACCGGTACACTTACCGATATTTTTGGTGTTCCCGGTGAAGATGGAACAGGCACAGGTCACGAGTTTGAAGATGGTCGTGCAGAACGAGTTGAAACCGTTTCGGCTGCAAATCCTATATGGGATGTAGCAGAATGGTATGTTGACAACGGTTCAGGTGGTGGAGATGGAAATCAATATGCACCTGAGGGTTTTGATCCAGCATCTTGGATTGGTGCAGGTGAAATACCAACTTGCGATGACATTGAAGCTTGTAACTTTGGTGAAGAAGGAGCTTGCGAATATGTAGTTGATTGTGCAGGAGTTTGCGGTGGGGATGCTGTAGTTGATTGTGCAGGAGTTTGCGAAGGAACTGCAGTTGAAGATGAATGTGGTGTTTGTGAAGGTGATGGCTCTACTTGTACAGTTAGCGTAACATTTTCAGTTGATATGAATGTTCAAGGAATTGCAGGCGACATCAAGGTAAGAACATCTACGATAAATGGGGACTACAATCCAAGTGATTGGTTTGTAATGAACGATGAAGATCTTGATCTTGTTTACACTTACACAATGACATTAGTAACAGGAAATGAATATGGTTACAACTTTAATAATAGTGATGGTTCTGGATATGAATCTGGTGATGGTTTAGTAGATTGCGCAGGTGGTAACTATGGGAATGATAGATATGTTACACCAGGAGATGTTGATTTAGTATTAGATGCAGTTTGTTGGGAATCCTGCGAAGCTTGTCCAGAGGTCATTCTGGGTTGTACCGATCCTTTAGCTTTGAATTATGATCCTGCAGCAACTGAAGATGATGGTTCTTGTTTTTATGAATGGCCTGAAGTTGATAATCTGTTCTTCTCAGAATATGCAGAAGGTACAAGCAACAACAAATATTTAGAAATTTATAATGCTACTGAGGGTGATGTAGATTTGAGTGGATATTCACTCTCAAGTTGTTCAAATGGATGTGATTCAACAGATGTATGGGATTATCCTGACAATGTAACCTTTGACGTAGGCACTATCATTACAGCAGGTGATGTTTTTGTTGTTTGTCATGGCTCTGCAGATTCATTAATCACAATTGAATGCGACCAAACATTTACTTATTTGAGTAATGGAGATGATGTTATGGCACTAACTCAAGTAGGAAGTGGAACAGTGCTAGATGTTATTGGCACCACAGGCGATGATCCTGGTAATGGCTGGGATGTTGCTGGTGTTACTGACGCAACTAAAGATCATACATTAGTCAGAAAAGCTGAAGTGCTAACTGGTAATACTGATTGGGCAATGTCAGCTGGAACAAATGAAGATGATTCTGAATGGTTAGTATTTTCACAGAATACTTGGGATTATCTTGGAAGCCATCCACATGATTTTGCATCAATTTGTGATGACGAAACTGCTTGTAACTTTGGAGAAGAAGGTGATTGTGTATATCCTGAACCAGGTTATGACTGTGATGGAAATATGCTATTCAATGTAACTTTCAATCTTGATATGGGCGTAGAAGGCGTTGGTGCTGATGATATTGAGGTTAGATTAGGTTATGGTAATCCTTGGTTTGTTATGACAGACGACGATGCCGATTTAATTTACAGCTACACGATGGAATTAGCAGCAGGTGATTATTCTTACAATTTCTATAATGGTGGATATGAATCAGGTGATGGTTTAGTAGATTGTGCAGGCGGTAACTATGGTAATGACAGATATATTACAGTTAGTGATGCAGATATTGTTCTTGCTCCTGTTTGTTGGGAATCTTGTGATGTTTGTCTCGAAGACATACCAGGTTGTATGGATGAATTAGCATTAAACTATGATCCTGCTGCGACTTATAATGATGATTCTTGCATATATATAGAAGATGCAGGAAACTTGTTCTTCTCTGAATATGCTGAAGGCAGTAGTAATAATAAATATCTTGAGATTTATAATGCAAGCGATGTTACAGTTGATCTAACTAACTATGCATTCCCTAGTGTTTCTAATGCACCTGATGTTCCTGGTGAATATGAATATTGGAATGCATTTTCTGAAGGTGCTGTAATTGAAGCGGGTGGAGTTTATATTATTGCCCATGGTAGTGCAGACTCTTCTATTGTAGCTCTTGCTAACCAAACTCATACTTACTTAAGCAACGGTGATGATGGTTATGCTTTGGTTTTTGGTGTTGAAACTGGTTATGTTGTTCTCGATTGGTTAGGAAACTTTGATGGTGATCCTGGTTCTGGCTGGGATGTTGCGGGTGTTGCCAATGCCACAAAAGATCATACATTAGTTAGAAAAGCTGAAGTGTTAACTGGTAGTACTGATTGGGCATTATCAGCTGGAACAAATGAAGAAGATTCCGATTGGATTGTCTTTGATATTGATACTTGGGATTATCTTGGAAGTCATCCTCATGAATTTGAAGTTGTGAGTACTTGTGATGACCCATTTGAAGCTGTACTTGGTGAAAATTCAGCAAGTGGTGCAGATGAATGGTATGAATACACAGTAACCACAGACAGTTGGTTAACAATTACTTCTCAGAACGAAACAGGCGATGCTCAATGGGATACATATTTGATGCTACTCAACTCTTGTGAAGTTGACGAAGAAGGTAATTTTATAGATGTCTTTGTTGAAAATGATGATTGTTGTGATTATTGGGGACCATCTACAGTTGAATTTTTAGCTACTGCAGGTAGTGTTTACACTATATTCTGGGATGATCGTTGGAGCTCAGAACCATTTACTTGGTTTATAACTGAAGGTACTCCTCCAGAACAACCACCGGCACCATTCAACTTAGTAGCAACAACAGAAGAAGATGACTATGATGGTG
>JACNLC010000039.1 GCA_014381725.1 Fidelibacterota bacterium | reverse complement strand
TCATATCCTGATTTAAGATTAAGAGTTGGAGATGATGTTTCCTATCCTGATTTGCGAATTGAAATACGAAAGTCAGGTACAGTTGATTATATTGTATATACTGAAAAGGACTTTATTAGTTTAAGAGATATTGTTATTGCGCTGTTGCCAGCAATTAATCATCACACTGAATATGAGAATGACGATTTAAAAGAACTTTTTGAAGATAACTAAAAATTAGAATATGAATAAAAAAATATATCTGATAGTGTTTGTTTTGACCTTTGCAACTGTAAGTTGTAATCAAGAAGAAATAAATAGATTACAATCAGAACTTAATAGTGTTCAAGTGGAACTTGACGATGTACAATCGGAATTTGAAGATTGTCAATACGAATTAGAAGAACTTAATAACAAACTGTCAAATATTGAAGATTATGCATATGAAGTGCAAAGTGAAATTGATGATTTAAAGAGTGAAATTGATGATTTTAGTTGGGAAGATTGGCAATCTAACGTTTGGGATGTTGAAAGTGCGGCAGATGATGTGGAAACTGCATTAGAAGACTTACAAAGTGAATTTTAGCATTATGAATAAGAAAATAAAAGGATTATTAATTATAGGATTTTTAGCATTGTTTTTTACTTCTTGTAATGCTCAAGTGTGTGACAGTTTACCAAATAAATTTGATAGTTATCAAGTTGCTTTAAAACTAATAAACTCATCAAAATTCAATTTATCAGAAGAATGCAACACATCAAAAAGTTCTTGGATTAAAAATGCAGAATTTTATTCTTGTGATTTAAATGTTGGATTTTTACTAATAAAGACATCTAAAAAAACATATATTCATTCTAATGTTCCATTAAAAATTTGGAGTGAATTTAAAAAAGCAGATTCTTATGGCAGTTTTTACGCATCAAAAATCAAAGGAAAATATCAATTAAAATTAAACTGAATATAGTATAACGCTACATAACAAAGTATAAAAATAATAGCCGAAATAGTAGTAAATATGAACATTGTAGCCCGCATAAAATTTAGTAGTTACTTGAAAAATTTAAGTTCCGCAATCGGCTACTATTCTTATACAAACCGTTATGGGCAAGTTAAAAAAACGACACAACGGAATGACACAGTCAAGAGAACCACCGACTTTTGACTCGTCTTGAAAGATTTAAGACAAACAACAAGAAAATAATTAGTATAAAAGTGGAGACCAGCGACCACAATAAAACGGGGCGGATTCTGAAAAGCCATACGAGTAAGAAAAAAATAAATAGGATTTTTTATGAAAAAATTAAAATTTAGTTTAATTGCATTAAGTTTGACAGCATTCATTCTGAGTAGCTGTTCTCACCGTGTTCTTGATTTTACTTTAATCTCGTCAAAAAATGTTGACTTAACAAAAGGTGCAAGTTTTGTTAGGGGAAAAAGTAGAGTCGAAGGAAAAGATATGGTTCATTGGATTATTTTCTTTCCGACAGGAACTGTTAACATTAAAGAAGCCGTTGACAGAGCAATAGAAAGCACACCTGGATGCGTTGCTTTATTAGATGGAGTTATTTACACTAAATTTTGGTGGATACCTTATATCTATGGACAACAATCAGCAACAATTGAAGGTTTGCCACTTATTGACCCGAGTTTAGCATTAAACTCAACGGAAAGTCCAACTTATGGTAAAATTGAATTGGACAAAAATGGGGAGATTAAAAAAGTAGAAACTTTATCTTCTAATGAATATCTTGCTCTTAAAGGGAAAATTGTGAAAGAGTCCCAAGAAGTAAAATTCGCAAACTCAGAGGAGATAAAATAACCAGCCCATAACATTGTATATGCGATAATTGCGGGGTTTTGTGGTAAATTGAAACTTTGTGCAGGTAAGCAACATTTGTGCAAACTTGAAACGAAAGTGCCTTGAAATCCCGCAACTACGCATATACCTGTCCGTTATACTACTTCTCGCTCGCATAAATTTCTCTTCGCAAAACAACAAACTCACCAGGATCTTTTTCAAGCGGAATTGAAAAGAATCCAGTACCTCCATGTGCAACATCTACAAGTTGTCCTTTTGGATTAATAATTTCATTAGCTGTTACAAAATGTCGTTCAGTTGGTGTAATTACTTCCACTAAAGTATCTTTTTCCAAACGGTTTTTAATTTCAAAAGTTAGTGAATTCCTCTGATTATCATAATCAATGGGCATTCCTACAATTTTATGAGATAATTCTTTTGAACGCGAGTCGTAATAATTTTCTCCAAATTCTCGCGGATTTCTAGTGTAAAATCCAGTTGTATAACCACGGTTAGATAGTGCCATTAAATCGTTTAAATTTTTCTTATTAAACGGTTTTTCTAACCACATATCATCAATTGCATTCCTATATGCCATCGCTGTAACTGCAGTGTAGTATGCGGACTTTGTCCGCCCCTCAATTTTAAAACTGCAAACCCCTGCGTTGTGAATTTCTTTCAATAATTCAACGGCACACAAATCCTTTGCATTAAACAAATATGTTCCGTGTTGGTCTTCGTTTATAGGATATTTTTCTCCGGTTCGCTGTGGCTCTTCAACGGTTAAATTATCTGGGGGGATTGTAGTTTTATCAAAACTCGTTTTCTGGTGATTTTCAATATCTGTAAGACTACCGTCTTCTTCGCTAAGTTTATATTCCCACCTACACGAATTTGTGCAAGTCCCTTGATTGGCGTCTCGATGATTCAAGTAATTTGTGATTAAACACCGCCCTGAATATGCAATACAAATTGCTCCATGAACAAACGATTCCAATTCAACATCGGGCACTCTTTTATGAATTTCTTCAATTTCTTTTAACCGAAGCTCGCGGGATAAAACAATTCGTTTAACTCCCATATCACGCCAAAATTCTACAGCTGTCCAGTTAGTAGCGTTGGCCTGTGTGGACAGATGAATAGTTAATTTTGGATATCGTTTTATCGCGATATTTATAAGTCCTGGGTCTGCCATAATAATTCCATCGGGATTCCATTCTGCAACTATATCAAGTTCTTTGAGGAATGAATCAATTTTGGTATTATGGGCAAAAATATTCATAGTTAGATATAATTTTTTATCCAACTTGTGAGAATAATCAATTGCTTTAATAAGTGAGTCTTTATTGAATTCTAATTCTCTCGTGCGGAGTGAAAATTTAGGAATTCCAGCGTAAGTTGCATCTGCACCAAACGCTAAAGCATATTTCATTTTTTGAAAATCACCTGCGGGTGATAATAATTCTGGTTTGTTTTTTTTATCCATTAAAATCCTGTGCTTAATATTACAATTAGTCCAACAACAGTAATAATTTTTAGAAGCGATGCTACTTTACCACATTCATTAGGGGTTTGGTGGTTTTTCAAATAATACACGCTCAGCATTAAGGGTACAATTACTCCAACAATAAGCAATATAAAATATGGATACCCGTAAATATGGTGCATAATTGGCAACATAGCCAAAATACTTAACAATCCTGCTAGAAAACCATAAAAAGTTACTGATAAAGAAATTCCATATCGAACTGGAAATGTGCGAACATTGTTTTGTTTGTCTCCGACAATATCTTGCATATCTTTGGCGAGTTCTCTAACCCAAGATAATCCAAATGCAAGAAATGCAGGAATCCACATTTTTGTAGTTTCACCGGTTAGCGATGCTTCACTAAATATGAACACTAATCCAAGAATTGAAGCTATTGCCATATTTCCAACAATTGGTATCTTTTTCAAAATTGGAGTATAGATAATTAATAAAGGAAGCACCATTCCTAATGCAATTATTAAAGCAAGTGGTTCTAGCAAAAACGAAAAAATAATTCCTATTAGAAAAAGTGAAATCATAACAATTAAAGCCAGTCTTCCGGCAATCTCTTTGGATGGCAATGGTCGGTATGGTCGATTAATTTTGTCTATTGAATAATCGAAAATATCGTTTAATATATTTCCAGCTCCAGCAAATGAAATGATAACTACACCTGAAAATAAAATTGTTTTTGCATCGTGTAATTTATCAATCAAAAAAGCTGTAATGATTAACGACAATGCACTAAAGACTAAGTTCATCGGTCGCAGAATTTTTATGATCGCTAAAAGTTTAATCATTGGTGAATGAAATTTCAATTACTCGTTGTTCGTTTTGTAAATCACGATGAAATTTAACCACAAAATCGTCATTTGTGAAAATGCTACTTACAGCTTCAACTTGTTGGTTACCACCAAACTCCAAAAGCATTTTTCCATTTTCGTTAATTAAAACACTCGCCATTTCGGAAAATCTACGATAAAATATCAGTCCGTCTTTGCCGTCGGTGAGTGCAATAGTTGGGTCATAATCTTTGACTTCAGGTTGTAGATTTTCAATTTCATCTGTTGCAATATATGGTGGATTTGAAACAATTAAATCAAACTTTTCTGAGAAATTCTCTTTTAGAAAATTGTGTTGAAAAAAGTTAATGTTTTGGAGTTTAAATCGATGAGCATTTTCCTTAGCAATCATTAGTGCCTTTTCGGAAACATCAGTGGCAATAACTTCAGAATTTGGATTTTCTAAAGCCAAAGTAATTGCCAAACAACCGCTTCCAGTGCCAATATCTAATATTTTATTTGGAGAAATATTGTTTTGTTTTGTGATATCAATGATAATTTCGGTTTCTGGTCGCGGGATAAGAACATCCCTATTTACGATAAAATCTCTACCATAAAAGGGGGCTTTGCCTATAATGTGCTGAAACGGTTCGCCTTTAATTCTACGAAGAATAAATGATTTAAATTTACTTAATTCTGTTTGTGATAACGATTGCTCAAATCGGACATACAAATCAATTCTTTTGCATTCTAGCACATCGCACAGCAACCATTCTGTTTCAAGTCGTGCATTTGATATATTTTTTGACTGGAAATATTCCACACCCCAATCAATTAAATCTATAACTCTCCAGATTTTTGGCATTGGCTATATAGTGAGAAAAATAGATTTAGGTTTGCACATAATTCAAATTATGCACTCGAAAGTTTAACTTTTTGCTCCTCGATTTTTAGAGCTTCAATTATCTCGGCTAAGTCGCCGTCCATAATGCTGTCGAGTTTATATAAAGTTAGATTGATTCTATGTTCGGTTACGCGCCCTTGTGGATAATTGTAAGTCCGGATTTTTGCACTTCTGTCGCCGGTAGAAACCATTGATTTTCTGGCATCCGCTCTTTCTTTATGGAGTCGTTCTTGTTCAACTTCATATAAGCGTGTTCGTAAAACTTTCATTGCTTTGTCGCGATTTTTGTGTTGTGAAGTTTCGTCTTGACAAGTTACAACGAGTCCAGTTGGAATATGTGTAATTCTAATAGCAGATTCAGTTTTATTTACATGCTGGCCACCAGCACCGGATGCTCGGTAAGTGTCTATTTTCAAATCAGCATCATTCACTTCAATATCAACATCTTCAGCTTCTGGTAGAACGGCAACTGTAGCGGCGCTAGTGTGAATTCTTCCGCTTGATTCTGTAGCTGGAACTCGTTGCACTCGATGAACGCCACTTTCAAATTTCAAATCTCCAAATGCACCTTTTCCGATGATGCTAACAACAGCTTCTTTTACTCCGCGATTTTCTGATTCACTCAACGACATCAATTCTATTTTCCAGCCTCGTCTCTCGGCATATCGCATATACATCCGATACAAATCACCACCAAATAATGCGGCTTCTTCGCCACCGGTTCCGCTTCGGATTTCTAAAATTGTATTCTTGTCATCATCGGGGTCTTTAGGGATAAGTAGAACTTTTAATTTTTCTTCCAAAGATTCTAACTCATCTTTCAATTCGTCAATTTCTTCTTTGACGAGTTCTTTTAACTCTTCATCGTCTCCGCTTAAAACATCTTCAAATTCTTCTAACTGGTCAGATTTCAATATAAATATTTTGCCAATTGTTACAAGGTCTTCCAAACTAGAATGTTCACGAGCTAACTTAGTGAACTTCTTCCTGTTAGATACAATTTCTGACTGGCTCAGTTTTAATCCGAGCTCATCATATCGCTTTACAACATCTTTTATTTTGTTTATCATCCAATTGCCTCTGCGACAAATTTCTGCCCTGTATGGTCTTTGATTTTATCTCCAAATGCACTTTGGAGAGCTTTAATCGCAACTTCTAATTGTTCATCGTCCGGCTGTTTAGTGGTAATATATTGAAGCCAAATTCCCGGCATAGCAAACATTCTGAACAAAATATTTTTTCTGTATTTTGCGGTTAGTTTAAGGACTTCATATCCAAACCCCGAAACTAGCGGAACCATTGGCAGATGAATCAATAAGCGCATCCAAACTTGAATATCTTTCACAAATAACATCATAAACGAATCAATGACCGCAAATGTCAATATCGCAACAATTAAAAGGATAAAAATGAAACTGGTTCCGCAACGAGGATGCTGTGTTGGGTGTCTTTTCGCTTCAGAAATTTCTAAATTATTGCCAGACTCAAACGCATAAATCGTTTGATGTTCTGCTCCGTGATACTGAAATAGCCGTTTAACATCTTTCATCAGCGATATAAGAATTAAATAAATAAGAAAAAATGCTATTCTCACTCCCCCTGATATAATGTTAAAGTAAAATGGTTCATTGTTTTTATCGAACAACCAGGTTGTCAAGCCAATCGGAGCAACAAAAAACAATCCTATTGCAAGTCCAATAGCGAAAATTGTCGAAGCAATTTCTGTTAGTTTATTTCCTGATTTTTCTTTTTCTTCAGGATATGTGATTTCAGCTGACCATTGGAGAGTTTTGAATCCAATTTTCATAGCTTCAAATAGTTGAACTATGCCACGCAATATAGGTTTTTTTAGATGTGGTTTTCGCTCAACAATTGATTCAAATTCGTGTCTGTCAATTTGAATTTCATTTTCTGGATTTCTGACAGCTGTTGCATAGGCACCAGGCACACGCATCATCACACCTTCGATAACTGCTTGCCCACCGACAAGAATTTGCGATTTAGAAACCAGTAACGCTAAGGTTTTTACAATTAGTTTCATATAAAATAAAAGGCGGAATTCAAAATAGAATAACCCGCCTTTATATATTGTGTGTTTAGCTATTTAATATCGTCTTCGGAAAGATTGTATTTTTTCATATACTTTTCAATTCGACCCGCTGTATCAATTAGATTTTGCTTTCCAGTAAAATACGGGTGACATTCGTTGCAGATTTCTACTTTTATTGCATCTACAGTCATTCGAGTTTCAAAAGTATTCCCGCACGCACAATGTACAGTGCCTAGTTTGTATTCAGGGTGTATTCCTGCTTTCATAATAACCTCCTAATTAAGCTTTTTCTTTCATTCGAGTTGGACCAGCTTTTACTACTGTATCCGGAACTCCGCTTGCGTACAATTTAAAGTTCTCAATATATCGTGCTACAAGCGCATCATATTTCATCCAATATTCACCTTTGTTTCCCCAAGCGTTGGATGGATCAAACACTTCATCTGGAACACCAGGGCAAGATAAAGGTATTTCAAATCCAAATAAATTATCTTTTCGATATTCTATATTATCCAATTTGCCATCAAGTGCGGCATTGAGCATATTTCTCGTATGTTTTATGCTAATTCGCTTCCCAACACCAAATTTTCCACCAACCCAACCAGTATTCACCAACCAAACATTTGCTTTTGCTTTTTCAGTTTTATCACGCAACAAATTAGCATAATAAAACGGATGATGAACCATAAACGGGGCTCCAAAACAGGGACTAAAAGTAATTTCTGGTTCAATTCCTAAACCAAGTTCTGTCCCAGCAACTTTTGATGTATATCCACTAATGAAATGATACATCATTTGTTCCATATCTAATTTTGCTATAGGTGGCATCACTCCCTGAGCATCGCAAGTCAAGAAAATGATGTTGTTCGGCTGTGAACGAACCATTTTCTCTTCGACGGCATTTGGAATAAATTCCAACGGGTAGGATAATCGCGTGTTTTCTGTTCGGCGTTCATCGTCTAAATCTATTTGTCGTGATGTTGGGTCGAACACAACATTTTCTAAAATAGTGCCGAATTTTTGTGTGCACGCATAAATTTCCGGTTCTGCTTCTTCAGAAAGTCGAATAGCTTTTGCATAACATCCACCTTCATAATTAAAAACTGCATCATCGCTCCACCCGTGTTCATCATCACCAATTAAACTACGAGATGGGTCAGCAGATAATGTCGTTTTACCAGTTCCGCTTAATCCGAAGAATAACGCTACATTTCCATCTTTCCCAACATTTGCAGAACAGTGCATTGACATAACATCTTTCAATGGCATCAAATAATTCATTACAGTGAAAATAGTTTTCTTGATTTCACCAGCATAGTGGGTATTTGCTATAATCGCCAACCGTTTAGAAAAGTCTATAACAATAGCTGTTTCGCTGTTAGTTCCTTCAATTCTAGTATCAACCTTGAATGACGGAGATGCTATTACTGTAAACTCCGGAACAAACGATTTGTAGTTGTCCAGCTTAGTGTCTGCTATAAACATATTTCGTGCAAACATACTTTGCCAAGCAGTATCCGTAATTACTCTGACAGCCATTCTGTGATCTGGATGTGCACCCGCATAAACATCTTGCACAAAAAGTTCTTCGCCCTGCAGGAATGCTTGCAAACGAGCATACATGTTGTTGAATTTTTCAGGTGCCATTGGGCGATTATATTCACCCCAATTGATTTTTTCTTCTGTAGATGGCTCTTTCACAAAGTATTTTTCGTTTGCTGCTCTAGCTGTCCATTTACCTGTGTTTACTAAAAACGCACCACCATTTGTGATTTTACCCTCATTGCGGAAAACAGCTTCTTCGTACAGAGCTGGTTTTGGCAGATTCCAGTAAACTCTGTCGAGATGAACTAATCCGTGGTTTTTTAAACCATAATCACTTTTTAAGTCTTTTGCCTGCTTTTGGGCAGGGGTATCGAATTTTAAATATTTACTCATACCCAATCCCTCACTAATTTTCTTTCTCCAATATATAGTTCGTTAGGTGAATTCGGGTCTAATGCCCATTTAATTCGCTCAATCCCTTCAGTAATATCTTTTACTGAACCACAAGTTGAAAGTCTAAGAAATCCTTCCAATCCAAACTCAACCCCAGGAACCGTAACTACCCTCACTTTTTCTAGAAGGAAATTTGCCAACTCTAAGGAATCTTTGCTATAATGACTGAAATCCACGAATGTATAAAATGTGCCATCTGGTTTCGTTGGAACAACGCCATCAAACGCATTTAATCTTTCCATCATAATATTTCTATTATTTTCTAAAGTTAATCTCAACGATTCAACATGTGATTGAATTCCGTTTATTGCTCCTATGGCTGCTTTTTGAGTTACAACAGAAGGACCAGAAGTTTGATGTCCTTGAATTGTTGCCATTACTTCTATCACTTTTTTGTTTGCTACAGCCCATCCAATTCTAAAACCAGTCATAGCATACTGTTTGGACACTCCATTAATTACAATTAACTTAGAATTATCAGTAAGATCAGAAGCATAGTCGTAGCAACTAATTGGTTTTTTTCCATCAAATATTAATCTGTGATAGATATCATCCATAATGAGATAGATACCTTTTTTCTCGCAATATTTGACTATGTTAGAAATAAATTCTTCAGAATACATCGCTCCCGTTGGGTTGTTGGGGCTGTTAATAATAATCGCTTTTGTGTAAGAGGATACATTCTGTTCAATATCTTGCATTCTTGGATAGAACGAGCCGTCTTCTGGTTTAACCGCAACCGGAACTGCACCACATAATTTTACCATCTCGGGATAACTTACCCAGTATGGTGTTGGAAAAAGAACTTCATCTTGAGGGTCAAGAATAGCTTGTAGTGCAACCATAATCGCCTGTTTTGCACCGCTGGAAGCAATGACATTTTCCGGTTCCACTTTTCTGTTATAAAATTCTTCTGTGTAACGGATAATTGCCTGTTTCATTGGGATAGTCCCGTCGGCTGGCGTGTATCTAATTTCTCCAGAGTTTAGTAATCCAGAAACATTTGTAATTGCGTCTATCGGAGCTTTGCTTTTAGGCTCTCCTCCGCCTAGATGAATCAATGGCTCACCCTTAGCTCGAAGAATTGAAGCAATCTCATTGATTCTCAGAGTGCCGGATTCTTTTATAGCCCGACCTATTAAACTGATGCTCATCGCTTATATCATCTCCTTAATAAAATTTATAAAAATATCGAGCACTAAATTTACTGAACTATTTACCTGTCTAAAAAGATATTTCCGCAGTTAATGAGTTGTTGTTCGTTGCAACTTTATAATTGTCCCTAGCCCCTTAGCTATACCGTTCCCTATTCCAATAAAATTAGGTAAAATTACATTTGTTGTAAAAAAACCTTTGAACGAGCCGTTCTTGCTATAGTCAACAATTTTAGGTGTTAATGAGCTAGCCCTAAACCGAACTTGTAATTCTTCCTTGGAAGACCTCCCTAAGTCTGTACAGATAAATGATAAATTTTTAACAAGCATTTCGTTTAAATAAACACGCTTTTCATCGAAAAATAGACGGTCATATTGTTTTGATTGCCTTTCATTTAAAGCAACCCATGGTGTGATAAATTTATATTTTTTGTATTGATTTGGTATTATTTCAAAAAGATTAAAATTCTCTGAGATGTTTTGCTCTGCAAAAACATAGGTTGTCCCATCAATTTCAAGCGATTTCATTTTTTGTAAAAAGGATTTAGTTGGTTCAACTCCTTCATTTACAGCAAATATGCAAAGTTGATTGCGCAATATTTTAACCTGAACCCTTGGATAAAGTAAAATCCCTCTATATTCTCCGCTTATAAACGAAACAAATTTCTCATTAGGATATTGTTTCATAATCGCTCCCTTTGCAACAAACGGAGTGGTTTGTAGTGGTGTGTTACAAACTAATTTGACAAAAATAGAATGTGGTTTATCGGTTATTTTTTCCAAATTTAAGGTTTTTTACATAGATATTGATATAGAGTGAAAGTTATGTGCTCATTGAATCTAGAAATTCTCTATTATTTTTGGTTCTTTGCAATTTGTCAAGTAAAAATTCCATAGTTTCAATGTTGTTCATATCGCTTGTGAACTTTCTGAGCAACCAAATTCTTGAAAGATCTTTTTTCCCAAACAATTTTTCTTCTTTCCTTGTTCCTGACCTCGCAATATTAATAGACGGATATAAGCGTCTATCACTTAGTTCCCTGTCGAGAACTAGTTCCATATTTCCTGTTCCTTTAAATTCTTCAAAAATAACATCATCCATTCTGCTTCCTGTATCAACGAGCGCTGTTGCAATTATTGTTAAGCTGCCACCTCCCTCAACATTTCTTGCTGCGCCAAAAAATCTTTTTGGATGATGTAAAGCATTTGCATCAACCCCTCCTGATAGTATTTTACCGCTGTGGGGAATTACAGTATTGTGGGCACGAGCCAATCTTGTTAATGAATCTAGCAGAATAACAACATCTTCCCCCGCTTCTACCGAGCGACGGGCTTTTTCAATTACCATGTTTGATACATTTACATGCCTTTCTGGTGGTTCGTCAAAAGTTGATGCTACAACTTCTGCTTCAACATGGCGAGCCATGTCGGTTACTTCTTCCGGGCGTTCATCTATTAACAAAATAATTAATTTGATTTCTGGATTATTTTCTGAAATAGCATTTGCAATTTTTTGAAGTAAAATTGTTTTTCCTGTTTTCGGCTGGGCAACAATTAGTCCCCTTTGTCCCTTTCCTATTGGCGCTATCAAATCTATTATACGAGTTGAAGTTTCTCGGCTTCTTGTCTCTAGTTTAATTTTATCTTCTGGGAAAAGAGGGGTTAGGTTATCAAAATTTATATTGTTTTTGCTAATTTCAGGAGACAACCCATTAACTGTATTTACTTTCAGTAGCGCAAAAAATCGTTCGTTGTCTTTTGGGGGGCGAACCTGCCCTGAAATTAAGTGGCCAGTTCTTAATCTGAAGCGTTTAATTTGCGAATGTGATACATAAATATCGTCAGGCCCGGGTAAATAGCTGTAGCCAGGAGAACGAAGAAATCCATATCCATCGGGGAGTATTTCTAAGACTCCCTTAGAAAAAATAGCCCCGTTCTTTTTTGCTTCCTGCTCTAGAATAAGTTTTATTAAATGTTGTTTCCTTAAACCAGAGTATTCTATAGCACCTATATTTTTGGCAATTTTTTGTAAATCTTTAACTTTTAAAGATTGTAGTTCATTAATCTCCATTGTGATCCTTAATATTTTCAATTGATTGCATTCTAACCAGGTAAAAAATCGTTAAACAAGCGAAAGCGAGGGTTATCCCTCTAGAAAAATTTATGACAGATTTATGTATTGTCAAAAGAATTTTTAAAATAACTATTAATCGCTTCTCCTAAATAATGTGTTCCTATTATCGCAAGTGTATTATTTTTATCCATATTTTTCATTGTTTGCTGAATAGCTTGTTCTGGGCTGTGGATAATAATTGTGTTGCTCCCATGGGAAAATTTGGACGATAATATTTCAGCATCCATAAAACCGTAATGTTGAGTTTGTGTACATATAATTTTATCAAAACCGTCTTGAATTCTATTAATAATGGCGGATATATCTTTTGTTGCCTGTAGGGCAATTATTAATGTTCTTTTGCTTTTTATTGATTGATTTCTAAGTTCGTCCAAAAATGCTGAAATTCCTTCTTCGTTGTGCCCAACATCAAATATAACCAATGGATTTTCCTGAATAATCTGGAATCGTCCGAACCACTTAACATTTTTTAATCCTTCAGTAATTTGATTTTGAGTAATTCTAAACGAATTTAATTCTTGTGCTGAGCGTTTTGCCAATAATGCATTTAATTGTTGGTGCTCACCTTTTAATCCTATGGAGTAATAGTTGTTTTTGTGTGGTTTTTCTACCCAGATAATTTTAGATCCAACTCGCTGAGCTTCTGATATTAGGACTTTTTCAACTTCTGGTAGTTGTCTGCAAGAAATACACGGAACACCTTGTTTTAGAACTCCAGCTTTTTCAACTGTTATTTTTTCTAAGGTGTCTCCTAGTATTTGCATGTGATCTTTTGATATAGATGTCATAACTGTTAATAATGGATTACAGGCGGTTACGCTATCTAGTCTTCCTCCTAATCCGGTTTCTAGAATTGCTATGTCAACTTTTTCTTTCGCAAAATACCACAATGCCATTACTGTTATAATCTCAAAAAAAGATGCAGATATTTTTTCAAAATCTTTCTTAAAGGTATCTATAAATTCTTCAATTGTTTTATCGCTTATACAGGCATTGTTTATGCGAATTCTTTCATTCATGCTAATAAGGTGTGGAGAAGTAAAAAGCCCAGTTTTATAATTTGCCGATTGGAAAATACTTGAAAGCATCGCTGCTGTTGAGCCTTTGCCGTTTGTCCCAGCAATTTGAATACTCTGAAGTTTGAGTTGTGGATTTCCGCAAACTTCCATTAAAGCAATAGTGCGCTCTAATCCAAGTTTTATTCCGGTGTTTCTAAGAGAAAATAAGTAGTGTTCGTATTTATTCAATTCTAAAATGTATTAGTCAGCACTAAGAATTGTGCTTTCGTATTTATCTTTAAAAATGATTAGTGCTCTATATATGGCTTCTGCAATTTTCTTTCTATAGCTGGATTTACCTAACAGCTTACATTCTTTTTTATTGCTCAAAAAACCAACTTCTATAAGAACATTGGGCATTGAGGCACCAACAAGAACATGAAATCCTGCTTGCTTAACTCCTCGGTTTGGTGATGTTAGAATTTTGTCTAATTCTGTTTGTATGACTTCCGCTAGATGTTCGCTTTCTTTCATAAATGTGCTTTGAGCCATGGTTGCTAAAATAATATTTTCGTCGGTGAAATTTGTATATTCGTGGGTTGCTTCTTCAAGTGTAATTACTGAGTTTTCTCGCTGAGCTACTCCTATTGCATCTTCTGTTTTTCCTGGACGAAGTAAATATGTTTCAAATCCTCTTGCACTTTTATTGCCGCCTGTTGAATTCACATGAATGCTAAGAAATACTTTTCCCCCAGATTCATTTGCAATTTTTGTTCTTTTCCATAGTGGAATAAAAACATCCTCGTCACGAGTATAAATTACTTTTACTCCCATGTTTTTGCGTATCTTTTTACCAAGTTTTTTTGCAATATCTAACGTTATGGTTTTTTCATGGATGCCTGTATATCCGATAGCCCCTGGATCTTTTCCGCCATGTCCAGGATCTATAACAATTGTGTCTAAGAGCCATTTATTTCTCATCTCTTTGATTTTGTTTGCATTTTCTGCCATTGCAATTCTGAGTGTTATAATAATTTCACTTGCGTCTGGTGTTTGAAAAACTTCGTAATCATCTATTTTTGATTTTGTTCTAAATGAAATTTGAGCAGATTCAGATGATTGCATACATCTAATTTGTGAAATTGGGTATTGTAACAGAGAATTTACAATGCCGAGAGAATCAATCTTCCCGCTTGGTATTGTTATGCTCATCCACCCTCCACCCGAGAATGATATTGCAATCGTATTTAAATTAAAACCTTGAGAGGTTCTCAGCCGGATTAAACTCCCGTTAGCTTTTCGTTCAATTTGGACGCTGTGAATATTATAATTAGGAGCAGATATTACAAAATATTCTTCTGATGAATCTACAATACCATCTGGCAAATTTGTAATATTTAGAATCCGTAGTAATGATTTCGCAGGAATGAAAAAGTCGTTACCATCATAAATCACAGGGCGAGATATTTGATGTATATTATCTCCAACCAACACAAATGAACAATATGCAGATAGTAACATTCTATTATCTGGGAAATTCAATTCAAGTTTGTTTTTTTCATCGAAAAATCGTGTTTGGACGGATTGGTTTTGAGCAAATTCCAAAGCTGATATGTAATTTATACCACCAATATCGTGCAAACTAATTCGCTCGACTGGTGGATCTTTTTTCTGCTCAGCAAATAAAGAAACTGATAAAACAGAAAAAAGAAAAATAAGGTTATAAATGAGTTTAATATTCACAAAAAGTAAAATTGAGTTTTATAAATTTACATCCATTTGAATGGCAAATGTAATCAATGGTTCATTTTTCCATTCACAGGAACCCCGAAAACTTACATCTGTTTGAGTGCTCAAACCATATTCACATTTCAAAAAAGATTGCCACCCTTTACCATAGAATGTTTTTATTGGAAATTCGCCACTCAATCCAGGCACATAAGCATATAGTCTAGAATCCCAGCTATCAGTTGAAAACCAACGAATACAGCTAGTAATACGCCATTCCTTTATGAAAAGTTTCGGGAAAGATATTGTAATTAAACGACCCTTTTCTTTTTTTTCTATATTTGGACAATACTCCAATAATTTATATTTGAAAATGAATCCATTATTTTGTGGAATTTTTACAACTGCTTCTGATGTCCTTTTCAATATTGGGGCAAAATATGAGTGTGATACTCCAAATTGTATGTTTTGTTGTTCATTATTTGTTCTCTTTTGTTTATGTCGAATTTCTAGCTTTACTAATTCGTTGATATTGTAACTAATCATTATTCTCTTGTCATATCCGAAATTCTTTGATAAATTTTCTTCACTTCGAATTTCTGAAAATACATCAATTGTTGCGCCAATGATTAATCTTTCTTCTTTATATTGGCAGTAAAACAAAATTCCTTTTTCGTTTTTTCCCTTCTTAAATTCTGTGAAAGGAATGCCTGTAATATTAGACCAATTTGTGGGAAGATGTCTTTTTTGTATCAGCCAGTGAAATTCCTCCGTTTTCGAACTACAGTTGATTATGTATGCTGTAGAATATTTTGAGAATACAACTTCTCCATTAACTTTTATATTTTCAAATTGTTTTGAAAATATTCCTGAATAATAGTTTTGATAAGTCGATTTGTATGATACTGTTTCTTTAGCAAAAATAAAACCAATGTTACAAGTTTGGAGTTCTTTTTTTATATAGTAAGCGTAAATATTGTTTTTAGAATTGTTTGATTCAACAACTCTGTTGCCTTGCGTAATTAGAATTTTATTGTGTAATGTTTTTGTATCAAATTGTAGTGCTATTCCCTCTATGCTAGATTGCGTTTTGGAGTTAAGGTTAGCTTTAAAAACATCGTGGTTTTTACTAATTGGCATTATAGACGAATAGCTTTTGAACTTTCCAAATTCGTTTGAAAATACTAGTCCTTGACCAAATTCTGCTTTTATACTGCCAAGAATTATCGAGTAATTCTTTGTACCTTTACTAAGAAATAACCGAGAAATATCAAATTTGTCGTCAGTTTTATTTTCATCAATTCGTACACCAACAGTAAACATTTTATGTTGAAACAATTGATGAAAATGCCACTCTTTAGATAGTGAATTTGGAACAAATCTGATCCTTGATTTGTAAGGTTGTTGTGAAATATCTGTTAATTCAAATTCTTGAGATGTTTCTGAAACATCTTCAGGATCAAATGGAAAATCCTCTTCCGTTAAACAAAAACAAATCAATAAGATGTATTTGACATATCTATTCATAACTTATGCCAAACCCGGTTGAGGTTCCTAAAACGGAGTGTAAAATAATTCCAAATTTTATATGATATTTATTATATTTTAAATTCAGGTTCCACACCGTTTCGTTTGTGAGTGATTTATACCCAACTCGCACTCCAATAAATGATAACAAATCTATTGTCCAAAATATCTGATGGTCTAAATCAAATAAAACATCTTTTTCTATAATGTAATTAATCCTCTGATTTTTGGGTAGTTCTTTAATTAAAGAAACGGTAAGTGTTTTAGGAATTTCTTCAAAAAGTTTCGCGGTTATGAGGGCTGTCAAATTTGGAATTAGTATTCTTGTCTTTAGATTTTCTGCTATTTTTGTTTTAATTGTCAGTCCAATTGTTGAACAATTAGAGTTGCCATAATTATTTATATGAATGTGATAATTTGATAATATTAGCCCTAATCTTAACTTGTTGTTTATTTTCTTTTCTGTAGAAAATTGCACAATAATTTCTTTATATATTTCATCTCCAGTTGTTTGTGTTTTTAGATGATAGACAATATCCTTGTAGTTAATTTTACAATCGAGCTCTGTAAGTTGTAAATAGTTTAATTGATATGGGTAAATAGTGGACGCGGATACCGTAAATGATGGTTTGTCATCTTCTATAAAAATCATGGATGAGATATTTGCATTCTCGAATGCAGAATATAGAAATTGAAAAGAACATATTATAGTAATGATTAAACGCATAGGAACGATTGAATTTAGATATTGTATTACATTACAAACAAGTAGTTTGATAAAGAACTATCCCTAATGCATCTCTGTCCTGAATTATTTACTACAAGTGATTGTAATCACTCGTTTGTGAAGATTATTTTATTGAATGACTATTGTTAAGTGTTAGTTGATTTTTCTGCAAATTATTAGATTCGCAAACTTGCAACATCATGCTAAAAACACAATAATGTAGGTCTAGTTAATATTTTTGTTAATCGCTATTTCTTGCTTAATAGTTAGCAAATCCTTGGTAGCTGTTCTCCACTAAACATTTCTACAATTCTAGTAGCCCCAATTGAACTTTGTAAAGTTACCATTTTGTCTCGAATTTCAGAAACTTTTCCGATAACTTTCGCATTTTTACTTACCGAAAATGATTTCATAGTTTCTAGCGTTTTATTGGCATCATCTGAAGAAACAAACGCAACAAATCGTCCTTCGTTTGCAACATACATCGGATCAAAACCTAGAATTTCACACGCTCCTTGTACAACTGGATTTACAGGAATTTCTTGTTCTTTGATTGCTATATTGCAACCTGATGAAGTTGCAATTTCTACTAAAGCGCTTGCGAGACCTCCTCGAGTAAGATCTCTTAAGCATCGTACATTTATTTGCTTATCCAACATTTTCATAACAACTTTTGATACATCTGCACAATCGCTTTCAATTGTGGATTCGAACGACAGCCCTTCTCGTTCTGCCATTATTGCGATACCGTGACGGCCGATATCTCCGCTTACAATTACTGCATCTCCTGGTTGAATTTGTGAAGGAGAAATATCCACATCATGTTCTATAATTCCAATTCCTGCGGTATTGATAAAAATGCTATCTCCTTTGCCTTTGTCAACTACTTTCGTGTCGCCAGTTACAAATTGAACACCAGTTTCTTCCGCAGAATTTTTCATTGTTTGAACAATTTCCCAAAGTCTTTCCATTGGTAATCCCTCTTCTAAGATTACTCCTGCGGAAAGATATAATGGTTTTGCTCCACACATCGCTAAGTCATTTACTGTTCCGTTAACAGCTAAATTTCCAATATTTCCTCCCGGGAAAAAGATTGGTTGTACAACATAAGAATCAGTTGTGAACGCTAATTTTGTTCCATTAACATCAAAAACAGCACCATCATGTTGTTGGTTGAGCATTGGATTATCAAATGAATTTATAAACATTTTTCCAATGAGTTGGTGCATTAATTTTCCACCACTTCCGTGAGCTAAAAGTACATTTGGGTACTGCTCAATAGGTAGTGGGCAAGAATAGTTAAAATCTATTTTTTTGTTCATTCTGTCTCCAAGGGTTAACTGGTTTTAATGTTTCTATAACGGTAATATGCAGAGCAAGCACCTTCAGTTGATACCATTGTTGCGCCAAGAGGGTGTTCTGGGGTACAAGATTTCCCAAACGCCGGGCATTCATTTGGTTTGTTAACACCCTGTAAAACAAGTCCAGCTATACATTCCGCGGGTTCTTCTGCTTTGTATTCTTCAACTCCGAATTTAGTTTCTGCATCAAAGTCTGAATACTGTTTAGTTAACCCAAATCCACTTCCTGGTATTTCTCCAATTCCTCTCCATTTTCTTGGTTTTGTATCAAATACTTCTGTCACGATGTTTTGTGCATTGTTATTGCCTTTTGCTGAAACAGATCTACTATATTGATTTACAACTTCGGATTTACCTTCTTCTAATTGTTTTACGCATTGGTAAATTCCTTCAATAATATCAATCGGCTCAAATCCCGTAACAATAAATGGTACTTTATATTTTTCTGCAATAGGAATATATTCCTGATATCCCATCACCGTGCAAACATGGCCAGCGGCCAAAAATCCCTGAACTTTATTAATTGGTGATGACAGGATGACTTCTACAGCCGGTGGAACTAAAACATGTGAAACCAAAACAGAAAAATTTTTAAGTCCCCGTTTTTTTGCTTGATGTACCGCCATAGCATTTCCTGGAGCAGTAGTTTCAAATCCAACCGCAAAGAACACAATTTCTTTGTCTGGATTTTCTTGAGCAATTTGAACCGCACCAAGCGGAGAATAAACTACTCTAACATCACCACCCTCAGCTTTAACTGAGAGTAAATCTTTTTCTGAACCGGGCACCCTCAACATATCGCCAAATGAAGTAAAAATTACATCTGAACGACTGGCAATTGAAATGGCTTTGTCTAATTGTTCGAGTGGGGTTACACAAACTGGGCAACCGGGACCGTGGACTAAATTCACTTTTTTTGGCAACATCTCTTGGATTCCATATTTCATTATGGAGTGAGTTTGACCACCACAAATTTCCATAATATTCCATTCTTTTGTAGTGATTTTGTGGATTTTGTCCAAATATTTCTTTGCTATTTCGGGATTTCTGAATTCGTTTAGATATTTCACAATACTACTTCTCCTCAGATGAAATTTCTTTATTGATTTCTTCCAACATTCTGTCCCATTCTTGAAATGTTTTTCCTGCCTCTTCTTCATTGAGTACACTAATTGCGAAACCAGCATGGACAATACAATATTCTCCGACTTGCGCTTCTGGAGTATATTCCAAACACGCCTTGTTTATAGTTCCAGCATAGTCAATTTTTCCCATTTTTAATCCATTTTCGTCATAAATTTCTATGACTTTCCCAGGAATTGCTAAGCACATATTTCCTCCTTTTTAACCACTAATTTCGGCTCTACCCATCGTTACACGAAAATAGTATTATTTGTTTGTTAAATTTAGTTTTAGCCAATCAATCCAATCAGTCATACCTTCTCCTGTTTTAGCAGAAAGTTCAAATGTTATGACTTTTGGATTTATTTGTTTTGCGTATGATTGTGATTTTTCTATATCAAAATCCACATATGGAAGTAAGTCTGTTTTATTGAAAACCACAATATCGGCAGCGTGAAACATGTGTGGATATTTTAGCGGTTTGTCGTCGCCTTCTGTTACACTAAGGATTACTACTTTAAAGTGCTCGCCCAAATTGAACATTGACGGACAAACCAAATTACCAACATTTTCAATCATTAAAAGAGAATTGGAATCTAATTCTATTTCTTTAATAGCGTGTGAAATTTGATGTGCGTCAAGATGGCATCCTGCTCCTGTGTTGATTTGCAGAGCATTTGCTCCGGCAGAACGAATTCTGTCAGCATCAAGTTCCGTTTGTTGGTCGCCCTCAATAACTGCAACCGAAACGCTATTTTTTAATAAACGAATAGTTTTTTCTAGCAAAGTCGTTTTCCCAGAACCAGGGGAGCTTAACAAATTAACAGTAAATATTTTTTGTTTATTAAAATATTCTCGGTTTTGTTGAGCATATACTTCATTAGAACTCATTACATCTTCGTGTAATTCCAATAATCGTTTATCGTGCTCGTTGTGAGAATGGTTGTCTGGAGTATTGCATCCACAGGTATCACACATCTTCTACCTCTACAGATTTAATTTTTAGTTCATTGCCTTGCACTATTTCCATCCCAGGGGTCTGACATTTAGGACAAACCGTATAAAGTGCTTCCATTGGATATTTCTCATTACATTCTTGGCAAAAGCCGGTGCCATTAATAGTTTCAATTTTTAAAGTAGCATTTTTAACAAGTTTATCTTGTCGTAAACTATCAAAGCAAAATTGCAGAGATTCTGGTAATAGACAAGTTAGTTTACCTACTTGAAGATTGATTTCAGTAATTTGCAGTCTCTCGTCTTGAAACTTTGCTTTCAAACTGTCAATAATACTACTTGCTATGGATAATTCGTGCATTTATATATTAACTTTTACTATACAAATTTACAGGTGTTTAATTATATGAAAAAATTAAAATCGGACTTTTAGGTCAGATTTTATAAAATTTACTAATGGCCTTGATTTGGTGATAGTAATTGTTCTTGTTTGTTTTATTGTTGTTTCACTAATTTTGTACTGTTATTATGAATATTATAGACCAAACTTATCATTAAATATGAGAACAAGGATTTAAGTATGAATGAAATTTTATTAGAAATACGGGAATTCATTAAAAAGGGATATTTCTTAAATGAAGAGAATGTCCGTTTTTCACTTGTTTCTAGAATTCTTCAAGAACTTGGTTGGAATATTTGGAACCCCAAAGAGGTTGCAACGGAATTTAACACTGTTCCAAACGAAGATAAATCAAGAGTGGATGTTGCTTTATTTGATAATTCGCCAACCCCAAGTGTTTTTGTAGAAATTAAAGCAATGGGTAAACTTGATTTTGATTTAGCAAAACACGAAGTTCAGTTAAGGGATTATAATCGGAATAATACTGCACCATTTTCAATTATTACAGATGGACAATTATGGCGGTTCTATTATTCACAAACAGGTGGTGAATTTTCACAAAAATGTTTCAAGATAATTGATTTATTAAAAGACGAACTTGATGATATTGAATTATCTTTTTATGCTTTTTTGTCAAAAGAAGAAATTCGATCTGGGAACGCAAAAAATGAAGCAGAAACATATTTAACACTTTCCCAAAAACAACGATCTATGGAAGATGCTGTTTCTGAAGCACGGCGACAAGTTTTAGAACCACCATTTCCAAGTTTACCTGAAGCAATCATTTCAATTGTAGAAAAAGATGGATATAAAGTTTCTATAGATGAAGCCAGTCGTTTTGTAAAAAAACAGGGTGCAAAAAAGCAAAAGACCGAACTCCCCAAAATTACAATTCAAGTCAAAAAACCAATTAGAAAGGTCAACACACAATCTTCGGGCTATACTGGTAAAAAGGTTTCTGCGTTTAAATTTAATAATCAAACTTATGAAGTGCGGTTTTGGATTGATGTTTTATGTAGAATTAGCCAAATATTGCACCAAACTCACAGGTCTGATTTTACCAAAGTTCTAACATTACATGGAAGAAAGCGACCATATTATACGAAAGATGAATCGTTGTTAAGAGTTCCTCAAATTATTGAAGGGACAGATGTATTTGTTGAAGCAAATTTGAGTTCAAATACTATTGTAAAATTATGTCACGATGTTGTTGCATTATTCGGTTACACAAAAACGGACTTGAAAATGTTTTCAAAGTGATGGGAAGTTGAAATATAACCCTCGCTCCACCCGCCGCCAAGGCGGGGTAGGTGGACAGTTTATTCGTTTAGCGGTGTTTAAATGTCCTTTAATCGTCTAGCTTGAATAATCAAAGGGCAAAATTAGGAGATAGTCAAATGAAATCTAAAATACTTCGAACTATAATCTTGTTAGCAGTTGTTTCTTTAGCTTTTGGACTGGAAAGAGTCGATGTTATTCACCTAAAAAATAGTGATATTATAAAGGGTGTGATTGTTGAAAATGTGCCAAATGACTATGTGAAAATTGAATTAACCTGTGGATCAATCATGTCATATAATTACCGTGATATTATTAAATTTTCCAAAGAAACGGTTAAGCCTCCACAAACACAATCTTTATATACATCAGACTCTCAAAAATTGTTTATGTATAAAAACCTAAAGAAAAGCCCGGCTACTGCCGTAGTTTTGTCCTTTTTGCTACCAAGTACTGGGCACGCTTATGCTGGCAATTGGAGCAGGGGATTAGTGTTTACTGGTCTAAAAATTGGTTCTATAGTTTTTGCTAATACTGTTGGTATTGATGAGCATTATGCTGGCAGGCGTAATGGATACAGGTATTATAGAACAGAACCTAATGTAGGGTTTTATTTCTGTATGGCTGGCCTAGTAGCCCTTTCTGTTTTGGAATTGGTAGATGCTTCAAACGAGGTAAAAAAATATAATCAAAAGTGGTATAATTTTATTTACACTGGAAAACCTAGCCTTGGAATGAAGATTACACCAAACCGAGATGGTGCAAATTTAATGCTTACATGCAATTTTTAAAGCAAGGAGCAATTAGGTATATATAATTTAGAAGCAATTAGTGATTATAAGAAAATTTAGAATTTGGTCTAAATGATTTTGCGTATTGTGAAAGAATGCTGTGTGTTTGGGCGAACGGTGGGGTGGCTGGTTCCTTGGTGAAGTACACCTAACTATTCAATCAATCCCGCCCACGTATCGAGATTATTTCAGCAAGCAGTGTTAATACATCTTATTACCTTACGCTTTAGCTAGCTATGCAAATCGTAATTGCTCTGTTTATTTTGTTTTTGGAGTAAAACAAATATTTCTTTTACTGTTCATATAAATTGCTTTAATATACGAGGCTAAATTTGAATCATAAAATAGGTATGTTATGAAACTTAAAATCAAAAACAGTAATAGAAAAAGAAAAAATAAGCACGGCTTTTTGAAGCGTATGGGCACTAAATCCGGTCGCGCTATCTTGGCAAGAAGACGAGCCAAAGGCAGAAGGGTGTTGTCTGCTTAGTTGAAGCACGCACTCTCTTCTTTGGAATTTAGGAGCATTTATCCCAAAGCAAAATCCCTGATTATCGGGGATTTGTTGTTTCGTTACAGAAAAACAGATTGTCCAAAAATTGGATTTATTGTTTCTCGTAAATATGGGAACGCTTATCACAGAGCCCTCTTTAAGAGACGGTGTCGCTCTTTGTTTGAAAAATATAGAAGTTTAGGTTCTTGCTGGACAATAATCCTAAGGCCTAATAAAACTAAAATTACATTTAGTGATGTTGAGAATAGCTTTAAAGTTTTTTATGAGAATCTTAAATAAACTAATAGTTAACATAATTATATTTATTGTTAAAATTTATCAGCATACAATAAGTGTTGTTTTACAGCCATCTTGCAGGTTCTCACCCTCTTGCTCTCAATATATGATAGATTCTGTGAAAATGCACGGTCCGTTTCGTGGTTTTTTTGGCGGAGTTAAAAGGATTCTCCGCTGTCATCCTTTTTCAAAATCAAGTGGTTGGGATCCAGTTAAATAATATGAATACAGTTCAAAGAAATCTTCTAGCTATCGTTTTGTCAGCACTCGTAATGGTTGTGTATTTTATGTGGTTTGCTCCGCCTGTTGCTCCTCCGCAACCGGTAGCTGAAGAAACCGTAGAGATCAAGAAACCACCGATTATTAAAGAACAGGTGTTTGAAGAGCGGGTGGTCAAAACACCTGTTTCGGAAGAGGGCGAAGAAAAGCTTATTACTATCTATACTGATTTATTTGTTGCTGAAATTTCAAATGTTTCTGGTGGTTCTTTTACAAAATTTAGTCTTAATAATTTTTCTGGTTCTTATAATGCCTACGGAGATTTTGTAGATACAATAAATGTGTCTTTGTTAAATGTACAAGAAAATGAGTGCCGGCCCTGTTTATCAATGTTTGATAAAGACACTAAAGAATATGAAAACTTTTCTGGTGTTTTTGATGTTACTTATGATGATGGTTCTGAAATTCATTTATCTGGTGATGAAGAAACAACTTTTATTTTCTCGTATAGAAACGACTCTGGCATATCAATTGAAAAACGATTGACAATCTATGGTAATTCGTATTCTTCTGATCATTTATATCTATTAAACGGATTTGAAAACACCTATCGAAAAACATTCGAATTGATTTGGTCTGGTGGCCTTTCTCCAACAGAGCGTATGGAAAATGAAGACATCCAAAACGGTGCCGCTACAATAAGCCAAGCTGAAGAGATAGAAAAAATTTCCCTTTCAAAAGATGAACACCTGAAAAGAGAGGTGTATCAAGGCAACACTGAATGGGTTGCTATAAAAAATAAGTATTTTATTGCTGCTATTTTGCCATCAGAATCTGGTGATTATGCAACTATGTCCGCCGATAATGTACATTTTGGAGATCGCGAAGCAACTCCTATTTATACTGCGTCTGTTGGATATGGGGTTGGTGTAAACGAAATTGCTTCTCAGATTTACTTGGGTCCACAACAAATTGATAAACTAAGGGCAACAGGAACAACAATAGAAGATGCTATGAATTGGGGTTTTTCGTTTATTCGTCCAATAAGTAAGTTGGTTCTTAAATTGTTGACATTTCTACACAACCCTTTTAATGCTATAGTTATTAATTATGGCGTTGTCTTGATTGTGTTCGCTCTTTTAATACGCATTGTTACCGGTCCTTTAATGAAGAAAAGCGCAAGGTCAACTCAGAAAATGCAATTAATTCAGCCACAAGTTAAGGCCGTTCAAAAAAAGCTAAAAAGCAATCCTCAAAAAATGAACCAAGAAGTAATGGCTTTATATAAGAAACACGGAGTGAACCCGCTAGGTGGTTGTTTGCCAATGCTGGTTCAAATGCCGTTGTTGTTTGCTTTGTTTGTAGTTTTTAGAAACACAATTGAGTTTCGTGGTGAGCCGTTCATTTTTTGGATAACAGATTTATCCAGTCCTGATGCAATATTTTCACTTCCTTTTAATATTCCTATTTATGGAAGCCATGTTGCCATTTTACCAATAATTATGGGAACGACCATGTTTCTTCAACAAAAAATATCGTCTGCCTCTATGGACAAATCTCAAAAACCAATGATGTATATGATGACAGGGTTTTTCTTTCTTTTGTTCAACTCTTTCCCTTCGGGTTTGAATTTGTATTATGCTGTTTCAAATGTCCTGAATATTTTACAACAACGCTCTGTTAAGGCTCAGCTCTCCAAAGAATAATTGTCTATGTCTTCGTATCGTAATGATACTATCACCGCACTTGCTACTCCACCAGGAGAAGGAGCTATTGCTGTCATTCGATTGTCTGGAAAGAGTTTGAAAACACTGCTTTCTGATTTGACAAACGGGAAGAAGTTAGTTCCTAGATATGCCACTTATACACCTGTTTATTCACATTCCTCTGGTGATATTTTAGATAATTGTTTAATAACATATTTTATGGCTCCTAATAGCTATACAGGAGAAGATGTTGCTGAAATATCCTGCCACGGTGGGGATGTTGTTTCTAAACTAATCCTCAACGATTTGTATTCTAGAGGAGCGCGTCAAGCAACGCCAGGGGAATTTACATTTCGAGCATTTATGAACGGCAAAATGGATTTAGTCCAAGCTGAAGCGGTTTCTGCTTTAATATCTTCTAAAACAGAACTTGGGGTTTCTGCTAATTTAACAAATTTATCTGGGCTACTGTCTGATAATATTTCGAGCTTAAAACAACAAGCACTAGATCTTCTTTCACTTGTAGAGCATGAAATGGACTTTTCAGAAGAAGAAATTACAATTACATCAAAAGGTCGTATTTTAGAAACATTGAACATTGTATCAGATAATTTGAAATCATCCCTTAAAACAGCAGTTTTGGGCAAAGTTATATCGGGTGGCGTTCGCGTTGTTTTGTTTGGTCTGCCAAACACTGGTAAGTCTAATCTTTTCAACAACATACTTGGCCATGAAAGAGCAATTGTTTCTTCGGTTCCAGGAACAACTCGCGATACTATAGAAGCTTGGTTTAATTTAGATGGTTTCCCTGTTTGCCTAATAGATACAGCTGGTGTTTGGGAAACAGAAGATTATTTGGAGTCGTTAGGAATTAAAAAGACAATATCTGAGATTGATCTTGCTGATATTGTATTGTTTGTTGATGACAAAGATCCTGTTGATGTGTTTGATAGGCTTCATATTAAGATTAATCCTGAAAAAGTAATTTTTGTTAAAACAAAAGAAGACCTACACCCTACAAAATTGCCCTCAAACAAAATATCTTATACCTCCTCTAAAAAAGACATTGGGTTTAATAAGTTATTAACAAGTATATCCACAGCACTAAGCGATTCTTTTGTAAATAATTCAGAGAACAATCCAATCCTAACAACTAGCCGACAACGCATTTCTATAGAGAAAGCTGACGATCTATTATCTGGTGTAATTGATTTGGTTAGCAACAACTTTTCAATAGATATTGTTGCTTCTTCGCTTCGTTCTTTTGTGTTGATATTAGAAGAAATTATTGGCGAGGTTTCTTCTAAGGATATTATAGAAAATATTTTTAAATCTTTTTGTGTTGGAAAATGAGTAACAGTTTACCAATTGTTGTTGTGGGTGGCGGCCATGCTGGAGTAGAGGCATCACTGTCTATTGCAAGGATGGGCAAGAAAGTCCTTTTAGTAACACAAAATATTGAATCAATTGCGCGAGCTTCTTGCAATCCTGCTATTGGCGGTCTGGCAAAAGGGCATTTAGTAAAAGAAATTGATGCTCTTGGTGGTGAAATGGGGGTTGCGGCCGATGTTTCCGGAATTCAATTTAAAATGCTAAACAAGTCAAAAGGGCGCGCTGTATGGAGCCCTCGTGCACAAATTGATAAAATTCTTTATTCAAACTCTATCAAAAAATCAATTAGACAACAGAAATACATTAGTGTTGTCGAGGACGAGATTGTTGATTTCTCTGTTGACAACTATAGAATATCCTCTGTTTTGCTAAAAAGTGGTGAGAAAGTTCACTGTTCTGCCTTAATTATTACAACTGGTACATTTTTGAATGGAATTGTTCATATTGGTAATAATTCCTTTCCAGCTGGTCGTTTTGGCGAAAGACCATCTACTGGGTTGTCGTCAACTTTTGACAGTTTTGGGTTTAAAATTGGTCGTTTAAAAACAGGAACCCCTCCCAGATTGTTAATGGATTCTGTTAATCTAGATTTATGCAAACCAGCTCTTGGTGACGATACACCTGTGCCTTTTTCTTTTAGAACAGATAAACATTTCAACCCTCCGCAGGTGATGTGCCATCTCGTCGACACAAACCAAAATGTCCACAGCGTTATCAACAACTCGATTCACAAATCAGCTTTGTTCTCTGGCCAAATCAAGGGGATTGGTCCACGCTATTGTCCGAGCATTGAAGATAAGCTGGTTCGGTTTGCTGACAGAAACAGTCACCAACTTTTCTTAGAACCGGAGTGGCTGGGCTCCAATCAAATATATGTCAATGGCTTTTCGACAAGCCTTCCTGAAGATGTTCAACTCGAAGCATTAAGGGAAATCCCTGCGCTTCAGAGCGTCGAGCTGATTCGTCCAGGATACGCAATAGAGTATGATTACTTTTTTCCTTCTCAGCTTCGAGCAACACTAGAAACCAAGAATATAAGGGGTTTGTTTTTTGCTGGTCAAATTAATGGCACTTCTGGATACGAAGAGGCGGCGGCTCAAGGGTTAATTGCTGGGATAAATGCTGTGCTACTGGTTCAAGAGCGTGAGCCTTTTGTTCTCAAAAGATCTGAGGCATATATTGGGGTGCTAATAGATGACTTAATTACTAAAACTATTGACGAACCTTATAGAATGTTTACCTCTAGGGCAGAATATCGTTTGTCGCTGAGGCCCGACACAGCAACTAGGCGCCTGTCTCTATTTGGGCATAGGTTTGGTCTTTTATCAGATAAACAAATGTCAAGTGTTGGCTCGTTTCTAAACGAGGTTGAAAAAATAAAATCTTTTTTATCTACAACAAAACTTGTGGTTGATGAAGAAAAAATTCGATTAGATAATTATCTATTAAACCCCAACAATAGTATTCAATCTCTTTTGTCTGTTGCACCTGTTCTTAATGAGTTTTCAGCAAATTCTATCTTCACTGCAGAAACCGACATTAAATATAAAGGGTATGTTGACCAAGAGAGAAGGCGGTCTGAACAATTACAAAACATTGAGGGGGTTCTTATCCCTGAAGGCTTCGATTTTTCGTTGGTCAAAAATCTCTCTAATGAGTCTCGTGAAAAACTAATCAAAGTGTGTCCCGAAACGCTAGGGCAGGCATCAAGAATTGCCGGAGTTACACCGTCTGACATTGCTATGTTGTCTATCATGTTGAAGGCATAATTGTTTCCCGTGAAACAATTTAGTCTATTAGAAAACGCACAGTTAGTTACTCTTTTAAAGGAGTGTTCACTTGGCGAGTTGGGGCTGAACATCTCCGGCTTTCATTTGGGTGCTTTGCCTTTGGTTTTAGATTTAGTTTCTAAGCCTGTTGTTGTTATTGCAGAAACCGATTTATTGGGTATGGTAAACGATCACCTTGGTTTGTCTTGGAATAATAACTTCGGCTTGTTTTTCCCAGATTCCAAAGAAAACGATAGGTTGTCGTTAGATGGTTTCCATGATGATAATATAAAAATTCTAAACTCTTCTTTGTCTTTGTTTCGTGCGTTTCCTGAGAAGGTTCGTTGTTTGTTGACGAGCACTGCGGTGTTCCACAAGAAGTTGCTTTCTCATCCTTCTGTTGAACCTCTTGTTGTTGATAACTCTTTAGTGTTTGAAAACATGTGTTCATGGCTCCATGGCGCAGGATACGAAAGGACTTCTGTTGTGGTTTCTGAAAACACTTATACCACAAGGGGTGGGATTGTTGATGTTTTCCCTTGCGGTAACGGGCGCCCTGTAAGGGTAAATTTTTTGGAAGATCAAGTGTCGCTATATTTTTTTGATGTTGACTCTCAGTTAACCGGTCCTTCGGCTCCCACTTTTTCTATCGCTGCAATCAATAAAGAAACTGGATTGTTCTCTTTGGCCGAAAAAACAGGTGATGATTTTTTGTTTGTTCAAATTGTAGATGAAAATAGTATTTTTATTGGTTCACAAGATTGCCAAAATGCCAGTTTTATTTTTGATTACGGGGTTATAGATCATCGAGAGTTTGTTTCTTTATATAAGACAAAACCTAACCTTTCTTATGTTGAATCTTCTTTGTTTTCTGTTGGTTTCGTTGATTCTTCGCAAAACTATATTGTGCCAGATTGGTTTGTTGGAAGGAAGGTTTTTGACAAAAAAAACCCTGTT
This sequence comes from Fidelibacterota bacterium, assembly GCA_014381725.1. GTDB lineage: Bacteria > Fidelibacterota > Marinisomatia > SCGC-AAA003-L08 > JACNLC01 > JACNLC01. The sequence continues at coordinate 19,226 of JACNLC010000039.1, read as the reverse complement.
CCTAAAAAGAACTTTTTTGATTTGTCTATTATTGAAACCGGTGATTATGTTGTACACCAACACCACGGAATAGGCAAATATCTTGGAGTCTCTTTTTGTGAAAACAATGGGGTTAAACAAGAGTTCGTTGAAATAGAATATGAGGAGTTTTCAAAAGTATCGGTTTCTATTGATCGTTTAGATTTATTGTCTTTTTATGCATCAGCACACGAATCTGGAATTTGTCTTGATTCTTTGGCGCGCCCGGGGAATTGGAGAAAAAGACGCGCTCAAGCAAAGGGGTCTGCTGAAGATTTTGTTGAGGAAATTGTAATGTCTTATGCTGCCAGGGAGTCAACTACAAAAGAACCTGTAGTTGGTGACCCTGAGCTTGAGAGTCTGTTTATTGGAGACTTCCCCTTTCAAGATACAGAGGATCAAGAAACAGCTTGGAACGAAATTTCTAAGGATTTGTCTAGCTCGTCTCCCATGAATCGTTTGCTGTGTGGAGATGTCGGTTTCGGGAAAACCGAAATGGCTATTCGCTCTGCTTTTAGGGTTGTTTGTTCTGGAAAACAGGTTCTTGTTCTTGCACCAACTACTGTTTTGGCTAGCCAGCTTTTTGCTTCTTTCAGTTCTCGCCTTAATGATTTTTCTGTTAACGTTGGCATGGTCTCTCGTTTTAAAACCGTGTCTAAACGAAAAGAAGTTTTACAAAATTATTCTAACGGAAAAGTGGATGTTCTGATTGGCACACACTCTATCTTGTTTGGCGACATCTCTTTTAATAACACCGGTTTATTGATTGTTGATGAAGAACATCGTTTTGGCGTGAAACAAAAAGAAAAAATCCCATCATTAATACCTTCTGCTGATTTTTTAACAATGTCAGCAACCCCGATTCCTCGCACTTTGCACATGGCTGTTTCTGGGATAAGAAGCATTTCTGCTCTGTCTACCCCTCCGCTCGCAAGAAAACCAATTTCCACTTCAGTTGCTTATTCCGACAAAAAACTTATTTACAAGGCAATCGAATATGAAACAAATCGAGGGGGGCAGGTGTTTTTTGTCAACAACAACATCGCATCTATAGATTTTGATGTTGACAGAATTCAAACAATGTTTCCGTTGCTGTCTGTTGCCAAAGCTCATGGCCAAATGTGTTCAAAATTACTAGAAAGAACCATGGCTAGTTTTTTAAGTGGGGAAATTGATGTGCTAGTATGTTCGTCGATTATTGAAACCGGACTTGATATCCCGAATGCTAATACAATTATTGTAAGCCGGGCTCATTTGCTTGGCTTGTCTCAGCTTTATCAAATTCGAGGAAGGGTTGGAAGAAGTAATCGGCAAGCATTTGCGTACCTTCTTGTCCCTCCTGCAATAAAGCTTAGTAAAAAGGCATTTAAACGGCTAAAAACAATTGAGCAAAATGCCGCGCTTGGGTCAGGTTACAGCGTTTCTATGATGGATCTAGAAATACGCGGGGCTGGTTCTTTGTTTGGTTACAAGCAAAGCGGTGGTGCTGGCAGGGTTGGGATTGAACTCTATTCTCGTTTTGTTAAGGAGGCGCTTATAAAAAACTTTCCTCAATCTCAAGACAATAAAGAGAGGGCTATTCCTGTTGAAGATGTAAGTGTTTCTCTGTTTTTAGAAAATATTATTCCAGACGATTATGTCTCAAACGAAACTGTCAGACTGTCGTTTTACAGGAAAATTGCTGTGGCAGGAAATAGTAAAGAACTAGACAAAATTGAGTATGAACTCGAAAACAGGTTTGGTGCTGTTCCTTCTTCAGTAAAAAATCTTCTATTCTCTGCTCTTGTAAAAATTGGTTTCAGCAAGGCTGGGGTTTCTGGTGTTGCTGTAAAAAACACCAACTTGCATGTTATTTTTGAGGAAGACAAGGTTTTGTTTGATATGGTTGATTTTGTAAAGCTCGTTGGGGATGAGCCTGTCAAGCTATATCAAAAACACTGGTTTAAAAGAACGGGCAGTAAAAGTATTGAGCTCATTATTGGTAATGTAAATAGAAAAGATATTTCTACTATAATGTCTAACATCTTGAATAAATTATCTATCTTAAAATTGAACAAATAATTGAGGAAATAACATGAATTTATCTTTTAGTATCGTGTTTGCGTTTTTGGTTTCTTTTAGCCTCGCAAATGATGTTGTTGTTAGTGTGAGCGGTGAAAAGTTTTTTGAATCTGATTTTTATTTAGATTTCCAAAAATCTACTTGGGATAGTGCTGATAGTTTAAAAAAAACACAGATGGTTGACGAGTTTCTCTCACAAAAAGTATTTTCTTTAGAGGCAGCCAGTGTTGGTCTTAGCAACAACCCTAAAGTTCGCCGTGACGCTATAAATAAAAAAAACAAACTAATTATTGATGAAGCTTATGATGTTGTTGCTGTTGCGCCCTTAATTCCCGAAAACTTGCTCGTTTCTGCAAAACAACACTTAAAAAAAGAGCGTTTAGTGAAGCATATTCTTTTGGGGTTTTCTGGATGCAAGCTTCCTGGGGATTTTTCTTTGACAAAGGAGGACGCTCTTGAAAAAGCTGTTGAAATAAAAAATTTGTTTTTGAGCGGTGTTGATTTTGACCTGCTAGTAGAGGAGCATTCTGATGACCCTGGTGCAAAAAGTGGCGGTGGTGCCTTGGGTTGGTTTCGTTGGGGGCAATTTGAAGAGCCCTTCCAAAGTGCTGTGTTTAATTCTGAAGTTCATAAATTGTCTGACCCCGTTTTAACAAAATATGGGTATCATCTCGTTTTTGTTGATGGCGAAAGACCTTCTGTCTTCTCTGTTTTAGATTCTATCTATTATGGCAGAGCTTCATATATCAATTGTAAAAAGTTTGTTTCAGAAGATATTCCATCTGCAATAAACCAGTATGAAACATCTGTTCTTAAAGATAATCATGTGGTTTTTAATGATGGGGTGGTTTTCTCTGTTTTTGATGAGTTAAAATCTAATAGTAACCATGTCTCGGGAAGAACGCAATTATCCTCGGGTCTAAACAATGTTGTAGGTTCTCCTGTTATTTGCTCTATTAACGGAAAGGGCTATGGTCCAAAATGGTTTGCCGATTGGCTGATTCGGTTTTCATATGCTCAGCGGCCTAACATTTCTTCTGTTGAAGAACTACAGGGTTTGTTTAAAACTATTATTCTCCAGCGTCTTATTTTAGACAACGGTCTTGATTTGGGGCTGTTTGAAGATCCTTTTGTCCAGAGCGAATATAATAAATATGTTGACAAGGCGCTTCAGGTTTCGTTTGTTGAACATATAGAATCCTCCGTGAATACACCTGACAGTTCTGATGTTGTGTCTTATTATGATAAAAATAAAGGCGATAAATATTACAAGGGTGACGAGGTAGTAATACGAGAAATAAAGGTAGAAACACAGTCTGTTGCGGATAGCTTATATGGTTTGCTTGAGCTTGGGGGTAGTTTTGATGTGCTCGCTAAAAATAATAGCTTGACAAACCCAGAAAACGGCGGTATTGTTGGGCCGTTTCCAAAGGGGCGCTACAACAAGGTTGGAAGGAAGGCTTTCGAGCTGGGTTTGTTTGAATTCTGTAAGCCTTTCAAAAATTTAAACAGAACATGGTCAATTGTTATGCCCATTGAGCTGTTGAAAGATCGTTATGTTCCTCTTGCTTCTGTATATGAAAACATTAGCGCCAAGCTTCGTGATATTAAAAAAGAGCAAGATATTAATGATGCGTTTATGAGTCTAAAGAAAAGGTACGGTGTAACTATTAATAATTCAATTTTTGAGGAAGGAGAATAAGGTGGTTTTGCGTTCTTTTGGGGTGTTCTTTTTAGTTTCTTTTCTTTTCTTGCAAGAAAATGTTGATAGGGTTTTGGCGGTCGTCGGAGAAAACTCAATATTAAAAAGCGATGTAATACAAAGCGCTCAACAGCTTGCAAGACAGTCTGGAGTTGGTGTTGATCCTAGCTCTGAGCAGTATAGCTTTCTAACAGAGCAGGCTTTGGAGTTTTTAATTAATCAGAATGTTGTTTTTGAAATAGCAGAAAAAGATACTCTTGTTGTTGTTTCTGGGGAAGAGGTTTCTTCAGCGCTTGATCGGTATGTTGGTGGTTTGGTTGCTGAGATTGGTTCTGAAGAGTTGCTTGAAGGAGCAATTGGCAAGTCTATTCGTCAGTTCAAAAACGAATCTCGCGATGATGTATATAAAAATCTCTTGTTTGAAAAATATCAGCAAAAATTCATGCAACAGATAGGCATTACACGCCCAGAGGTTGCCACATTTTATAATGAATACCAAGACTCTTTACCTCCCAGCCCAGCAACAGTAAATTATAGTTTAATAGAAATTCCTATTTTGCCGGGGGTTGCGGCAAAACAAAACTCGCTTAATTTTCTCTTGGCAATTATAGATTCTTTGCAGTCCGGTGTTGATTTTTCAATTCTTGCGAATAAATATTCTGACGATCCTGGCTCTGCTTCTGTTGGGGGAGAGCTTGGCTATATACGGCGTGGGTTGTTGGTTAAAGAGTTTGAAGAGGTTGCGTTTGAACTGGGCAAAGATGAAATAAGCTCTCCTTTTGAGTCGCCTTTTGGTTATCATGTTGTTCAGTTGATGGATCGACAGGGTGAAAAAATTAGCGTAAGGCATATATTAAGAACTATTACCCCGACTGAAAACGACAAAAATGTTGCCCTTGATGAAATTCGCTCAGTCTATAATTATGTAAAAGAACATTCGTCTTCTTTTGATTCTCTTGCAATCCATTATTCAAACATGCATAAAAATTTGTCGGGGATTTATGACAGGGTGGTTGATTCTCATATTCCAAAATATATCTTAGATAATATTGAATATTTGTCGGATTCTTCTGTGTCCTACCCCTTTGAGTCTGATAGGGGGAGTTTTATGTTGGCTTTTATTTATGGTCGTTCAGAAAGCACTATGCCATCTTTAGAAAATTCTTGGAGTTATATAGAAAATTTAGCATTGCAACACAAGGCTCAAAAATTGTTTTCTGAAAAAATTAGTGAATTAAAAATGGGGATTTATATTAAAGTTTTTCAGTAATGTAAAGTTAGATGGTGTTTTTTTTGCCTTATTAAGGTGGCGGATGGTTTTATCCACATAAACAAGAGGTTTAAGTCATTTGCTTGTTTAGTTGTGTTTTAAAGGTCTTTTTATTGTTGTGAATTAATTATCAACGCTATTCTACTTACAAAATAAAAATAACTTATATCTATAAAACTATGTTATATTATTTAGTATCTAAATTCACATCTTTTTCGTAATTTACATAGCTGTTATTTTGCATAAAAAGGACAAATTTTTACAAATAGAACTTAAAATTTAAGGACATTAATAATGAAATTTTCGATAGAAAAATCGGCGCTTCAAAACTTACTCCAAAAATCTAACAAAGTAATTCCTTCAAGGTTAACTCTTCCAATTTTGAGCTGTGCTTTATTTGAAACAAAGAAAGACTCCCTAACCGTAAGAACAACAGACCTTGAGATAGCGCTGATTCAAAATCTAAGTATTGAAAAATCAACAGACGGAAAAATCGCAATTCCTATAAAATCTATTTTAGAAATAACTAACGAAATGCCCGATGGAACCTTGGAATTTGACATTAGCGATATAGGAAAAGTAAAAATTATTAGCGAATATGGTCAATACACTATAATGGGCAAACCTCCAGAAGAGTTTCCTAGCATTCCAGCAGTTGAAAAACCAAAAGAAACAACACTACAAGCAGAAGAACTTTCGGATATCATAGACAATACATATTATGCTGTGAGCAGAGACGAAATGAAACCAGCGCTTCAAGGAGTTTTGTTTCAGATAGAAGACAACTCGATAGGAGCAGTAGCAACAGATGGGCACCGTTTAGTTAAAATTCAAAAGAACAATGCCAAAATCAAAGGACAAACAGGGTCTGTAATTATTCCTGCAAAATTTCTTTCACTTATCCGTCCACAGCTAGATAAAGAAAAAGAAGTAACCCTTATTGTTGGAGAAAATAATATTCAAGTTTCTTTAAACGGAACAACCATTTCTTCAAGAATTATAAAAGAACGCTTTCCTGATTATGAAAGTGTAATTCCAAAAGAGAACAACAAAAAAATAGTTGTAAACAAAGAAGAGTTACTACACTCGGTAAAAAGAGTATCGATTTTTTCTAACCGCTCTACAAAGCAGATAACCTTAAATGTGGAAAAAAATACCATCCTTATTACTACAGAAGATCCTGAAAACATAACAACAGGAAACGAAACAATACCATGTACTTATGAAGAAGAAAAAATTAGCATCGGATATAATGCTCAATATTTGAAGGAAGTATTAAACCATCAAAAAAGTGAAGAATTACAAATAAAACTGAAATCATCAGTAACAGCAGGAATAATTCTACCCATAGAAAACAAAAAAGACGAAGAGTTAATTACTTTATTGATGCCCATCAGACTGGGCGATTAATCCACCAATAATGCAAATAGTTAGAATTAGCTTGTCAAATATGAGAATTTTTGACAAGCTTGACTGTGATTTTACGAAAAATGTCAATCTTATTTTTGGGGAAAATGGAAAAGGAAAAACAACAATTTTAGAAGCTATACACATGTTGTCATTGTCGAAGAGCTTTCGACCTGGTGCGAAGCAAAATGTAATAAAGCAAGGCAAAAACAGTTTTTCCTTAGCTTCTGAAATTACTACAAGCAATAACCAGAAAACTAAAATCACCTATAATATTTTCAAAGGGCAAAAGAGAATTAAAATAAACGACAAACAGATAGAACGAATTTCCGACCTAGTTGGTGTTTTCCCTGTTGTAATAATGTCCCCAGAAGATGCTGACATTATTTCAGGACACCCGCAAGCACGAAGGAACTACATCAACAAACTTTTTTCGGTTATAGATAAAAATTATTTATATATTTTACAGCAATATACAAAAGCTTTAAGACAAAAAAGAGAAACACTTTTTTATAATGATGAAAAACAACTTGAAGCATGGAACCATCAAATGGCAATATATGGTACAAAAATATGGGAAAAGAGAAATCAATACACTCTTCTTTTACAAAAAAAATTTAATAGCGTATGGGAAGAGTTAGAACCAAAGACACATGCAGAAATTCAATTTATAAGCTCATCAACCAAAAGCGAAGAAGAATTTATTGGAATGCTAAAAAAAATGAGCAAAAAGGAAAAAGAAGTCAAAAGAGCATTGTTTGGCCCCCACACTGACAAGCTAAAGTTTATCTACAAAAACAAGTCGCTAAAAGATTTTGGCTCCCATGGAGAAAAGAAAATACTTCTTTCTGCTCTAAAACTAGCAGAAGCAAAACTAATAAAAGAGAAAACAACCATCACACCAGTCGTGTTAATGGACGACCTGTTCGCAAAGCTAGACAAAAGAAGAAGTATTGCAATATTAAAAATGGCATCAAAACACAATCAAGTTTTTATTACAACAACCGATAGCCAAGCAGGAAAATTAATTGCGTCGGAAAGCAACAAGGTAACATATTTTCACCTAGACAAGGATTTAAGATGTTACGAAGCATAAAAGAGCTTGTAGGCGAGTTTATACAGCAAAACAACCTTGCCACCGAACTGGAAACGAAAGCGATAGAGGATATTTGGAAACAAGAAACAGGTGTTACTATTACAAAAAACACCAAAATAACATACTATAAAAATGGAGTAATAACTGTAAAAACAAAAACTCCAGTTTGGAGAAATGAACTTTCCCTCCAAAAACAAGAAATAATAGACAAAATTAATGGAAAATTAAACAAAAACAAAGTAAAGGATATACGGTTTATATGAGCAACACTCAAAAAACAGACTACGGCGCAGATAAAATTACAGTATTAAAGGGATTAGAAGCTGTTCGTAAACGACCCGCGATGTATATTGGAGATGTTGGAAAAAGAGGACTTCACCATCTTGTGTGGGAAGTTGTAGACAACAGCATAGACGAAGCATTAGCCGGGCACTGCCAAAACATAAAAGTATCTATTTTGCCCGACGGCGGAATATCTGTAGAAGACGACGGCAGAGGAATACCTGTTGATATTCACAAAGAAGAAAAAAGACCAGCACTAGAAGTAGTAATGACAGTTCTCCATGCTGGAGGTAAGTTTGATAAAGGATCTTACAAGGTTTCTGGCGGGCTACACGGAGTAGGGGTGTCTGTTGTAAACGCACTTTCTTCCAAGTGTATAGTAGAGGTTAGTCGAAACAACAAGATTCATAAACAAACTTATGAGCTTGGCATAGCAAAAGGAGATCTTAAAGTTACAGGAAAAACTAAAACAACCGGAACCAAAACAACATTTTATCCTGACTTTAACATCTTTGAAAAACACAGTTATGAATTCGACACAATAGATGAACGACTAAGAGAGCTAGCATACCTAAACTCAGGATTAACAATAGAGCTTAGCGATTTAAGAACAGCCGAAACCGCAAAAACAAAACATTCTTACAAAAGTGGCCTTTCGGGGTTTGTTAAACATCTCGATATCGGCCACACGGCGATAATTGAAAAACCTATCCATGTCAAAAAAGAAAAAGACGAAGTACCTGTTGAGATAGCGCTAAGATACAACGATTCTTTTAATGAAAATGTAATATCGTTTGTGAACAACATAAATACAATTGAAGGCGGAACACACCTTGTTGGCTTTAGGTCCGCCCTTACAAGGTCGCTTAATCAATATGCGACCAAAAATAACATTTTTAAACCCGTCAAGGGCAAAACATTTTCGTTAAGTGGAAACGATGTTAGAGAAGGCCTTGTAGCCGTTCTCTCGGTAAAGGTTCAAGAACCTCAATTTGAAGGCCAAACCAAGACAAAGCTTGGTAACGGAGATGTAAAAGGAATTTGTGACTCAATTATAATGGAAGGCCTGACAGACTATTTTGAACAAAACCCGGCCATAGCAAAGAGAATAATTCACAAAGCGGAAACAGCTGCTAGAGCTCGGGCTGCGGCCAGAAAAGCAAGAGAGCTAGTAAGAAGAAAAAACATACTAGACGGAATGTCTGCTCTTCCTGGCAAGCTTGCAGATTGTTCTGAAAAATCTCCAGAGTTGTGCGAGCTTTTCCTTGTTGAGGGAGATTCTGCAGGGGGCTCGGCTAAGCAAGGCAGAAATCGTCGGTTTCAAGCTATTTTACCACTAAGAGGAAAAGTAATCAATGCAGAAAAAGCAAGAATCGATAAACTTCTTAACAACAATGAAATCCAAACAATAATAACTGCTCTCGGAGCAGGCTTTAATGATGAAACTACTGACGAAACAAGCGAAGGCGATTTCAATATTGATAAACTAAGATACCACAAAATAGTAATAATGACAGATGCCGATGTCGACGGAAGCCATATTAGAACATTGTTACTAACATTTCTATATAGGAAAATGCCTCAACTATTTTTCAATGGGCATATTTATATAGCCCAGCCACCTCTGTATAAATTATCGATTGGGAAAAAATTCCAATATGCTTACACAGAAGAACAAAAAGAAGTGTTTATTACGCGACTTAAAAAAGATAATCCGAACAAAAAAATAGACATTCAGCGTTATAAAGGTTTGGGAGAGATGAATCCAGAACAGCTATGGAAAACAACAATGGATCCAGAACGCAGAACACTGTTAAAAGTTTCGGTGGATGACACCTACGAAGCGAACTCAATTTTTACGAGACTAATGGGTGAAGATGTAGAAGAACGCCGAAAATTTATAGAAAAAAATGCAAAATTTGTAGTAAACCTAGATATATAAAAATTAAAAGGAATTGAAATGGTAGATATCGTTGGAGGAATAACACAAGATCGCGACATAGTCGAAGAAATGCACGAGTCTTATCTTAATTACTCAATGTCTGTAATAGTCAGTAGGGCTCTTCCAGATGTTCGAGATGGACTCAAGCCTGTTCACCGAAGAGTTTTGTACGGAACATCAGAACTTGGAGCTAACTGGAACAGAAAACACAAAAAATGTGCAAGAATTGTCGGTGAAGTTTTAGGTAAATACCACCCACACGGAGACTCTTCTGTTTACGACGCCCTTGCAAGAATGGCACAGCCGTGGTCTTTACGCTATCCGTTAATGGATGGGCAGGGGAACTTCGGATCAATTGATGGAGACAAGGCGGCAGCGATGCGTTACACAGAAGCCCGGATGGCCAAGGTGTCTTCTGAAATGATGAAAGACCTTGAAAAAGACACAGTAAATTGGAATGCAAATTTTGACGAAACACTAAAAGAACCAGCTGTTCTTCCTTCTGTAATTCCAAATCTATTAATGAATGGCGCCGACGGGATTGCGGTCGGAATGGCTACAAAAATTCCACCACACAACCTAAACGAATTACTGACGGGGCTAGTTGCTCTAATTAACAATCCCGACACAACAATTGAAGAACTAATATCCAATCACATTAAAGGGCCAGACTTCCCAACTGGCGGAATAATTCTTGGTACCGACGGAATAAAAGACGCCTATACAAAAGGTCGCGGCAGAATTGTAATGCGAGCAAGAGCAAGGATTGAAGAAAATCAAAAGGGTAGAGAAAGCATTATAATAAATGAAATTCCATATCAAGTTAATAAGTCAAACCTCATAGAAAAAATAGCAGATGCCGCTAGAAATAAAAAAATTGAAGGCATTTCCGATATTCGTGACGAATCTGACAAAGACGGAATTAGAATTGTAATAGAAGTTAAAAGAGACGCAATCGCAGATGTGGTGCTCAACAACTTATTTAAACACTCTCAACTACAAGACTCTTACGGTGTTATAATGTTAGCATTAGTTGACGGTGTACCTAAGGTTATGAACATAAAAGAAGTGTTAGTTCATTTTTTGAATTTTCGCAGAGATGTTATAATTCGACGAACACAATTTGAGCTAAACGAAGCTGAAGATAGAGCACATATATTAGAAGGCTTAAAAATTGCCCTTGACAATATAGATGAAGTCATTAGCATAATAAAAGCATCAAAAAATCCTACAGAAGCACAATTAGCTCTTATAGAAAGGTTCGAATTATCAGAGAAGCAAACTAAAGCTATTTTAGAAATGCGACTACAAAAATTAACATCTCTTGAAACAGATAAAATAGTTATAGAATACAAAGAACTGTTGCAACTAATTGAAAAACTGAAAACGATTTTAGGAAGCCATGATCTTCAAAGCTCTATAATGAGGGAAGAACTAGAAGAAATTCAAAAACATTATGGCGATGAAAGATTAACTCAAATTGTTGAGGGATCAGGAAATTTGAGTATCGAAGATATGATTGCAGACGAAGACATGGTCATAACAATTACACACAGCGGATTTATAAAAAGACTACCTTCTGCTAATTGGCGCAGACAAAGACGAGGCGGAAGAGGAATGAAAGGAGCTCACGCAAAGGATGACGATTTTGTAGAACATCTATTTATTGCCTCAACACACAACTATATTTTGTTTTTCTCAAACAAAGGAAAATGCTATTGGTTAAAAGTGCACGAAATACCAGTCGCAGGAAGGGCATCAAGGGGCAGAGCAGTTGTTAATTTAATTGGATGTGAGACCGGAGAGAAAGTAAAAGCATTTGTTTCTGTTAAAGATTTTAACGAAACAGATTTTATCGTAATGGCCACAAAAAACGGTATAATAAAACGAACAGCACTTTCTCAATACAGCCGTCCACGAAAAGGTGGAATATTTGCTATAGAAATTAGAGAAGGCGACGAACTTATAGAAGCAAAAGTCACCGACGGAGCGCAAGACATAATCCTTGGTACAAGTAACGGAAAATCAATAAGATTTAACGAAAACGGAGTTCGCTCCACTGGCAGAAAAACAATGGGTGTAAAAGGAATTACACTAAGCTCACCAGAAGACCATGTTGTTGGAATGATAATAGTAAAAAGAGAAGGAGCCATACTTGTTGCCACAAATAAAGGTTACGGAAAAAGAACAAGCGTTTTAGAATATCGAATTCAAAACAGGGGCGGAAAAGGTGTGATAACGGTAAAAACAACAGATAAGGTTGGCAAAATGGTTGCTATGCTGGAAGTTGTGGACACAGACGATTTAATGATAATTACAGACCATGGAGTTATGATTAGGCAATCTGTAAAAGATATTAGAACAATCGGTAGAAACACACAAGGAGTTCGTTTACTAAGACTAGATGAAGGCTCAAGCATTTCTTCAATTACTAGAGTTATGGAGAAGAACGACGAATCAGAAGACGAGGAAATTGAAATAGAGCAAGATGGAGAAAACAATAATCCGGAAAATGCATGATTGGTGGAATAATACAGAAAAAAGTAGCTGAGGATATTTATAAACGGATAGCGGTTTCTTCTGAAAAGGCAAACAGAAAAGCGAAAGATATTACAATTGTTGCAGTAACGAAATCGTTTCCTGTTAGCGCAATGATTTCTGCTTATGAATCAGGATTTACAGTTCTTGGGGAAAGCAGAATACAAGAAACAGAACAGAAAATTGAGCATTATCCATATAGAAAAAACACAGAACTTCATTTAATCGGACACCTCCAAAGCAACAAGGCAAAAAAGGCAGTTAAGCTATATGATATAATAGAAACGGTTGATTCTTTGAAACTAGCGAAAAAGATCGATTTGGCTGCTAAAAACCACAAAACAACACAAAGAATATTTTTTCAAGTAAACACTGGAGACGATCCTGCAAAATTTGGTGCTTCGAGAGACGAAGCAATAGATGTTTGTTTGCAAATTAGTGAACTTAAAAATATTGTGCTTGAGGGAGTTATGGTTATAGCACCATTCACCAAATACAAAAAGGTACTTTCAAAGACCTTTGCCGATACGAGGAAAATCAGAGACAATGTTATATCACATGGAATAAAAAGTTGCACGAGCCTATCAATGGGAATGTCGGGAGACTTTGAAATTGCGATCGAAGAGGGCGCGACACACACTCGTATTGGCACAGCACTTTTTGGTTCAAGAAAATGAACGCAATAATCACAAAACAACTTTTTGATCAAAGCGAATCAAACATTTTACCAGACGGTTTTGTTGTTGACCCTGAAGATGTACACAAAGTTATCAACATTCTAAAAACAATAAGAAAACAATCCAAAACCATTACGGTTTATGACATTACCAAATCCGAACTGTTAAAAAACGAAGAAATAATAACTGTATCTGATCACATTAATAAGACTGGACATAATCCAATCATTGGTGTTCAGAAAGAGTTAAAAGTTGATTTTACCGACTTATCACATCTTTACAAAAGAAGCAAAAAACATGTTGTTGCAACCTGTTTTGGCAACAGGCAAGTGCCAGGGAGTGCAGAATATCCAGCAGGATTTCTTTGTAATATTACAATTTTAGCCAAAGCAATAGGGTTTAAAAACATCAAAGGGAAATTAATAAATTGTTTATAACCATAAAGTATGATACACCCTTCATGTTAAATCATATAGAAATTGCGACAGGAAAAATAATTCCGGAAATCATAAGGGAGAGAAATGATTAATTCAGAACACAAAAATGAAACACTAGAATCTATTTTTACTCGTCATAGTATTAGAAATTATGACGACAAACCAGTTGATAAAGATCTTATACACACGATTTTGCAAGCAGCAAACCAAGCACCCTCTGCTCACAATTCACAATCCTGGAGATTTATTATAATTAAAGGGGAAAAGAAAAAAGATCTAGTAGATTTGATAAACAAAACTGCAGGCGACCTTCCCCGTACATCGTCAGCGCTTTTGCGGATGTCATCAAGAAGCATCTCTTCTGCATCAATAGTTATTGCAGTAACAAATACCGGAGAACTGGTTAATAATGGACAAAAAATGTTCAAAATATCGCAAGAGAAAGCCCATGATTTTTTTAGAACAATGGAAATCCAAAATTCATCAGCCGCCGTTGAAAACCTGATGATTGCAGCAAATTCTCTGGGATTAGGAACTGTTTGGCTAGGAATATTGTTTTTAATCAAGAAAGAAATACTGGATTTTTTGGGAGAACCCGATGGTGAATTTATGGCAGTAATTCCTGTTGGATATCCTAAAAGAGAAGCCAAAAGCCCAAAAAAACGAGACCTAGATATTATTGCAAAAGAATTGAAATAATCTTACAAAACCATTAGTCAAGAAAGAAGTACAACTACATTAAATAACAATTATCAAAGTCTTGTTAAAATACCCAAACACTCTTCTTTTTAAGCAAACCCGAAAACATGTAAATTACACCCGTGGAAGATTTATTTAAAAAACTGGTTTTGTTAAAAAAAGAGCGAAATGCTGTTATTCTTGCGCATTTTTATCAAGATGACGATATTCAAGATGTAGCTGATTTTATGGGTGATAGTTTGGCTCTTGCACAAAAAGCACAAAAAACAGACGCAGATGTAATTCTGTTTTGTGGTGTTCATTTTATGGCAGAAACAGCAAAGATTCTAAATCCTTCCAAAACAGTTTTAATTCCAGACATTGAAGCTGGATGTTCTCTTGCGGATAGTGCAAAACCAGACATCTTTAGAGAATGGTGCAAAAAGCATTCTGACCATAAAGTGATTTCTTATATCAACTGTTCAGCAGAAACTAAAGCATTATCTGATGTAATTTGCACATCATCTAACGCTGAGAAAATTGTTAATAGTTTTCCAAAAGATCAAGAGCTTATTTTTGCACCTGATAAATATCTCGGTTCGTATTTGAATAAAAAACTTAATAAAAACATGAAGCTCTGGAACGGTTCTTGCCAAGTGCACGAAATATTTTCAGAAAAGGAAATTGTAAAACTAAAAGAACGCCACCAAAAATCAAAAATATTGGCACACCCCGAATGCCCAGAAGCAATACTTAATCGCGCAGACTATATTGGCTCAACAACAGGAATTATAAAATTTTCCTCACAAGACAGTTCTGAGACATTTATTGTAGCAACTGAACCGGGAGTAATTCATCAAATGAAGAAAATTTCTCCTAAAAAAAATTTTATTCCAGCCCCAAGCACCGATGGATGTGCTTGCAATATTTGTCCACACATGAAACTAAACACATTAGAAAAAATGGTAATGGCACTAGAAACACTGACTCCTGAAATAAAAATGGACGAAAACCTCAGACTAAAAGCACTAAAACCACTTCAAAAAATGTTGGATTTAAGTTGATAGAATACACTCAATATAAAACACTTTCAGAGGAATATGTTCGCGGGAAAATACAACAATTTTTAGAGGAGGATATTCCAAAAGGAGACATTACAACGATTTCAACCGTGCCTAGCGATAGTTGTTCTGTAGCTGAATTTCAAGCAGTAGAAGAAATGGTTTTTTCAGGCGAATATGTAATCCCGTTTTCATTTAGCAAAAAATGCGAAACAGAAATGTTTGTTTCTGATGGTGAAAAATTGAGTAAAGGACAAAAAATTGCGACAGTAAAAGGACCTTCATCAGAAATATTATCAAGAGAAAGAACTGTGCTAAATCTGATTCAAAGATTATGTGGAATTGCCACATTAACGAGGAAATATACCAAAATTGCCGAAGGACATCCTGTTAAAATTTTAGATACAAGAAAAACCACCCCGGGGCTTAGAATGTTTGAAAAATATGCGGTTACAGCCGGAGGAGGATTTAACCATCGTTTAAACCTATCATCTGGAATTTTAATAAAAGACAACCACCTTCAATCTGCAGGAAGCGTAGAAAAAGCAATATTGTTAAGCAAACAACAAGAATTTGATTTGCCCGTAGAACTCGAAGTTGACACAATTGAACAAATTAAAGAAGGACTTAAAGCTGGCGTGGACGGCTTTCTTTTGGACAATATGTCGCCAGAAACCACAAAAGAAGCAGTCAGTATAATTCGTAATTACACCAACGGAAATAAAATTTTCATAGAATCGTCAGGAGGAATTAATCTGCAAACGCTAGCGTGCTATTTGGAAACGGGAATTAATGCTGTTTCTATTGGTGCGTTGACTCACAGCGCAAGGGGTATGGATATTCGCTTGGAGTTTATCTCTAAATGAAAACAGATATTTTAGTAATTGGCTCCGGGTTAGCTGGAGCTGTTTCCGCAATAACTGCCGCAGACGAAGGCAAGCAAGTTATCTTAATCACCAAAATGCCAGATTTAATGAGCGGTAGCACTCCTTATGCTCAGGGAGGAATTGTTTATAAAGGATTAACAGATTCGCCTAAAAAGTTAGAAAAAGACATAATAATTGCCGGAGCAGGTCATTGCTGGAAGCCGGCTGTTAATTTGCTGTGCGAACAAGGACCAAAACTAGTAGAAGATGTTTTACTCAATCGTTTAAATGTTGATTTTGACAAAACTGACGAAAAATATTTAGATCTTACGGCAGAAGCGGCACACTCCGAGCCGAGAATTATTCACAGCAAAGACCAAACAGGTAAGACGATACAAGAATCTATTATTAAAGAAATAATTTCCCATAAAAACATTAAAGTCCTTACAAAACACACTGCGATAGATTTACTTACATTATCGCACCACTCCAAAGATTGCCGGGACATTTACAAAAAACCGGCTTGTTTTGGAGTAATGGTTTTAAACAATGATACTTGTGATATTTTTCCAATTTTTGCATCCAAAACGATTTTGGCAACCGGGGGATTGGGACAAATTTATCTCCATACCTCTAATCCTAAAGAATCTCGTGGAGACGGAATTGCGATGGCTTGGCGTGCAGGAGCTAGATGTTTTAATCTGCAATATATTCAATTTCATCCAACTACACTATATCATGCCTCTGGTAGATTTTTAATATCGGAAGCATTAAGAGGAGAGGGAGCAAAATTAATTGATTCCAAAGAGAATGAGTTTATGAAACACATCCACAGACTGGGCGCGCTTGCCCCAAGAGATGTTGTAGCTCGCGGGATTCACCAGTCGATGATGGACTCTAACCATCCATGCGTTTATTTAGACATCTCTAATAAAAATACAAGTTGGTTAAAAAATCGTTTTCCGGGAATTTACCAACATTGTTTAGATATTGGAATTGATATAACCAAAGAAAAAATCCCTGTTGTTCCATCAGCCCATTACAGTTGTGGCGGTGTAGGCGTAAACCTAATAGGGCGAACATCTCTAAAACGACTTTATGCTGTTGGTGAAGTTTCTTGCACAGGAGTTCACGGAGCAAACAGACTAGCAAGCACATCTCTTTTAGAATCATTGGTTTGGGGAGTAATTGCAGGCAAAGATGCAGCAATCGAAAAAGAAAATGACACATATTTCCCAGAAATTGAACCATGGAAACTCGAACAAAAAGAAATTGACCCCGCTTTAATTACACAAGATTGGTTAACTATAAAAAACACAATGTGGAATTATGTTGGGTTGGTACGCACGAGACCAAGAATGTTAAGAGCGAAAACAATCCTCCGCCATTTACAGACAGAATTTGAACAGTTCTACCAAAAAGCAAAATTAACTGACGATATTATTGGGCTTCGCAACGGAATCCAAACTGCAATTGCAGTTATTGATGCTACAATTGAAGCCCGCGAAAGCCGAGGAACACATTATCTAAAAAATTGATGATGGAGCAGGAGCAAAGCGACTGCCCCATCGAACGAAATATCCGGACTCGCATTCTGCGGGGTAAGGCATCTTTTGAACGATTAATTAAAGTAATAACTGAATGTTATTTGGACTAATGTTGCTCCAAGAGTTGTAATGAGATCATATTTATCAATTGTTTCTGTGCCGGTCTCATAGTCATAATCATATGCTTCTGCATCAATAGAAAGATAAATCCAATTTAAACTTATCTCCCCACCTATTGAAAAAGATTCTGAAAAATAGTTTTCAACACCGTAACCAACTTTTAAACCAAAAAGGTCTAAACCATCTTTAATATCTTCTTCTTCAGAACTAGACAGTTCAGACCCACTAACGAATGGGATAATTAAAAACAGTTCTCCTAAATAATAAGAATTTAAACTTCCAACTTTATTATCTAACATTCGAACTCCGACACTTGGAAGTAATAATTTTACGCTAAAATCGTAATCATTATCACTTCCATCTTGTTTGTTTAAGAAGCCAAAATAACCCATACCAACTACTGGGATTATGATTTTATCTTGTAAGCTCCTTTCTCCAAGTATCACCTGATACGAAGAAACTGGATTTCCAATTTTAAAACTTGAATTAAACAGCCCCGCTTGAACGGTGCTAAAAAGCACAATTATTGAGACTAAACTCATTATTAATCGTTTCATCTTGGTTTTTCCTTTTGCTTGTTCTTGATTAATGTCAGACATTTTAAAGATGCCTAACCCGCATATACTGCAACACGATTAATGATATACTGCGGTTTTGTGCAGTATATACAGTGTTAGGCGGTGTTTTGTTTAGAAACCATAACTCACATTAATTTGGAAACTACGATTTTTCATTTCAAAATCATCGTCATCAAGATTAGCCAAGCCAAAGAAATATGTACCAACTAATGATATTTGTTGGTTTATAGCATATCTACCACCAACAACAATACCATAATCTATTTTATTTGAATCTTCATCCTCCCAATCATCGCCATCAATATCTTCCGTGTCACTTTCACAATCGCCATCATAGCAGAATTCAGTTTTAACCTTTCCATTTAAGAAATATCCTAATTCAGCACCCGCCAAAATATCAACCCCTGTCTGAATTGGGAATGGTTTTAGAACATACCCGGCCAGATAGTTAAGGGTTATTTCATTATCGTATGAGTACTCACCGTATTCATCAGATTCACTATCGGAAAATCCACGCTGTGAATATATTGCACCAGCAATGAGACCATTTGTCAAGGTTTTTTCAACACCAAACCTGAACCCTAACAAATTATCAGCATTTTCAACATCGTCACCTGCAACTGTTGAATAGTTTATTCCACCAATAGCATTAAGACCAGATTGGGCAAAAGCCATTGAACAAACCATCAATACTACCATTATTGTAACTACTTTTTTCATCGTAGTAACTCCTTTTCATTTTGTCCTTTGATTATTAAAGTTAGACGATTAAAGGACATTCAAAAACCGCCTAACCATGATTATCCCGCTTGGGCGAAATTGTATATCCCGCCCAAACAGCCGTATAACCAAATTTGAAATATTTCTCACAAACTATCCCCGGGACATTTGCTGCCCAATGATGTATGTAAATCTATATGTTTTAGAAAATTCAGTTTAGAATCTA
>JACNLC010000087.1 GCA_014381725.1 Fidelibacterota bacterium | reverse complement strand
ACAAAGGCAAGCATAATTAAAGACATTAAAACAATTTTCTGCTTTTCTTCTTCTTCAAAATCTTTATTGTCTTCTGTTGTTTTGAAATTCTTGAATTGTTCTTGGAATAAGTATAAGTGTTTTCCGTAACCTTGTTTTATGTACTCGGCTAGGTTGAGATTGTAAACCGTTGAAAGTATGTCTATCTCGTCAGTGAAGGTTGCTGAAAAATTGAATAAAAAACCACTTCTTGATAAAATATTGTAATACTGTTTTCGCTTACTTTCTTCACTGTCTCCTTTGTGTGCTTCGTCAAGTATTACAAACCACTTACCATTGTTATCATAGTTATTAAAATCAATGATATTTTCTTTCTGAATATCAGAAATTAAATCGGAACGATAAAAATAGATGTTGATTTGTGTGTCTTTAAACAAATTACCATTCATTTCTTGTTCAGGAAATTCTCGCAAATCCCTAACAATAAATTCAATGCCTTTTTCTTTTTTGGCATATTCGTTAAATTCAACAATATGCTCTTGCAACTGCTCAATTAAATCAGGTCTGTGTGTTAAAAACAAAATACGGTTATCGGGTAGTACTTCATTACTCATTAAGTTTTGTAACAACTCAATAAGTTTGATTAGAACAACACTTTTTCCGCTACCTGTTGCCATCCAAAAACTCATTCTGTTAATGAAATTCCAAGCAGAAAGTTTATAATCTTCTTCTTCAAAATATTCTGACAGAATATTATAGGCTGTACTTTCTGTATCTGAATATGTAAAGAACCGTGTTTGTAAATCCTTATTTAAACCGTTTTGTTCATTAAGTTTTAGAAATTGTTTTTTTGCTGTTTCATTATCTATGAAATTATCGTAAAACTTATAAATAATTTTTGTTGCATTTTGTAATGCTTCTCTTTGATACGGATAAAGCGATTTGTGTTCTGAAAATTTATTAAAATCAATATCTTTCCAAAGAACAGGTAAAGCTTCAAAATCTATATTTTTCGCTATATGATATAAAATGCTACTGTTCATCTTTGTTTTTTTCTTTTAGAAGTTTTTTTGCATTTGCCGATATTATTACTTTTTTGCCTGTTTTTTCTTCTATTTCTTTTCTGGTATTTCCTGCAATTGTTCCACCTTGATTGGCAATAATTCTATTTTGCTCAAAAGTTTCAGGCTTTTTTTCTTTTGAAATTTCTGTAGTTGTGGCTTCGGCTAGCATATTTAAAACCAGTTCGAGATTAGACATATTATCACGTAGATTTTCTTTTTTTAAGTTCTTAAAATTTTTGTAATTCTTAACATCAAACCCACTCCATGCTTCTGTAATTTCATTGGTAAGTATTGCGTATTCCAAACCTTTTTTTACCCCTCTTATATCCCATTCATCTGTTAGTTCTTTCCTAACTTCAATGCTTTTCAGCCGTTGATTAATCCATTCTTTGCTATACCCTTTTTTAAGATATGTTTCCATTGCACGTTCAAAAGCAAGCTCGGGGTCTTCGGTTTCCTCAATTCTTTCATTACCTACTTTCGCCAGCCAAAGTTTAAACGGTTCTGCTTTGGGCGAAGGAATTGACTGAATAAGGCGTAACAACTGCTCTGTATCTGCAACATCTGTTTTGTAAAATTTACCGTCAGAAGATTGCATTTTCAGTTGGTTACAATTTGTAACTAACTGGCTACCCTCTTTTTTTAATCTGCTTTTTAGTACTTTCCAATAATTATTGGGATTAATGCTTTTGGTTAATATTCCTACTACATCAACTATTGAGAAATACCATTTTTCGTTTTCTTCATCCCAGTGAGTACGGACTTGCTTTTGCTCAAACAATTTAATTGCCTCTTGTTTTTCCATATTACCACCAAATTAAAGGTTTTACAATTTTATAATCAATATTTGCGTATTCAATCTCGCTACCGTCTGTAAAAACAACTTTATCTTTTAAAATTTGCTTAATGAATTTTCCTGTTAAAAAACTCAATGTTTCGGGTATATCTATTTTGTCGTGAAGTTTTGTAAGGTCAACTTTTATGCTTTTACTTTCATCATCAAGTTTTATAACTTCATCAGCCAATTTTAAATCTTTGAAAAATAAGTATTGATGATAAATATCTTTGGGCAATGCTCCTTTGTCTTCATATTTAGCACTGCGTAAGGCTTCTTCGTATTGCTCTAATTCGTAGTATTTGAAAAAACCACCACCTTTCCAATTAACATCTTCATCTTTTGATATATATTTTTTATCTCCACCAATAACCATTTTCATTCTTGGTACATCTATATTATAAAAATGGTCACCCATTTCTACTCCAATCCACCTCCTTTTTAGTTTATGAGAAACTGCTTGTGTTGTTGCACTACCAGCAAAATAATCCAAACACAAATCTCCTTCGCCTGTTGATAACTGAATAACTCTTTTTAATAATACTTCTGAATTTTGAGTTGAAAAATTCTGAAATGTATATACTCCAAATTCATAACCGGGTATATCAGTCCAATTATCATCTATATAAACATCTGGGTCTTGTAATCTTTCAGGACAAAAATTAAATTTTTCACCATTACAATCTGTATATGAAATGGTATTATTTATTCTCATTTGCCCCTGTTTAGTCAATTCAATTATTTTTTCTTGACTATTTGTCCAATGTCTTCCTTTTGGTGGATGTAATAATGTCCATTTCTCATCAATTAAAAATTCTTTTGCTATATCACTTGCCCCAGCAGAATGAGACCATTGCCACTTACTCTCAACCTCACTTTTGCAATAAATACACTGACGTTGTTTAGTAATTGGCGATATTTCTGAATTTTCAGAATTAGCAAAAAGAAATAAACTCTCAGTAGTATTAGTTAAACCTTTTGAACTTTTTTGGAAACGATTAATTTTTATTTCATTTCTGTAATTTGATGCACCAAAAACTTTATTTAATGCACTTTTGAAATAGTTATTACCATTTTCATCACATCTTCCAAAAAAATTACCATTGTTTTTTAAAATATGTTTACTTATGGGTAATCTATTTTCTAATAAACTTAGCCAAGTACTGTCTTTGTAATTTACCAAATAACTAAAATCAGCATTTTTATCTAAATTAAAAGGTGGGTCAATAAATATTGTCTGCACTTGATTATAATACTTATGTTTAATAGTATTCAACGCCTGATAATTTTCTGAATGTATTAACCAACCATCTAATTGATTATCCAAATCATTAAAAAGAGCAAGTATATCAAATTCAAGGTCTTTGAAGTATTTTGTGTCTAATGGTAAAAATTGCAATTTTTGGTTTAGTTTACTTTGGTTTCCTTTTTCAAATAATTCCTTCTCTTTTTCTTCTTTTTTAAAAATATCAGCAACATTAAATTTGTCCTTGCACATTCCTAATTTCTGCCATTCTTTTACTTGGTCGGCAATGGCTTTGTGTTTTAGTAATTTTTCAAGTAAAACAAAATCTTTTTCAGCAATTTTATCAAGAGTAATTACATAATTTGATGAATGGGCGAATTTTGGTTTGTTCCATATTTTCACTAATTCATCTTCAAACTGGCTTACTAAATCAATAATGTTATATGCAATATCACGTAGTGCTTTTAGTTGTTTTAGTCTTGCTTCTTCAAAAACAGTGTCATCATCAAAAATGTATGTTTTTACCCAAAGGCTAAATTGTTCCTGTAAAAATTCTTGGGCATTTTTATTAATAAAATAATCAACTTCGCTTTGCTTAAGGAAAATTCCCAATGCTCTTTTTAATTCTGCTTCTTTGTATGAAGATAAAGCACGTACAGAGCGTTTTACTTTTTTAAGTATATCGTCAATCTTTGTTTTACTTCCGTTTTTTGAGTATTTTACTTTAAAGAATATTTCCCGTTTATTGTCTTCAAAATGAGATTTGTCATATTCAAAAATCAGTTCTTTCTTTTCGTTGTTTTTTTTATGCTCTAATTCTAAAACATCAAAATGATACCAAATCTGGTTATCTTCATCTTGGAAGTCCATATTTTGGTAAAGCCTTTCGGTTTTTACATAATAAAGCATATTGGTTTTCCAAAAGAGCATTACATCTTTATCATCTCGGTAAATTCTTTCGTAAACTTTTTCTTGTAATGGTGTATAAGAAAAATAAATTGAACCGCTTTCAGAGAAATATTTTTTAAAGAATGTATATAGTTTATTATAAAGTTCTTCTTCAAAGTTTCTGCCTACTTCATCCAATTTTTTGTCAATGTCCGTTGCCAGTTGTCCTTTAAAATCCTGATAATATTTATTCTTTATTCGCATCAGGTTTACATAACCCGAATTGCCTTCAATTTTAGCGCCGATAAAAATGTTTTTTAAAACACTGTAAAACTTATCCTTCTTTGTATTTGTTGCCATATCTTATTTACCCTTTTTAGAATATTCAATTTTCTGTTCTGCTATTTTTAATATTTGACTTGCCAACTTCTCATCTTTTAAGTCGTTGTAAACCAAATCACTTTTCCAAGCAATTATTAATTCGTCTTTGTCTAATTTGTAAAAGTCAGCCAGTTTTTCAACTTGTTCCCTTGATGGTTTTCGTTCACCAAGTTCAAACTTATTTATAATCGTTTGGTCAATTTCAGTTGCAGATGCTACTTCTCTTAACACAATTCCTTGTTGTAATCTTGCTTCTCTTATTATGTCTTTCAATGCTTTCATTTAGACAATCTTTGTTTATACAGTATCTGCCAAAAGTATAAATAATCTTTCAATTAAATGCAATTATTTTCTTTTTTTTCAGCGGTGGGTAACGACTGTGTATATGTATTACACATACATCGCATTTGTCAATATTAAAAGGTGAACATATACACCCAATTCCGAAGTATATGTTTACCATGTTATTAGACTTCCAATAAATCATCTATTGGATTCTTAATTTTAGAAATACTTTCTTTGCTTATAACATCTGGTAGTTTATGCTCTTTTCGTGGTCGATAAATGTTATAATATTGTTTTTCTCTGCCAAGCACTTTTTCATAATAAAATTTGATAGCATTAATTCGTTGATTGTGTTGACTGATTGAAACATCTTTTAGTTTTATCAATTCTAAAATATAAGAGTTTATTTGATCTGTCGTTACACCATCTAAATTTTTATTTTCAAAAAAGACAACGAAATCTTTGAAATAATTACAATATGTTTTTATTGTATTTGAACTGTATCTTTTTTGGATTAGCAAATCTTTATATTTTTCTAAAATCTCCACTCAGGAATTTAAGCATTTCTTCTAATCCTATCAAAATGGTTGTTGTTATCAAACCCACAGTAAATTGTGATAGTTCGGCAAATGACAAAGAGAACAAATGTACATACAGACAAATATTAACCTTTTCATTATCTAAAATGCCGTTAGTTCATTAATACAGTTATTCTAAAACAAGCAACTTTTAACCAATAAAATGTAGTGTCCTGCTTAAAAACCTATTTTTCTTTTACTAAACCACTCATACAATGCCGGAATGACGAGTAGAGTCAAAATGGTTGATGTTACCAAACCACCCACAACCACTGTGGCAAGTGGTCTTTGGACTTCACTACCGGTTCCAGTAGCAAATAACAAGGGTAATAAGCCCAATGCTGTTGTTAGTGCTGTCATTAACACGGGACGAACTCGAAGTTTTGCACCCAAAATTGATGCATCCTTTAGAGATGTCCCAGCTTTCACTAACTGATTCATCACTGACAATAACACCATTCCATTTTCTAATGCAATTCCAAATAATGCAATAAATCCAACTGAAGATGGTACTGATAAATTTTGACCAGTCAACCATAATGCTACAATACCACCGACCAATGCTAACGGGATATTCAACAAAATCAATAGTGAATTGCTCAACGAATTAAAACTACTGAATAATAGTAGAAATATTATAATTAATGTAATCGGAACCACGATAGCAAGTCGTTTGTTTGCTTCTTGTTGTAATCGGAACTGCCCACCCCACGAAACAAAATACCCAAATGGTAATTTTACTTTTTCTGTAATCTTGATTTGTCCCTCTTCCACAAACGAGCCAATATCTATACCCGACACATTGCATTGAACCGTTATAAATCGTTGATTGTTTTCTCGTGTAATTTGACGAGGTCCAATAATTTCTGTCATTTGCACTAACTCAGAAAGTGGGATATACGCACCATCCTCAGATTGAATAACTATGTTTGATATTGCTTCTGCATTATCTCGATAATTTTCTTGGAAACGCACTACAATATCGAATCTTCGATTACCTTCAAAAATCTCTCCTACGGTTTCGCCACCAACTGCAGAATGAATTATTTCCTGCACATCAGAAATATTGATTCCGTATCTTGCAATCGCTTTTCTATCAACTGTCATTAGTAGTTGTGGAGTTCCTGATATTTGGTCAACTTGCACATCATCTGCTCCCTCAATTTCTCTGATTACATCTGCAATTTCGTCGGCTTTTGCTTTCAATTGTTCTAAATCATCACCAAATAATTTAATGGCAAGTTCGGCTTTGATTCCTTCCAATAATTCATCCACATTCATTGTTATTGGTTGAGTGAGGTTAATCAGAACTCCAGGTACATCTTCCAATGTTTCACGGATCGTATTCTCAATATCCTCTTGATTGGCATCGGATCGCCATTCTGATTTATCAACCAATAAAACATAGATTTCTGCACTATTTACAGGATCTGCATGAGCACCTACTTCTCCTCGTCCTATTCTTGTAACAACAGATGTGATTTCCTGTATCTTCATCAATCTCTTTTCGATTGCTAAAGTCATATTTTTACTTTCGCTCAACGAAATTGATGGAGCCATCGACACTCGAACTACAATTGCCCCTTCATTTAGTTTGGGTGTAAACTCTGAACCTAATCTTGGGAAAATAAACATTCCAATTGCAATCAGAATTCCAGCCAAACTTAACGCATAGGCACGATTATTTACGAAATATGTAATAACTGGCTGATAAAATCTGTTTAAGGCACGAACAATGAAGTTATTTTCTTCAACATTTTTATTTTGTTTGTATTTCAATAA
Organism: Fidelibacterota bacterium; assembly: GCA_014381725.1. Taxonomy (GTDB): domain Bacteria; phylum Fidelibacterota; class Marinisomatia; order SCGC-AAA003-L08; family JACNLC01; genus JACNLC01. The sequence goes on along the minus strand of JACNLC010000087.1, from coordinate 5,107 downwards.
ATAAGATGATAAAACAGGAGCAATAATCATAGCGTAAATCAACGAACCTAACATCGCAATTGCAATTGTATATGCTAATGGTCTGAATGTTTTACCTTCAACTCCTTCTAAAGTAAACAAAGGTAGAAATACGACAATGATAATAATAATTGATAAACTAACCGGCTGAATTACTTCCAAAAACGCCTTGGATATTTGTTTGAATTTTGAAGTCCTCACATTAGTTGATTTCAAAACTCGTTCTATGTTTTCCACTACAACAATCGAACCATCAACTAACATACCAATTGCAATGGCAAGTCCTCCAAACGACATCAGATTTGCGGATATGTTAAAATAGTTCATCCCAATCATTGCAAATAAAACTGAAAATGGGATTGACAAGGCAACCACAATACTCGGACGGATTGAACCCATAAAAATGACAAGCACAACAACAACAAGCAGTATCCCTTGAAGCAGTGCATTACTAACAGTCTTCACACATGCAGTTACCAATGTTTTTTGCTCATAATACGGTACTATTTTAATTCCCTTTGGCAGAATATTATTAATTTCCTCCATTTTCGTTTCTACTTGACCGATAACCGTTGAAGAATTCGTTCCATATAATTTTACCACCATCCCTGAAATCACTTCGCCAATCCCATCGCGTGTTTGAATTCCTCGCCGGATTGCACCTCCAATTTCTACATTGGCTACTTGTTTGAGTAAAACCGGTGTCCCTGATTCAGATTTCAAAATGATGTTTTCGATATCTTCAGTTCCAGATGCCAATCCTACAGATCGAACAATAAACTCCTCTGAATTCTTCTCAATAAATTGTGCACCTACATTAAGATTATTGGATTTAATCTTTTCAATCACATCTTGTATTGAAATATCATATTGCAATAATGCCATTGGATTAATATTTACTTGATATTGCTTTTCATATCCACCAATACCCAATACTTCTGTTACACCTGGTACTGTTTGTAAATGAAATTTGACAACCCAATCTTGTATTGTGCGGAGTTCTTCCAAAGAATATTGACCACTTTCATCATCTAAATAATAAAATAAAATCAATCCCATTCCCGTTGAAATTGGACCCATTTCTGGTTCTCCGAATCCCTCAGGGATTTGTTCTCGTGCTTCTTGAATCCGCTCATTGACCAATTGTCGTGCAAAATAAATATCCGTACCATCTTCAAAATAGATATTGACAATCGATAACCCAAAATTTGATACAGAACGAATTTTCTCCAAATTTGGAAGTCCATTCATAGCAACTTCAACAGGATATGTGATATATTTTTCAACTTCTTCTGGTGCAAGTCCTTCGGTTGTAGTAAACACTTGAACCAAGTTTGGAGATACATCTGGAAATGCATCAATAGGCAATTGTTTAAAACTGATATATCCAGCAACAATAACCATCAATGACATTGTGGAAATCAGCATTCGATTTGATAGCACAAATTCAGTAAATTTTTTCATTGGAATTCCTTTCTAAATTTAGTGTGCACAGCCTGCTTCGGTGAGCGACGATTTTGACATTTGGGTTTTTAGCACAAACCCACCTTTTGACACATATCGTTGCCCCAAAGTCAATCCGGACAATACTTCAACGCTATCGTGATTTTGTTTCCCAATTTTGACATATACTGGTTCAAATCCGTGTTCATCTTCGCGAAACACAGCAGTTAATCCACTAACAGTTTCGATCGCTGATTTTGGAATCACAATATCACATTTTAACTGGCTCAAAATCACATTCCCTGATATAAACTGTCCCGGTCGAAAATTGCCATTTGTATTTTCCAAAATCACGCGTGCAATAGCAGTTCTAGTATGTTCATCAATTGTTGGAGAGATAAATGAAATTTGACCCTCTACGCTTTGTGAGTTCATCGAAAACATCACCGTTTGATTATTGTTGATTTCTGACAAATTCTTTTGATACACACTCAAATTCACCCACACTTCAGACAGGTCTGCAATTTCAAAGTAATTCTCAGATATTCGTGCTGTTTCACCTTTAGTAAAGTGCATATCGATAATTACTCCGTCAATTGATGAGCGAAGTTCATAAGCCGACAAACTCTCATTACTCTCAATTATCGCTAACAAATCTCCAGTTTTTACGGGTTGACCTATAAATTTGTAAACTTCTTTTACAATACCATCAAATCGCGGGGTAATATGTGCCAATCGGTTTGGATCAACTTGAATTTCACCTGGTAATTCGATAGTTTGTGTCAATATTCCGCCAGAAACAATCGAATATTCAACACCAAATTCTTGTAAAGTTTCTGGTGATATTTCGTTATGTTCCTCTTGTGTTTGATTCGTGTTGCATTCATCTGGTTTTACAACCAACGATTTTGTAATAAAAAATGTGATGAATGCAGTTAATACTATGCTAATTATTGTGGATTTCATTTTAATCTCTCCTAAATTTAGTGTGAATGGTTCTTGTGAGTTTCATTGCCGTGTGAATGCTGATGAGATTTTTCATCGACTTTTTCCCTCTCCTTTGGCTCTTCTACTTTTACTTCAATTTGTTTTTCTTCAATCACTTCAGGGTTGATATCTGTTGTAAAAAATCCATTTAACTGGAAAATGAGTAAAAGTGATCCAATAAACATCAGGGCAATATTGGTTATTTTAGTAATATTTGAAACTTGTTTCCGAAGTAAAATCAATAGAGGGAATGCAATTACCAACGCACCAATTTGCCCAATTTCTACACCAGCATTAAAAGATATAATTTTAGACAATAAACCGTGATGTCCCAAATCTATCTGTTGTAGTCTGGTTGACAATCCAAATCCGTGGATCAGTCCAAACAATAAAACCATTGCAGTTTTATTTGGTGCTTCAATCGAAAACCATTTGTTAAATCCATCAAGATTTTCAAATCCTTTGTAGATTACACTGAATGCAATTACGGCATCTATCAAATAATAGTTTGCATTTATCTCATAAAATGTAGCAAAAACAAGAGTAACACTATGTCCAATAGTAAATGCAGTAATGAATTTTGCAATGTCAGTGAATTTTGTTAAAAAGAAGATTACACCAATCAAAAACAAAATGTGGTCATATCCAGTTATCATATGTTTTGCACCTAAATAGAAAAAATCAAATAGTTTGCCTTGAACCATTTCAACTTTATCTGCATCAGACACGCCGTGTGCAAAAATTAAGTTTGGAATAAATAGTGATAGTTTTAATAGTAAATTTTTCATTTTAATTTTCTCCTAATAAATTTTGGTTAATGTTGCCTGAAATATGTCGTAATTTCAAAATTTCAATTTGATATTCAGCTAATGCGTCTAATATTTGGTTTTTGGTTTCAAACCACATTTTTTTTGCATCGACGATATCTAAATATGTAAATCGTCCGTTCAAATATCCATTGTTGATAACTAAGTATGCTGAATTTGCTTCGGGGATAATATCATTTTTCAGTACTTCAATTTCAATTTTCAACTCTTTCAGTTTGTGTTCAATATTTGATATTTTAGTTTGAATTTTTAACGATTGGTCAGATAAATCTAATGTTGATTTATCTAATTGAAGTTTGGCAATGTTGATATTATTCTTATTCCGATTAAAAATTGGAAGTGGAATTGACAACCCAAAATTTAATGTGTTATCTGTAAAATCAGATTGTCTGACTCCAGCACCAATTTCAATATCTGGAATTCGATTTGATTTTTCCAAATTTATAGCAGTGTTTTGGATATCAACTTGAATCTTCGCTTGTTTATATTCAAGAGAGTTTTCAATCGATAACACCGACGGATAATCAAACAATGTAGCGATATTACCAATTCCTTGAGTGAAAGTTGGTTGTGATTCACTCCAAAATGTTTCAAGTTCTTTCCACTTGATTTGAAGTGTATTTTCAATTTTCCTAAAACCTGATATTTCTTGGTATAGTTGAATTTTTGCTCTCGATATTTCAGCAGTTGAGAGTTTCCCTGCTGTTACTTTTTTCTCAACCGCAATCAACAATTCTTCGGAAACTTCAATTTGCTTTTCCAGCAATAACCGTTTTTCTTGGAATTGCAAAACTTCAACAAATAGCATATATGCTTCCGTCAATTTTTGACTCTGGATATTAGTGTGTTCAATTTTTGCTCGCTCCAGTTCCAATTCGTGCAAGTGGATATTATGCCGTCGCTTTCTACCTATTGGAATGGTTTGACTCAACATAGTGGACACTTCTGTTTCATTCCCAAACCCAGTTGCAATCTCAATACTTGGATTTTCAAACATCTTACTTTGTAAAAGTTCAGACGACTTTATGTTGATTTCTTTCTCACTAGATTTAATGGCAATATTCTGATTTAAAACCAAATCGGTGAGTATGGATAAATTTAGGTTTTCTCCAAATAAAACAGATGATAAAATGATGCCTAAAAGACATCGATGAATAGTATTCATTTTTCCCTTTCTAATTCTTATTAAATACACAAATTGAATTGAATTTCAATGATATTCAACTCAAATTAAATCTAATCTTAGAAAGGTTTTTAAATCAGGAGAATTGTTGTCTTTATGAGTGGGGGGATTTTGTTTGGTAAATTTCTAGTTCTTTGAACTTGGGACCATAGTTCTGGTAACTCATCGACTAATACAGAATATTGAGTGATTTGTGTTACCTTAAAATCAATATCAGTGTTGTTGGTGATTAAAATTAAATCTGGACTATAATTCCATAGTTTGATATCGAAACAATTAAAACAATCACTTTGAGAGTCGGCTGTTTGTTGAATTGGAACTTCACAACTTGAATCACAAGCTGTTTCAATGTTGATATGCCCATCAGATTCGAAACAAATAACCGGTGGTTCTAAATCAATTTGAAACAGAATGGCTAGAGTGAGGACCCACAATGCAATTTTTCGTAAAATAGATTTTTGATTTTCTCTCATTGATATAATTTACAGAATATTTGTTAATAATTAACAACTATAAATTAAACAATAATCAACTTGGTGTTTTGTCTCTACGATTTTCAAATTCTAAAATGTGGTACGAGTAGATACAGCAAACCCCACAATCGCTTGTAGGGTTTGGAAAATAATCACTGGATTATTTACTGATGTAC
>JACNLC010000086.1 GCA_014381725.1 Fidelibacterota bacterium | reverse complement strand
AAAATAAACAACGAACGGACGAACAGACGAAATAAAACAAGTTCGTAACTTCGGCTTGTCCACCAATGTTTTTCAGGTAGGCGTTTTCGTAGTGAGTTGATTTGTGAAATTAGTTGTTTATAGGAATAGCTCTTAAAATCTTAAAGATTTATATCACCAAAACACTTAAATTTAACCCACAAAATTTTTATAAAAACTTAAAATATACAGGAAAACTATGTCAAAAGGCGTTACATTAAAAAGCGAAGATTATTCACGGTGGTACACCGATGTCATTACAAAAGCGGAACTGGCAGATTACGGTCCGGTTAAAGGTACAATGGTTATACGACCTTATGGGTTTGGAATTTGGGAAAATATAAAAGAAGCGTTTGATAAACGATTTAAAGAAACAGGTCATGTAAATGCGTATTTTCCGTTATTTATTCCAAAATCATTTCTATCCAAAGAAGCGGAGCATGTAGAGGGATTTGCTAAAGAATGTGCCGTGGTAACTCACTCTCGCCTAAGAGCCACATCGGATGGCAAAGGCGTTGAGGTGGATCCATCATCCAAATTAGAAGAAGAAATTATCGTCCGCCCAACAAGCGAAACTGTAATCTGGGCGATGTATCGTAAGTGGATAAATTCATATCGCGATTTACCGTTACTCATTAATCAATGGGCAAATGTAGTAAGATGGGAAATGCGGACAAGATTATTTCTAAGAACAAGTGAATTTTTGTGGCAAGAAGGGCACACAGCACACGCATCAGAAAAAGAAGCCCGCGAAGAAGCTCTAAAAATGTTAGAAGTCTATCGTGAAGTTTTGGAAGATGTTTTGGCTGTTCCTGTGCTAACCGGACTCAAAAGTGAGTCGGAGAAATTTGCCGGCGCGGTGGATACTTACTGCATAGAAGCAATGATGGGTGATAAAAAAGCGTTACAAGCTGGAACTTCTCATTATCTTGGTCAGAATTTTGCCAAAGCTTTTGATGTAAAATTTCAGAATGAAAACAACAAAGAAGAATTTGTTTATGCCACAAGTTGGGGCGTCAGCACTCGTTTGGTTGGTGCTCTCATTATGGCACACGGAGACGATAAAGGTTTGCGACTACCTCCAAAGGTGGCTCCTATTCAAGTGGTTATTATACCGATTGTCCGTAGAGATGAAGATGGGAAAAAGTTAATGGATTATATCAATCCGTTGTTGGTGAAGTTGAAAGAACAAAATGTTAGAGTCCATATTGATGATAGAAAAAAAATATCTCCAGGATTTAAGTTTAACGAATGGGAAATGAAGGGAGTACCGATTCGGATTGAAGTTGGTCCGCGAGACATGGAAAATAATCAAGTGTTTACTGCTCGAAGAGATACAAGCGAAAAATTTGGATTAGATATTGAAAGTGCATCACAAAATATCGTTCAATTATTGGAAGAAATTCAGAATAACTTATTCCAACAAGCACAACAATTTCGTGAGGAAAATACTTTTACTGTTGATAATTATGACGATTTTAAAGCTAAAATTAAGCACGGTGGATTTGTACGATGCGGTTGGGACGGAACCGAAGAAACAGAAAATGCAGTTAAATCTGAAACTAAAGCTACAATTAGAACAATTCCGTTTGACGAAAATCCAAAAGATTTGAAATGTATCTACTCCAGCAAACAAGCCAAACACGAAGTTGTATTTGCGAAGTCGTATTAAAAGATTGTGCATATAGGAGCCAAGATTGATAGTATCAACAGACGGGGTTGTTTTGAAATCGTTTCCATACGGAGACACCAGTCTGATAACACGGTTTTACACTAAAGATTTTGGAAAAGTAACACTCATAGCTAAAGGAGTGCGAAAAGCTAAAAATCCCACAGGTGCAATTTTAGAACCGATGAATGTTTTAAATCTGAATTATTACGCAAAAGAGAATCGCGATATGCACATTTTAAAAGAAGCATCACTCCATCGGAATTTCACAAATATCAGAAACGATATTATTTCGCTAACCACAGGACTTGCAATGGTTGAAATGCTCGAAAAAACTTCAGATAATAACGACCCATCTCCGATTTTATTTCGACTTATTAACAGAACTCTTCACTATCTTGACGAAGGAGAGGTAAGTTCGTCAATTTTATTGTTGTTTTTTCAATATCAGTTATCGCTAAGACTTGGATATAAACCACATCTAAATACTTGTTCTGCGTGTAAACATCCACTACAAAAGCCAATGCTTAACTCTCAAACTGGTGAGTTAAATTGTAGCAAATGCACAATATCACACGGGATATCAATTAGTGAAAAAGCCATTATTTTTATGAAACAAATAGCATCTACACACATAGAAAATTTATTGGAAATCTCCGATGATAAAGCGGAGCAGAATCAAGCAGTGCATTTTATGTCAGAATTTATGCGGATTCATATTGAAGGAATGCAGAAAATCAAATCGCTAACCATATTAAATCAACTGGAAAACTAATGTGTACAACAGAACATTTTGATACAAAATCTTACGAATATAATTCCGAAAGTAAAATCGGGTGTTATTTAATTCACGGATTTTCAAGCACAACTTGTGAAGTCCGAGATTTGGCGAAATTCTTAGGCAAAAACGGATATCACACAAAAGCTGATAATCTCCCTGGACACGCCACTACTGTTGAGGATTGCAATAATACTAAATACACGGAATGGCTCGAGTTTGTGGAACAAGGGCTAGCGGAAATGTCCGTAACTTGCGATAAAATATTTGTTATAGGAATGAGTATGGGAGGAGCTTTGGCACTTCATTTGGCAAGTATGTTCCCGATTGATGGTGTGGTAACCGGTGCCGCTGTTTTGCGATTCAAAAAACATTTTAAACTGACTTATCTAAATCCGTTAGTGTGCTATTTTATACCCAAACGAGATAAAATCAAACAACATAATATGATTTCTGAACGCCCACCTTTGATTTATGGATATTCAAAATATCCAATGAAAGGGGTAAATGAATTCCGAAAAATGATACCGATTATAAAAAACGAACTTCCAAAGATAAAATGTCCGGTGTTAATTCAATATTCAGAAGTTGATGATACTGCTCGAAAAATCAATGTTGAGATTATCAAAAATGGAGTGGCATCGAAAGATGTCTCCATTATCGAATATCATAAAGTCAGTCACCATATTTATGATGATAAACCAGAACACGAACAGATATTTGCAGATGTTTTGCAATTTCTGAATTTGAACAGATAAATGAGATACCAATACTCAAGCCAAGGGAGTAAATTTGGGTTTTCTGGATTAAAATTGTCAACTCCAAATGGTGTTAAACTCCTCCTAATCATAAATATTGCGGTCTTTTTCCTTATTGAATTATCGGGAATGAAACACCAATTATTTTTGATTTTTGGATTAATCCCAAATAAAGTTTTACAATCGGGTTTTGTGTGGCAATTTGTAACTTATTTATTTTTGCATGCTAATTTGATGCATTTAGCTGTAAATATGTTTGTTCTTTGGATGTTTGGAAGAGAATTAGAACATAGATGGGGAAAACACAAGTTTTTGGAATACTTTTTCATTACCGGTGTTGGTTCTGGTATAATTACATTTCTGTTTAGTTTGACTTCTAATACACCTGTAGTTGGAGCTAGCGGAGCAATTTACGGATTATTGTTAGCTTATGGATTATTGTATCCCAACAGAACAGTTTATCTGTATATGTTTATCCCAATAAAAATTAAATATTTTGTTATTGGATTAGCAGTTGTTGCATTTTTGGCATCACTTTCTCCTTTGCAATCTACCGTGAGCCATTTAACCCATTTATCTGGCATGGGTGTTGGGTTTATTTATCTTAAATCTGGATTTAGATTTAGGAATATTAAAATTTGTTTTTGAAATATAAACCAAAATTTGTTTCTAAAGCCGATAAAACACAAACGAAAAAGAGCAAAATAAATCGAACTCTTTTACAACGCAGAGTAGATGAAATATTAGATAAGCTAGCTCAAGATGGTTGGGATGGGTTGACTGATTCCGAGAAAAACATACTTCATTCAGCCAGTAAAAAATTTACAGAAAGACAACCGCCTAATTAGTTTCTAACCGGGCACCGATTTACAAGATTAACACTGATTTACCAAACCAGCAACAAACGCTTGACCAAGAGCAATTCCACCGTCATTTGCAGGTACATTGATTGGTGTTAGCACCTCAAATCCTGCTTTTTGAAGAGCTGAAATCCCTTTTTCAAAAAGAAGTCGATTCTGAAACACTCCGCCACCCAAAGCTATTTTTCTCAATCCTGATAGTTTTGCAGAATCAACCATTATATTTACTAGAGTATTATGGAATTTTCCCGATATTTCTCCATTAGAAACACCAGTATCTCGATCCTTCAGAATTTCAAGAACCATTTGTCGCCAATCTAACTCATTATTGAGCCAATCAAAAGAATACGAATTGTCTGTATTTGTAGCACAAAATTCAAGCATCATTGCTGAATGTCCTTCGTAAGCTGTAATTTGGCGGATATCCAACAACGAAGATATGGCATCAAATAATCTTCCAATACTGGAGGTCATCGGAGTATTAATGTTTTTTTCTAACGATTGTTCTACCAATTTTACCTCATTAGGATTCCATAAATGATTAAAGTTTGCTGATAATCCGAGTTTATAAAGAATCCCAATTGCAGATCGTTGCGGTTCTTTGGCGGCAAGGTCACCGCCAGGCAGAGGAAACGGCATTAGATTCCCCCATCGTTCAAAATTCCCCTTTTCACAAACTAAAAACTCGCCACCCCAAACTGTTTTATCTGTACCAAATCCGGTACCATCCCACGCTATTCCAAACACAGAACTGTCTTCGTTATGCTCTGCCATTACTGACGCAATATGGGCGTGATGATGCTGAACAGAAATCACAGGAATCCCCAGTGATAGTGCGTGTTGAGTAGAAAGATAATCTGGATGTAAATCACAAGCAACTATGTCTGGTTTAAAATCGTATAAACGAGGTAAGTCCTCGACAATTTTCAAAAATGATTGATATGCTTCTTGGTTGGACAAATCTCCTATGTGTTGACTTAAAATGGTCCGATTATTTGTAGTAATTGCAATTGTATTTTTTAGATGTGCCCCCAAACTCAAAATGTTGGGATAATCCTTTTTGTGAATAATTGGAAATGGAGCGTAACCCCGAGCTCGCCTAAGAAACTGCGCTCCTTTTTCGGTTTGCCGAACAACGGAATCATCAACTTGTCGGGCAATTTGGCGGTTATTTGTCAAAAAAACATCTGCTATTTTGTTTAATCTTGTTTGAGCTTCAGAATTAGAAATTGCAATTGGTTCATCGTGTAAATTCCCCGATGTGCAAACCAAGACTTTCGGTCCATTATTCAATAACAAATGATGCAATGGTGAATATGGAAGCATTACTCCCAAATAAGGGTTTTCTGGAGCAACATTGATTGCTATTTTTTGTTTGTTGGATTTATTTTTTTGTAATAAAACAATCGGAGCAGAAATGGATGTTAATAATTTTTCTTCTTCCTCGCTCACATCACAAATTTGTTTAATTGTTTCCAAATTCTGCACCATTACTGCAAACGGTTTTTCTTCTCGCATTTTTCTTTTGCGAAGAGAGGCCACAACATCTAACTGAGTAGCAGCACACAGAAGTTGATACCCACCAATCCCTTTTAATGCAAGAATTTTACCATTTGTTAATGATTGTTGAGCTAATTTCAAGCATTCTTTTTCGTTTAATGGAGTTGGATTATTATCTGTATCAATAAATAAAATTTTGGGACCACAAACAGAACAGGCATTCGGTTGTGCATGAAATCTTCTGTCTAGTGGATTGTCATATTCTTTTTGACAATTAGGACACATTTTGAATTTTCGCATTTCTGTGTTTGGACGATCATAAGGAATGTCGTTTATAATTGAAAACCTAGGTCCACAATTTGTGCAATTGGTAAATGAATATCCATAACGACGATTTTCTGAATTTGAAATGTCGTCAATGCAATCGTTACAAGTTGCTAAATCCGGTAAAATGGTTACTGTTTTTGATCCACCACTATCGCTATGGATAATCGTGAAAGAAGATTCATCTTTTACGGTTGCTAAATCCTGAAATTTTACTTCATCAATTACAGAAACTTCAGGGGCATCTGAAACGACTCGCCTGCAGAATTCTTCAACAATATCTTTTGTCCCTTGTATTTCAATCAACACTCCTGCAGAAGTATTAGCAACATTGCCTGAAAGTTCTAAGTTTTTTGCCAAGCGATAGACAAATGGACGAAATCCAACACCCTGCACAGCACCACAAATTGTAATATATGTGCGAATCAACATAAGTTTATTTCAACAAAGGAATCATAATCCTAAAAAACGGATTGCTATTCCGCTCATCAAAATAGTTGCTCCCGCGATAACATGGCTGTATTTTTCCAATTTACCTGTTGGGATTTTCTTAAAACCGGAAAGTGAAATTGTAACTACAATCAACATTGTAAAAATTGTAACTGCAGAAAATATTCCTGCAACTAACGCTACTTCTGCAAAACCCATTTCTGCGGCAGGATACATCAAAATAGGGATAAGCGGTTCACACGGACCCAACACAAAAATGATAAATAGTATCCAAGGAGTTACTTGTTTTTTATTTTCATCATGGATGTGAATATGTTCCGCATGGTGCGTGTGAGTATGGTCATGAATGCTATTGTCAGAATGAATATGTTTGTGTTTGTGTGGTTTGTTCCGAATGGCTTGTCGGATTCCCCAAATCATGTAAGCAAATCCAAAAGACATAAGAATCCAAGCAGCAAGGTTCCCGCGGAATGATTCAATAAATTCTAATTTTTGTACTGCAACTCCAAGAAATACACCAATAATGCCAAAGATTACAGAACCAAGCACATGGCCTGTTCCGCAGAGAAATGTAATCCAAGCAGTTTTTTTGATTGACCATTTTCTTGCTTTTCCAATCACAATAAATGGTAGATAATGATCCGGCCCAAGTATCGTGTGGAAAAATCCAATAGACATAGCTGCAATTATGAGTACTGTTAAGTCATGATTCATTTTAAATCCTTTTTCTAAACAAGATGAATAAGTATTATTTTAAGATATACAACCACATAAAATTATTGATAGTTATGCTAATATAAAAAGCGTTACCAATTTAATTCGTAATATTTTTGTGTTGATTTGCAGTAAATTATAGCGATGTATATTCGAGTAACATTTCCACTCTCCAGTTTTAAGACATTTTCTTATGAGGTGCCTGCAAATCTCAAAAAACAGGTTAACCCGGGAGTATGTGTTAAAGCACCATTCGGGAAACAGGAGCGAATTGGTTTCGTTTTGTCGTGTTCTGAAAAATCAAATTATTCTGGTGAAACTAAAAAAATAGTTGGAATCCACGAGCAAGATTTATCATTTTCAGAAGAACTGTGGAAAACTTTAGAGTGGATTTCTCATTATTACATTACGCCACTGGGCAAGGTATTGAAAACTGCTGTGCCATTAAGTTTTAACAACACTTATCATCCTCCAAAAGAAAAAGTAGCTGTCATTACGGAAGCCGGAATAGCAGTTTTATCTGAATCAAAAATCAAAGCCCCAGCTCAAATTCGTGTAATGGAAGCACTAAATCAAGTATATGAGCCGATTACAATTTCATCACTTAAAGTATTTTGTTCTTCTCCGCATTCTGTTTGTAAACGATTAGAAGAAAAGGGATTTATAAAAATTACAGAACAATCACGAATTACCGATCCATTTGATTTTTATACAACAGAATCTGTTAAAGATGTTGCACTTTCTTCTGATCAAGATGATGTGTATCAGACAATACTAAAGTCTATAAATAAACAGAAATATTCTCCGTTTTTACTAAAAGGTGTAACCGGTAGCGGAAAAACAGAAGTCTATCTAAAACTTGCTCAAGAAGTAATAAAAAGTGGAAAATCAGTTTTGGTGTTAGTCCCGGAAATTTCTTTAACACCACAAGTTGCAAAAAAATTCAGACATACATTCGGAGATAAGGTTGCGCTTTGGCACAGCAGGATGACAAAGGCAGAAAAGGGGTGGACTTGGCAACAGTTAAAACAAGGAAAGTTTTCTGTAGTTGTTGGTGCCAGAAGTGCAATTTTTGCACCAGTTAAAAATTTAGGAATGATAGTTGTTGACGAAGAACAAGAATCTTCTTTCAAACAAGAATCACCTGCACCGCGATATAATGCCAGAGATGTGTCGTTGGTTCGCGGGAAAAATGCTAACGCAACTGTGATATTAACAAGTGCAACTCCAAGTTTAGAATCGCATTACAATGGGTTACTTAATCGTCTAAAAGTAGTTAATTTATCCAAAAGATACGGCACTGCTGTTTATCCTAAAGTTTCATTAGTTGATATGAAAAATGAGTTTTCAGAATCTGAAACATCTAACATCCTCAGCAGAGAACTTATTATAGATATCCAAAATTGCTTAGAAAAAAAAGAGCAAGTTATTTTGTTAAAAAATCGCAGGGGATTTTCTCTAATTCAGCAATGTCGTTCGTGTGGATACATTGCCCTATGCAAAAGATGTTCTGTATCGTTGACATATCACAGAGCAGGCAATCAAATGATGTGTCATTATTGCCGAGATGCCAATCCTGTTGCGCAAGTTTGTGGTGAATGTGGGAGCGAAGAAGTTCATTTTGCAGGAGCTGGCACTCAAAAAGTTGAGGAAGTTGTGCAGGATACTTTTCCACAAGCTCGAATTCTCAGAATGGATATTGATACTGTTAGAAAACGCGGAGCACACAATAAAATTTTAGAAAAAGTAGCAAAACATGAAGTTGATATTCTTCTCGGAACTCAAATGATTGCAAAGGGATTGGATTTTGAAAATGTAACTCTTGTTGGAGTTATCAATGCAGATTCAGGATTATTCTTTCCAGATTTTAGAGCAGGCGAAAGAACATTCCAATTAATTTATCAGGTTGCAGGTCGTGCCGGAAGACACAAGAAACCCGGTAAAGCGATTGTTCAAACTTATAATCCAGATGATATTTATATTCATACAGCATCTCAGTTGGATATTCAAAAATTCTATAATATCGCACTTTCTCACAGGCAGGAATTGCAATATCCACCATTTAGCAGATTATCAAGAATTTTGTTTAGTGGGAATAATCGTTCTTCTGTACAGCAAGTTGCTTTTCAAATAACAGATGATCTGCGAAAAACCGGAAAAGTCAAGCCAATAGGTCCTTCACCTGCTCCGATAGAAAGAATTCAAGGGAAATGGCGTTTTCATACTATCATAAAAACGGATAGAAAATCTCCATTTTTATTGCATAATTTGATTTATGGTGTGCTTGGAACGGATGTTTTTGAACAAACGATAAAAGGAGTTCGCATTCAGATTGATGTTGATGCGATATCAATGTTATGAAATTGATAATTTCAATAATTCTGGTATTTTCATTTTTGTTAGCGGATTATATTCCTACAACTTTTGGAAATTGTTACCTCAAAAACCATAAAGCAGATATTGATGACATTGGTTTTATAGAAAAAATGATTATTGAAGAAACGGAAAAGTTAACAAAAGAATTCGGTAACATAGAAAAAAAACCATTTACAGTTCATATTGCTCCATCTAGAGAAGAATTTGACAAAATTACTCGCGGTCACGCACCAGAATGGAGTATCGCACTTGCTATGAGATCACCAGATAGAATTGTTATTTTATCACCAGTTACAGCGCAAATTTCACAGGCACGACTCAAAGATGTAATTGTTCACGAGTTGAATCATGTGTACATTCACAGAATTTCAAATTCTTATGCTCCATCATGGTTTTTGGAGGGTCTGGCAATGCGAAGTTCTGGGGAATTTTCTATTATCCATAAAGTCAAAATATCACAAGCATTGTGGAAATCTGATATTTTGACGTTATCAAAACTAAACAATATACAAGCTCGACAGAAATCACAAATTTCACTTGCCTATGGTCAGTCAGCTGCAGCCGTTTATGCAATGGAATTCTATTATGGCTCAAAAGTATTAGGTGATATTTTGAAAGAAATGCGAAAAGGAATGGATTTTGACGACGCATTTCAAAAAATTACTGGTGATAATCGGTTAGATTTTCAAATTAAGTATTTTGACTTTATTGAAGATAATTATAGCTGGATTATTCTACTGAAAACATCTCGATATATATTTGTACTTTTACCACTAATTTTAATTTTTGGGTATTATTTTAGATACAAGAAAAATAAAAAAACTATGGAACGCTGGGAAAAAGAGGAAGTAGAAAGAAACGATGAAGAAATTAATTAATCTAGTTTTATATATTTTATTTTTCTTTGTGATAACTACGCAAATCTATTCACAAAGTGCGTATAATATTTTGATTCAACCATCAACTGCTCGCAATATTGCACTTTCTGGTGGAGGAATATCAACCCCAACTTCTTCACCAAACTCGAATATTGCAACAATCGAAGTTAATAATTTACTCTTTGGTACAGGAATAATATTTTACCCAGCTGAAATAGTTGGGAATTCGACTTATTTTTTCAAAAAAACTAAAACTGGAATTATTGGATGTGAACTATTCTCAATAAATTATGGAACGATGGAAGATGGGGAAACTCATCAAACATTTACTGCCAAAGATATTCTTCTTAAGGTACACTATAAAACTAAAATTTGGAATAGTCTTTCTGTTGGGATGTCTATAAATTATTTAAAAAGCAATATAGAAAATTATACATCGAATGTAGTTTCAGCAGATTTTGGATTACGAAC
Source organism: Fidelibacterota bacterium (assembly GCA_014381725.1). Classification (GTDB taxonomy): domain Bacteria; phylum Fidelibacterota; class Marinisomatia; order SCGC-AAA003-L08; family JACNLC01; genus JACNLC01. The sequence continues at coordinate 1,394 of JACNLC010000086.1, read as the reverse complement.
GAGTGTTTTAGAACGAAGATTAATGATGAGTGTATCTGCTCAAAATCTTGGTAGAGTTATAAAATCCTATGGACAAACAATCGAGCAACTTCCGGAACGATACATTTTAGGGTTATCCTACAAACCAATTCATTTTCCTGGGATTTTAAGTTTAGATTTTCAACAATATAAAGGTGATGATCAGCGTTTTATTGGAGCAATTGAGTTTAATCCAAATGGGAAATTTCAACTGCGAATAAGCACAGGAGACCATAGATGGGGTTTAACAACTGGTAGTTTTTGGGATGATGTGTTTACAGGAATTGCTTTTGGAGCAGGATTTACTGTTTCATCAACCACAATTGATATTGGGTTTCAGAATTTTGGTTCTGCAGGATTTGTAAATGTTTTATCAATTAAATATAGTATAAAGTAGTTATAACACCCCATTTTTCTTGCCAACTTCTGAGAAGACCTGTATTGCTCGATTTAAATGTTCTTTGGAATGTGCTGCAGAAATTTGCACCCTAATTCTCGCTTCACCCTTTGGGACTACTGGGTAAAAGAACCCAATTACATAAATTCCTTTTTCCAACATATCTGATGCGATATTTTGTGCCAATTTCGCATCGTAAAGCATAATCGGTACAATTGGATGTTCGCCTTGTTTGATGTCAAATCCTGCATCGGTCATTTTTTCACGGAAGTATTTTGTGTTTGATGCGAGTTTGTCGCGCAATTCGGTTGTTTTGCTGAGCATTTCTAAAACTTTAATAGATGCAGAAACAATCGCTGGAGCAACAGTATTTGAGAACAAATAAGGGCGTGATCTCTGACGCAAAATATCCACGATTTCCTGCGATGCCGCTGTAAATCCACCGGAAGCACCGCCCATTGCTTTCCCGAGTGTTGATGTGATGATGTCAATTTTTCCCATAACATTGCGATACTCGATTGAACCTCTGCCAGTTGCTCCAAAAAACCCAGTTGCATGCGAATCATCTACATGCACCATTGCATTATATTTTTCTGCTAATACACAAATTTCGTCAAGTTTTGCAACAAATCCATCCATAGAAAAAACACCATCGGTTGTGATGAGTCGAGTACGCATATTTTGAGTATTTTGCAAAATCGTCTCTAACTCGGTTATGTCTGAATTTGGATATCTGTGCCTTTGAGCTTTACATAGTCGCACGCCATCAATAATTGAAGCATGGTTTAGAGAATCAGAAATTATAGCATCTTCGGGACCAAGTAGCGTTTCAAAAAGTCCACCATTGGCATCGTAACACGAGGTGTAAAGTATCGTGTCGTCCATCTGTAAAAACTCAGAAATTTTGCGTTCCAGCGTTTTGTGAATTGTCTGCGTGCCACAAATAAACCGCACAGACGAAAGCCCAAATCCCCATTTT
>JACNLC010000068.1 GCA_014381725.1 Fidelibacterota bacterium | reverse complement strand
AGTCTTCCATAAGTTTTTGTAAATCTTCCAAGCCATCCTTTTGCTGCCCCAATCGAATTTTATGTCGTATAAATTTCAATCGTTCTTCCATGATGAATATGGGGTGATCCTTTGTCCATTTCTCTAACGTCTCGAAAGTTGCTTTTTCTTTTATCCCGCAGCCGATCATGTTATAAAGCAAAACCAATGTTGACAATGAAGAATCGCGGTTATATGCAATCTTTGTTTTCTCCAAGATGGAGATTGTTTGCTGCATATGTTTAATTGCCAAAACATAATCTTCACAATTGAAATAACCATGGGACAAAAGATAATGTGCCTGATGTTGAATATTCGTGTCGAAAAGATCAATTCCATACGTCAGCAACCGTTTCCCTGCGGATGTTAATTTTTCCATGTCTCCTGTTTTGATATATTCGTAACAAAGAGCAATTTGAAAGTAGGCAGCTTGCTGATGATTATGCTGCTTGTTTGCCAGCTTAACTCCTTCCTTAATAAACGATTCTGTATCAATTTTCATTGAAATATTCGTATTCAGATTTGCCACTATGGAATAATAAAGCAAATCATACGATGGCTCATTTTTTGCGTGCTCTTTCAATATACCCACAGATTTATGAACTTCATCAAGATTCCATTGATTGGCATATACTAACGCTATTCGGTAATGAAGCCGCACCAAACCTTCTTCAGTTAGATTTGGAAGAGAAAGTCCTTCAGCTAATATGGACTCTGCTTTGTGTGTTTTCCCTTCCACTAACGCATAATAGCCTAATTGATTATATATTTTCCACGATTTTTCTTCCGGAGGTTTTGACATAAGATTTTTCAAAATCTGTTTGGCTTTTTTTAAATCACCCAAATATGCAAAATTGTTTGTGGCTTTCACACCAATTTCCAATTGGTCAAAATCAGGATTTAATTTTTCTAAAATTTGATTAGCAGAAAAATACAATCCGTCATTAGCTAATTCAGAACTGAACTCTAACAATGTTTTACGCTCGGAATCAGTCTGGGATTTTTTCGTCAGTAAATAAGCGCACTCTTCACTTTTCGAAAGCCTCACCCCCGAATTTAATATCCTGCGATAAATTTCAACGCTCTCATCTTTACATTGTGATTTGATCCATTCTAATAAAACAGGATGAACAATTCTGTAAGCATTCCGGTTATCTTTGATAATCCACTGCTTTTGAACAAGTTTCCTGATGATTTTTAGACATGGTTTTCCGGAAATTATTTGTAACTCTTTTTTTGTCCAACCGGAAAAAGAATGAGATAATATGGCAATAAGGTTGCGTTCATCTTTCGACAATTCGGTCATACTAAACCGTTGTTTGATTGCATCTAAAAGTTCAACGGGAAAATCCAATTTCATAAATAAATCTATGGGGGCGGTATATGTATGGGTAAGATACCCTTTTTGAATACACAAATCTGTCAATAATGATAATCGGTAAGGGTGTCGTTCTGTAGCGGCTGAAAACCAATGTGTTATTTCGTGACGATCATTTAGCCAATCCAGATCAAATAGTTCAGAAAAATAGTCCAAAAATTCTTCTTGGGTAAAATTGCCAATACGTAGAGAAGGATTTGTTTCAAATCCGGGACGCCCGCAGAGAATTAACAACAGCCTTGAGCCGGGGACTTTATTGAATACAGCCCGCAGAATATTCAGCGATTCTTCAGTGAGTAAATGGGCATCGTCAATCATTAATATAAACACATCGCTTTCCGGTGTTTTTATGCTGACAAACGATTTATAGAGTAATGTTTTGATATTCCCCTTGTATTGCTCAATCAAAGATGTATCACGACCACGGGAAATTAGCTCCTCTAAAACAACTGCCGATAATTGTAATGATTTTGATCCTCTGATGAATAAAAGATCTGAGAAAATCCCATTGATTTGCAGCGCCGGTTTTATTTGATTGAGAAAGACACTTTTCCCCATTCCCGCATCGCCGACAATTTCAATAAAATCCGAACAATGCTGTTTTAAGGAAAATTCCATTCGTTCCATAACTTCATTCAATAAAGCATGACGGATAACGTGTGGATAGTTGGTTATTGGGTATTTATTCGCTTCACTCATTGTAGAACCTACAGGCTATAATATTGGGTAGATATGGAAGATGGAGCATGACATATGGATAATATAAAAACTGGTACTGATAAAATGGCTTCGCAAATTAATCCATTCATAAAAGTGGTTTTACCCGAATTAAATTCACCAAAAACAGATACAAGGTTTGGCTGTTCATTGATAAACTTTATATTGTTTTGTTGTTTGGGACTGCTAATCATAATTTATTCTATACTCTATAATTTACGGAGATATTCAAATGTCCAACAATCTGCAATGTTTGATTTTAGAAAATAACCAATATTGTTCGGATATGCTGATTAAGTTTCGAATTATTAAAAATGGGGTTCTTCACAATAAACGATACTTTTTGTTGTGAAGGTGAGTCTTCTTTTCGGGGGGTATAAAGAATTTTGTGTAAACGGTCAAAAATGCTTAATATAAAACCAAAAGAG
>JACNLC010000083.1 GCA_014381725.1 Fidelibacterota bacterium | reverse complement strand
ATTACAGATGGGCTGTATGACTTCTTTAGGTGTCCGGTTTTTTGTAGGAAGATCATGCAGGTGTTTTATTTGCCCACTTTTCATAATCATCTACAAATTTATTTTTCAAGAAATCCTCTTCGGCAAACATTATTCTTTCATAATACAACCAAAATGAAAAAATAAACAGAACACTAACCCACCACGCAGGAACAAACATCATAAAACCAAACCACATAAAAAAGTTAGCCAAATACAACGGATGTCTTACAATAGAGTAAATTCCAGATGTGTTTAATGAATTTGCAACCTGAGATTTTGTATTTCTTCCAGATGTCCTCGGAGCTACAAAGCCAACAGTTAAAACTCTGAGTAATAATCCAAATGATGAGATAGAGATACAAATCATTTTCCAAATATTATTGTAAAAGAATGAATCATTGGAATTATAAGCACTCATAAATCCCGGCACTAAAATTACAAGAAATATTAACGGCAAATAACTTCTGTGTTTAAACAATTTATTTCCTGTTTTTACAAATTCTTCCACTAAAGCCATTATGAATTAGTTCCTTCAATATCATTAACATCAGGTGCAAGTAAACCGCCTGATATTATAACTTTCAGGCCTTCTTCAACAGACATATTTGTTTCCTGTGCATCTTTTTTAGGGACAATTAACATAAATCCAGATGTTGGGTTTGGAGTTGTCGGCACAAATATATGATAATACTCAATTCCTTTAATATCTTTCGATTCACCAGTTACCATAGTGATTGTCCATAATCCATTTCTTGGATATTGAATAAGAACTACTTTCTTAAAAGCTCTTTTATTGGTACCGGATATAGTAGTAGTAATCTGTTTTATAGTCTTGTAAATCGTGTTTACTAGTGGGATTTTTGACATAATTGATTCAATCCAAGAAAAGATTTTTTTTCCAAGAATATTTCTTATAAACAACCCCAGAAAATAAATAAAAGCTATAGTAAAAATGAATCCGATAAAATCAGATACATAAGGCATTTTTTCATTAAAAAATATATCTAATATTTGTGACCCTGGTCCAGCAAATAAACTAAAGAGTTTATAAATCAACCATAAAGTTAAAGCCACAGGTAATATTGCAAATATACCTGCAATTAAATTTTGTTTAAAATTTGTTTTCATAAATATTCTCCAATATTTTACTGATTCATTTTTGTTAGGTCTAGTTGATAATCTACACTCATTTTCTTTAACCAAGTTAACTGTCGTTTTGCAAACTGTCTTGTTTTTTGTTTGATAACTACTTTTGCTTCTGCAAGAGTTAATTTTTTATCAATAACTTGAGATAGTTGCAAATAACCTACGCTTTGCATAGCATGATTTTTAGGATTTACACCAGCTTTAAGTAATGATTCAACTTCATCAAGCCAACCTTGAGATATCATTCTGTCCACTCTATGCTCAATACTTTTGTATAAATCTTCTCTATTCTGAATAATTTCAATGATGAAATATTTCTCTCTTTTATCTGAGTCATTATCTTTTTGTTCCTCGAATACTTTTGATGGTGATTTACCAGTTAGCTCATAAATTTCAAAAGCTCGGACTAATCGCTTTAAATCTTTTAAATGGATTATTTTAGAATATTCAGGATCAATCTTGGCCATTTCTCTTAATAATTTTTCAACACCTTCTTTTTGAATTCTCTTTTGAATATTTTCACGAATTTCCAAATTTGTATCAGTTTGGTCAATTATTCCTTCACAAATTGAACGAATATACAACAAAGTACCCCCAACAATAACCGGTCGCTTTTTTCGTTTAAGAATATCATCAATTTTATTTTCTACCATCTCAACATAATCACCTGCAGAAATTACTCTGTCAGAATCATAAATATCAACTAAATGATGCGGAATTGCTTGTTTTTCTTCAAAACTGGGCTGAGCAGTACCTATTTTGAAATCCTTGTAAATTTGGCGAGAATCTACAGAAATTACTTCTCCGTTAATTTTCTCTGAAATGGAAATAGAAAATGATGTTTTCCCAGAAGCTGTTGGTCCAACTATTACAGGAATTTTACTTCCAACATTTTTTATAATTTCAGCGAAATTAATCACAGCCGTTCAAATCGCTTATCAAGTTCTTCGATTGAAAGATTAATTATAATCGGACGGCCGTGAGGGCAATAATACGGGTGTTCAGTTGCAAAAAGTCGATCTACTAGATTTTTCATTTCTTCCTGACTAAGTTTATCTCCAGCTTTGATTGCAGCCTTACAAGCATAAGTCGCAGAAATATAATCTAGAAATGATGAGCTAAACTCTCGATGTTCTAAATATTTATCAAGAATATCTTTTATTATTTTTCCTTCTGCCCCCCAATGAACATCTGGCGGAACTCCTTCTACAACAACAGTATTTTCGCCAAACTCACGAACTCGGAATCCAATTTTTTCGATATAAGGAATAATATCAATTAATTTTGAATACTCATCTGGTAAAAATTTAACGGTTTGAGGAAATAACACAGTTTGAGAGGAAAAACCGTTGCCGTCTAAAGCTTTTTGAGCTGCTTCGTACAAAATTCGTTCATGAGCAACATGTTGATCGATGATTATCATTCCACTTTTAACTTCAGTTACAATATACTTCTTTTTTATTTGCCAAATATTATTAGAAATTTCCAAATTTTCTAATGTACTTGATTTTGTAATATTTTCAATTCGTTCGTTTGCACGATTAACTTGAATTCCTGAAGCATCATTTTGTTGCATTGGTCTCGGTGCTTTTTCAATAGTAAAATCACCACTATTTCTAACAACTCCTCCAAAGGATATATCTGCAGTTTTAGAACCTTGAGTATAGATATAACTATTAGGTGGAGCAAATCCAGGCAATGCACCTAACAAATCTCCAAGTGCTTCTGTTATTGCAGATTTCACTACATGATATACTCGCCATTCATCTTGGAATCTAACTTCTAATTTTGCAGGATGAACATTTACATCTACAGATTCTAGAGGGATATTCAAATTCAAAACTGAAAATGGAAATTCTCCTCTTGCAATTAAAGAACGATATGCAGAATATACAGCAGAATTAAGCAATCTATCCTTTATAAATCTCCCATTAAGAAACAGAAATTGTTCTCCTTGTCGCTTTTTAACTTGACTCAAGTTACCTACAAACCCATCAATTGTAGATTCGTTTTTTTTGTAGGAAACAGTTAATACCGAACGAGCAAATGATTTCCCGTAAATTTGTGATATTCTATCCCGCAATGAAGCAGATTTCAATTTGTACACATTTCTTTCATTAATAGTGTATGAAAATGATATTTTAGGATAGGAAAGTGCAAATCTGCGAATAATAGAAGTAACCGCTCTTTGTTCGCTTTCTGTCTTTTTTAAGAATTTTCTTCGAGCTGGAGTATTAAAAAATAAATTATTAACTTTAATTGCAGTTCCTTTTACGCATCCTACAGGACGAATAAATTTGATTTCGTCACCGTGAATAGAGATTTCATTCCCATCAATCCCATTTGTAGAGGATTTTACATTGAGCTGTGAGATCGATGCAATACTCGGTAAAGCTTCCCCACGAAATCCCAAAGTGTGAATTTTTGAAAGATCTTCGTGTTTATCAATTTTACTAGTTGCGTGTCGCTTGACAGACATTTTCAGATTGTCACCATTCATTCCACAACCATCATCTGAAATTTGAATAAGAGATTTACCTCCATCCAGTATTAGAATATCTATGTGAGTAGCATTTGCATCAAGTGAATTTTCAATCAATTCTTTTACAACAGATGCAGGTCTCTCAACAACTTCGCCAGCAGCGATTTGATTAATTAAATCAGATGGTAGTAAACGAATGTTGGGCATCAATCAGATAATTTATTATCTACAGTTAAACGAATTTCTTCTAGAATATTGTCGACTTCCCTTAAAGTTGCATGTGTATCAATTTTCATCCGTTTACAAAATTCTTTGTCAGTTATACCACCCAAATTGATACGGACATTTAATGCAGCTCCTCGTGCACCGGCAGAAGCCACCTCTCCAGCTACACCAGCATCAGATACTGAATTTTCGTTACCATTTTCTGCCGCTTGCAGAGCAATATCCATCACTTCTCTGCAACTTTTCATCACAGTATACGGAATGTTTGTTGCGTGTTTGTTCGCATTTTCAATAGCTTTGTCTCGTTCCGCAATTTGTTCATCTGTCTTTTTAGGTAAACGCATTGCTTCAATAACCAAGTTAAACGAATTTGTATCTTCGTCAATCAGTTTGAGTAATTTATCTTTTAGTTCTTGCCCTTTATTCGCGATTTCATTCATCTGATCAAATAAATGATCCCATTTCTTTTTGCCAAATGTCAAATTTGCAACCATAGCAGATAACGCCGCTCCTAAAGAACCGGCTAATGCAGATACACTTCCACCACCGGGAGCAGGACTCTCTGTTGAAGTTTCATTCGCAAATTCTACTGATGTCATGTTTGCTAATGGTCCGAATTTTTCCGCAATTTGATATTCAATAATTTTCTCTTTTGGATTAAATGGACCAAGTTCATCCAATCCCAATGATTTCACAGCAATATGAATGATATCTTCTTCAGGAATTCCTGTAGAACGATGCTGTTTTTTCAAGTAATACAGTCCTGCTTGCAAAATTGCATCAAGAGGAATAAGTCCGACTAATTCACTTCCTGTAACACGAACACCTCTTTTTCGTGCTTGTTGGCGAATTTCTTCAAATGCGATATGTGGTGCAGTTTTCTGATAATCAACAATATTCATAGAAATCTGTGCTATTTTATATTCGTCAATATACCAACCTACTGCTTTTGTGCCTTTAAGAGTTCCTTGTACTTTGATTGGAACACCGTTTTCATCGCGGACAAATTTGCCTTTTTCGTTTCGTTTGTTTCGTCCCTGTTCCCGCACATCGAGGGCGATATCAGTTGCAATTTTCTTAGATTGTGAGTTTAAGTTAAAGTTGTAAGCAATTAAGAAATTTCTACAGCCAATTGCTGTAACTCCAGCAGTTTCGTTGAGTTTAGTAGGACCATAATCTGGTTTCCATTTTGGGAGTTTTATTTTTTCAGCCATTCCTTCATATTCACCAGCTCTAATTGTTGCAAGGTTTATTCTATCATTATTTGTAGCTGAATTTTCGTACAAGAAAACTGATATTCCCAACTCTTCGCCCACTCGTTTAGCAAGAATTTTCGAATATTCAACACATTCCTCAATTGTAACATCAGAAACAGGAACAAGTGGACAAACATCCGTTGCTCCCATTCTTGCATGTTCTCCTGAATGAGTCCGCATATCAATTAACTCTGATGCTTTTTTGATTCCCGCAAATGCAGCATCTAATACTACATTTGGTTCACCAACAAAAGTTACGACAGTTCTATTCGTATCCGCGCCAGGATCAATATCTAGCATTGAAATCCCTGAAACTGATTCGATTGCATCAGTTATCTGTTTGATGAGTTCTAAATTCTTTCCCTCACTAAAATTAGGTACACATTCTATTATTTTCATTTTAATTCCTCAAATTTTCATATATCTAACTAAACTTGTAAATCATATAAACAACTAAAACCAAAATGATGAGATATTTTATCATTTTGACAGGAGAACTATTTTTGCGCCATCCTTGTAACCTTAGTTTCTTAAATTTAATTTCGTTTTTATCTGTCAAAGTGTTATACCTGCAAATAAATATAAAAACAATGTTAAAAATGGCCGAATAATCCAACCAATAATATGTAGATTTGACACATATCCAAGAATGATAACTCCAAAAAGTATTTTTGGTCCGTACATTTGAAGCTTTCCAACTAACTCGGGATGACTTCTCCCAAATATTCCAGCGAAAATTTGAGAACCATCTAGTGGAGCTACTGGAATCATGTTAAAAACTGCTAACATGATGTTGATATAAGTGAAATAAAAAATGAATGTTGGAATGTTACTACCAACAGACATAAGCATATATCCACCGTCAAACATTCTGAGTATCATTCCACCAATGAATGCTAATAAGAGATTTGTAGCCGGTCCAGCAAATGCAACTTTCATCATATCAATTCGTGGATTTCTTAAATTCATTGGATTAACCGGCACTGGTTTCGCCCAACCAAATCCAACAAATAAAATCATAATCGCTCCCATTGGATCTATATGAGCCATTGGATTTAGAGTTAATCGACCTCTCCTTGCAGCAGTTTCGTCTCCACAATGATAAGCCATATACGCGTGTGCAAACTCGTGAGCACATAACGCAAATAAAAGTGCTGGCAATAATAAAACTAAAACTTCTGCTGGTAATCTAAATAACATTTATCCCCTTGGATGACATTCTTGATGAATTTCTTTTAATGTGTGTTTGTCCAAATGCGTATAAATCTGGGTAGTAGAAATATCCACATGCCCAAGCATTTCTTGAACTGCGCGAAGGTCTGCCCCACCTTCTAATAAATGAGTTGCAAAACTATGTCTAAATGTATGCGGACTTATTTTCTTTTTGATACCTGCTTTTATTGTATTTTCTTTTATAATATTCCACACAGTCATTCTAGTTAAAGGAGTTCCGCGTTGGTTTAAGAAGATATATCCACGACTATTTCCTTTTCTAGCTAATACTGGACGAACTGCTTCTACATATTCACTAAGATGTTTTAAAGCTCTTCCGCCAATTGGAACAATTCGCTCTTTATCGCCTTTGCCAATTACACGAATCAATTGTTCTTCTTGTAATATATTAGTTAATTTTAATTTAACAAGTTCTGTAACCCGTAAACCAGAAGCGTAAAGTAAACTTAATAATGCTCTATCACGGAGTGAAATCTTTTTTTCTAAATCAACAGATTTGATAATTCTATCAATCTCTTCGACTGATAGTACAATTGGAAGTTTCTTCTCTAGTTTTGGTGGTTCTAAAATATTTGTTGGATCCTTGGTTGATATATTCTGTTGAATTAGATAATCGTGGAATCCTCTAATTGAAGAAAATGTTCTGTTTATGCTTGATGATTTTAATCCTGTATTTTCTGTATTTTGGACTTGAATTTGATTCAGCCATTTAACATATTTTCGTACATGAGAAAGCATAATATTTTTCGGGTCTTCGATTTTGCATTCATCATTAAGAAAATCTGTGTAGCGTCTTAAATCGTTCCAATATGCTTGAACAGTATTGTTAGATAATCTTCTTTCAAACTGTAGATGAAGCAGAAATTCCTTAGCAAACTGATGCAAAGGATTTAATTTATCTGGGTTGGTTTGTAACTTCATTTAATTTTCTAAATAATGGATTGATTTAGTTAGGCTTTTCAGCAATCTTGGACTACCATCTTCTTCTATAATATTTCCAGTAACAATGCAACCTGCACCCGCTTTGGCAAGTTTCATTGCAGATTCTGGTGTGCGAATTCCACCTCCAACAACCAGTGGAATGGATAGTTTAGATGACAATAGTTCAATTAAATTTTTAGAAGCATGATTCTTTGCACCGCTACCTGCTTCAATAAATATCTGTTTCATTCCTAAATATTCACCGGCTAATGCGTGTGCTAAAATGATTTCCGGTTTACTCATTGGTAGCGGATTTGTATTGCTCATTACTGCTACCGAAGAAGGTACATTTCCATCAACTAAAATATAACCAGTGGGAATCGGCTCAATTTTCAGATTATATATTTTAGGCGCAGATTGAACATGTTCACCAATTAAATACTGAGGATTTCTGCCACTTAACAAAGAAAGGAAAAGTACAGCATCAGCTTTACTCGACAATTGATTAGAAGAACCTGGAAATATTATAATTGGTAAATCGGAATTATTGCGGATGATACCCATTCTATCCTCGAACAGATTATCCATTATTAAACTGCCACCAACAAATATCGCATCATAATCAGAATCAGTTATTAGTTTTACTGTTTCAGATAGATTGTGGTCGTTTTTAACATCAGGATCAATTAATGCTATTGCACAAGTTCCGCGTTTTTCTCTTACTTTCTTTAATTGCTCAAATATCTTCATAATAAAATTTATGTTAAATAGCTTTCAAAAATGAAATTAACTCATCAATATCAGATTTGGTTCGTTTTTCAGTTACTGCAATTTGTATTAGTCTATCAGTTTCATCATTTTCTACTGTCCCAATAAAAATACCATTATTCTCAGCTAATCTAACTATATCCAAAGCAGATTTAGATGACTTCACTACAAACTCTTTAACAAATTGATTTCCATAAGGAAGCGAATAACAAGATAATTTATCTATTTCAGTCGCAGTATATTGTGCTTTCTGGCAACATAAATTTGCTAATTCTGGTAGTTTCTCTTTTCCTAATAATGACATATAAATTGCCGATCGTAATGCCATCAATCCTTGATTAGTACATATATTTGATGTGGCTTTTTCTCGTCTGATATGTTGTTCTCTAGTTTGTAAAGTTAAAACAAATCCTACATTTCCATCTACATCCACAGTTTTACCAATAATCCGCCCAGGCATTTTCCTCATCAATTTAGTCGTAACTGCCATTAATCCAAGATGTGGACCTCCATAAGACATCGGATTTCCTAGAGTTTGCCCATCACCAACAAATATATCAGCCCCACATTCCCCTGGGGATTTAAGTATTGATAAACTCATTGGATCACTCACTGCAATTAAAAGTGCTTTGGAATCCGCTAATTCAGATTTTACTGCTGTCCAATCTTCAACAATACCAAAGAAATTTGGTGATTGAATTACAACTCCGGCAACTTCATCAATATTATTTCTAATTTTAGATAAATCAGTTTTTCCATTTATTTTTGGAAGCATTATCAATTCGACATCACGGTTTTGCATATAAGTCTTCACGACTTCCAAATAACGCGGATTTACTGTTGATGAAATTAACAATTTTGTTTTCTTTTTATTTGAAGCTAATGCTATCGAACAAGCTTCAGCAAGAGCAGAAGCTCCATCGTATAATGAAGCATTTGCTACATCTAGACCACTTAACTCGCAAATCATTGTTTGGAATTCGTACAAAACCTGCAAAGTTCCCTGACTTACTTCAGCTTGATACGGAGTATATGCAGTATAAAATTCCGAGCGACTAGACAAGAAATCAACTGCTTTTGGGATATAATGATCATAAGAACCAGATCCAAGAAAACATAAATTTTCACTGGCTGAATTATTTAACGAAGAAATCTTTTGAGATTCAACTTCCAACTCCATTTCAGAAATCGAATCGTTCAAACCAAGTTTTTCTTTTAACTTTAGAGTTTTAGGAATTATAGAAAATAAATCATCTAAGCAATCAATTCCGATTGCATTTGTCATTTCCTTTATCTGCTCAGGAGTTGATGGAATATATTGCATTATTTGATGAGCGTCTCGTAGCTTTTTGAATCCAAAAGTAAATCTAATTCTTTGGGTTTATTTAGTTTAATTTTAATAATCCAACCTTCACCATAAGGATCTGAGTTGACTAAATCCGGAGCATCTTCTAAGTTCTCATTAACCTCAACAATTTCTCCTGACAGCGGTGAAAACATATCTGCAACTGTTTTAACAGCTTCAACAGTACCTATAGTATCTCCAATAAAAATTTGGTCTCCAATATCTGGGAATTCAATGAAAATTATATCGCCAAGTTCACTTTGTGCAAAATCTGTTAATCCAATCACTGCAACATCATTGTTTGTGTCAGACCACTCATGGTCTTTAGAATATTTTAAATTTTCAGGTATATTCATATTTTAGTCCTTATTTTTTATGTATTCAAAAGTTTCCAAAAAACTAGTGTCAAAATTTCCATTGCAAAATTCCTCATCCATTAACAGTTGTTTATGAAATGGTACACTTGTTTTTATTCCCTCAATAACGCATTCATCCAACGCACCACGCATTCTGTTTATTGCTTCTTTCCGCGATGGAGCATGGACAACCAATTTAGCGATCATAGAATCGTAATTTGGAGGAATATGATACCCAGCATAGGCATGAGTATCTACTCGAATCCCCATCCCTCCAGGCATATGAAAACTGGTAATTTTACCTGGTGATGGTCTAAATTTATGATCGGGGTCTTCAGCATTTATTCTACACTCGATTGCATGTCCACGAAGTTGGGTATTTAGCATCCACTCAGGTAACGGCATTTCTGCATGACACAATATTTGATATTTGATCAAATCAGCTCCGATTACCATTTCAGTTACAGGATGTTCAACTTGAATTCTAGTATTCATTTCCATAAAATAGAAGTCACCGTTGATATCAAGTAGAAATTCAATTGTGCCAGCTCCAAGATAATTTGCAGCTTTTACACCTTTGATTGCCGAATCACTCATTCTTTTTCTAATTTCAGGAGATACTGCAACAGATGGAGATTCTTCCAATAGCTTTTGGTGCCGTCGTTGGATTGAACATTCTCGTTCTCCAAGTGCAGCAACATTTCCGTGGGCATCGGCAAGAATTTGAACTTCAATATGTCTCGGTTCCTGAATGAATTTCTCAAGATACATATCTCCATTATTAAATGCAGTTAAAGCTTCAGATTGAGCTGTATGAAATGCTTCATCAAGTTCAGATGCGGATTTTGCTAGTCGCATTCCACGGCCTCCTCCACCAGCAGATGCTTTAAGCATTACTGGAAATCCAACTGTTTCTGCAATTATCAATGCTTCTTCAACAGTGTTTACAACTCCTTCGGACCCAGGAATTACAGGCACGCCAACTGATTTCATTGTTTCTTTTGCGTTTGCCTTGTCTCCCATTGCGTTAATGGTTTCAGGCGGTGGACCGATAAATGAAATATCATGTTCTCTGCAAATTTCTGAAAATTCTGCACTCTCTGACAAAAAACCATATCCAGGATGAATTGCATCAGCATTTGTTAATTCTGCGGCTGATATAATGGATGGAATATTCAAATAACTTTTTGTGCTTTCAGGAGGACCTATGCAAATTGCTTCGTCTGCAAAACGAACATGCAACGATAACTCATCTGCAGTTGAATAAACTGCAACAGTTTGGATGTTTAATTCTCTACAAGCACGGATGACTCTTAATGCAATTTCACCACGATTCGCGATTAATATTTTTTTAAACATTTCTTATTTCTGTTCAATCACAATTATTGGTTGTCCAAACTCAATCGGGGTTCCGCTTTTTGGAACTATGTCAATAATTTTTCCAGCAACTTCAGATTCTATTTCATTAAATATTTTCATAGCTTCAATGATGCAGATAACTTGACCAACAGAAATAATGTCTCCAATTTTAACAAAATCATCTGCTTCTGGTTTTGGTGAAGAATAATAAGTTCCGACTAAAGGTGCAGTAATTTCATGATGATTATCAGATACTTCCACTTTCTTATCTTCAGGATTTTCTTTAATTGGCTCTGGCACTTTAGGTACAGGAACCTCAGTTGGTTGTATTTCTTTAGCAGGTTGTACTTGAATTTGCTTAGAAATATCAGTAGTATGAATTGTATTTGAATTTTGACTTACACGAATTTTCTGAGCACCCCAAAAAGATGATATTTCAATTTCGTTTACTTCAGAATTTTCAATTAACTCAATTAAACTTTTTATTTTATTTTTTGCAACCATAGCAATATCCTGTTTTATGATTTAACTCGTTCTATATATCTGCAATCTTTTGTATCAACTCGTACAGATTCACCTTCTTGAATAAACAATGGAACTTGAATTACTACACCAGTTTCGAGTTTAGCAGGTTTAGTCCCACCTTGAGCAGTATTCCCTTTTTCACCAGGATCTGTCTCAACAATCTTTAAATTCATGTGTTGTGGAATACGAACTTCAATAGGTTCATCGCCATTGAAAGCAATTGTAGTAGTTGTGTTTTC
The DNA here is from genome assembly GCA_014381725.1 of Fidelibacterota bacterium. Classification (GTDB taxonomy): domain Bacteria; phylum Fidelibacterota; class Marinisomatia; order SCGC-AAA003-L08; family JACNLC01; genus JACNLC01. Next base: position 505 of record JACNLC010000083.1, on the reverse strand, counting down.
TATAAGAAAATCTAAAACATCTTCAACTTGAGTGTTTGTTAAAGAAATTTGCTCAAAAGTTTCGTTATCCATAAAAACATAAAATTCACCGTCGAAGTAAGAATATGTATAATCGCGAGCTTCTATACGAATTATCTCAATTTTTTCACCAGCTCTAAAAGTCTCTTCTACTACTTGACCTGTTTTTACATTTTTTAACTTAGTTCTGACGAATGCAGGCCCCTTGCCAGGTTTGACATGCATAAATTCCACTATTTTCCATAATCCTTTTTTATGATTTAGAATTACACCATTTTTAAAATCTGAAGTTGATGCCATATAATATCCCTTTTATCTGTTATAAATTCAACATTTAATTTACAGAGTATAAGTTTATGTAAACAAGGTCTATGGTATGTCACTTTTTGTTTAAATTTGTCATAACCATGTAGTTACAGAATGATCTCCCTAAAAAAATAAGGGCAAGTTTGCACTCGCCCTTACGATTAGTTTTGAAACCTTCACA
>JACNLC010000001.1 GCA_014381725.1 Fidelibacterota bacterium | reverse complement strand
GCATTACCCGATTTATGGCCTTATCTTTGAAATATAATGAACTATTAGACAATGGATATTCTGTTCGAGACATCGCCGAAGTTGAAGGTGTGGATAAATCATATATTCTTCGGATTGTGAAAATGGTTTATCTCTCACCCAAAATCCAGGAAGCGATTCTACTTCTCCCCCGCTCTAACATATACCGGTCTTTTATGTCAGCCAAGAATTTGCTGAAGCTGGTGGAGGTTGTGGATTTAAAGGAGCAGGAAAAGGTGTTTGATTTATTTTAACGTAAATTATTATTGCTCACATTAATGTTGGGTTAGGTTTTTGGTAGTATTTTTTTTAATCTAATACTATCTCAATTTCCCCAGTATTTGAGCTCAAAGCATTATCAAAATATTCCAAACGAAGTATCATTGTATCCCCAACCATGATCTGAACTGGAGCAATCATATTATTCACTTCGCCTTCAGTATTGCTATAACTGGCTTGGTTGGATGTAGGTACTTCCATGCCGTCAAATCCTGTAATGTAAGTTGTATCGTAGCTAACATAGACTAAATCATCTGTTAGTCCTTCATGCACTATATAACCCAATGTATCGCCTAATACCCAATATAAATCAGATGCCCAAGATACTTTAATCAATTCTGCAGGTGATCCATTTTCATAATTCAAGTGACCACTTATGCGATGGATTGTTTGCCATTTGGCCCTATCAAGCGTTAAATGGTAGTAACCATTTTCATCAACATCCAAGCTGGGTTCAATTGTCATTATTATTTTATCTGCAGATTCTTGGGTATTTGGATTTATTGCATCGCAAGCGCCGACAGTAAAGACGCAAACACATAAAGTTAATTGTTGTAAGTATTTCACCTATTTACCCCACTTTTTATAATTCTCGCAAGAATCATTTACACAACCAGGATTATACCCCAAAGCAGCAACATGAGAGATGCATCCATCATCATAGATTACATCTGATCCTATCGGATTATTCATTATTTCTCCACAAATATGACATGTTTTATAGGCGCATTTATGGCAAAACCAGGGACGCTCTTGATTGGAATATATCTCTTTTACTTTTGCAATTAACTCATCCGTCCACATTCCTTTTTTACCACGAAGGACAATAAAATTGTCATCATCCATTTTTATACTTAATTCAGGGAAATCAGGATCACCGCCACCCAGATAGGATTTAGATGAAAAAGTGCCTAATGTTTTTTGGACCACAATCCGTTTGCCGCCGATTTCATCTATTGTTTTCTCACATAGTAGGCAATGGCAGCTCGGTTTTCGTTTCTTGTTTAATATTTTGGATTTGGCGGCTTGAATGTCTTCCCTATAAACATTTTGAAACTGCTTGCCTATATGTGATGGTCTTTTAATATGAAGTGTATTACCCATATTTAATCTTCCAATCCTTGATTATCCATAAATTCAAACAATGTATTATAAGATTCTCTATTTAAAGCTTTATCCCATTGTTTTTGAAATTCAATATTCCTTTTGGCATCCCGCTCTTTGTTGGCTTCGTCGTAACGTGCTTCAATAGCCAGTGCATTTATCACTGCTTCTTCTTTAGAAAAAGTAGGGTTTTGTTTTCTCACATGCTTCAGGACTGAAGGCATGGGTTCTCTGTTTTTATCTTCTTGTTTCATTTTATCTCCTGTTTCTACAAGAAGTTATATATACAATAAGTCAGATGGTGTCGTTATAGAATATTTATTTTTAGTTATGTCCTTAATTTTCTATACTTTTAAAAAACGGGTCACAGTTTTCACTTAAATGTGTTTTGAACGGAAGCAAATAAAAGGAAAAGAATCAATATTCATAATGTTTACCTTTTCCAAATATTGTATTATTTCTCAATTTCAAATTCACTATTGCCATATTCAGTATCCGTAATCTGAACCGTAACCTTTTGATTTGGCGCAACTAATAATTCAAGTAGCGTACCAGTATCTGCATTATCGCTACTAGAAATAATATACTCCCAAAGTGAAGATTCGTTGTCCCATTTATTAGTCCATTTATAGTTTGGGACACCCGTGTTCTTTAAGAATGGTTCAATATACTTTTCTCCTGCATCGACTATTCCTGATTCTTCGATTGTCTCGTGCAAACGTAATAGGTATGTGCTTCCATGAATTATTATTTCATCATCATATTTTGAAATTGTAAACAGGGTATCATTTTTATCCCTTCGATTATCTTCATAAATGCCATTTATAGTTTTTATTATTTCCTCGTAGTTATCAACAGGTTTAAAAGATCTTGTTTTCAAAAAGCATTCCCCTATATCTTCACAGCTATTAGTGAGCCAATAATTACTATCGGATGTTTTTAAGCTATTTTCTAATTCATTTGAGATTAGTTTAATTTTTTCATCAACTTCATTTTTTAGCCCTTTTACCCACTCTTTATCATCTAAATCATCAAAGCGATTTATCGCATCTACAAGTTCAATATATTCCCTTATTGTTTCAGCATATGCTTCAGCTTTTTTAAATAACTTCGTCGCCCATTCTTTATCTCCAAGAGTTTTCGCAATTGATTCTGCTAATGCCTGTAAATCATCTACATCTTCAGCTTTTTCTTCAGCTTTTTTA
>JACNLC010000042.1 GCA_014381725.1 Fidelibacterota bacterium | reverse complement strand
GCATTTTCGTTGTGGATGATTAGTTCATTGCTCAGCACAATTATGCAACCGGATAAGATTACAAAGTTTTCACCAATTACAGAATCATCAACATTAATAAACAAACTAGAGTTTTATGCTAATTCTCTAATTGGTGGAGGAAGCCAAGTTGATCAACTTAAAATGTTGTGTTTATTGTTACTTGGAAGTTTTTTATTGAAAAATGTTTTCTTTTACATCAGTAACATATCGTTAGCATTCATTCAAAATCGGATGATAAAAGATATTCGTGATGATTTGTTCGAACACATCCAAAATCTTCCATTATCATTTTACGATAAAAGTAAATCAGGTGAATTAGCTTCTATAATGATTCGAGATGTTGCTGCAATGCGAGTAGCGTTTACTGAAACTATTCAACATTTGATAAACTCTCCGATTAGTATCATCGTGTTATTTTCTATGTTAATGCTTATCAGTGCAAAAATGACATTGATTACTTTATTGATTATTCCTGTATCCGGATTTATTGTTGTAAAACTTGGGCAGAGTATTCGCAGAAAAGCCAAGAGGTCCAGCATTCAAATTGCCGGAGTGATGAATATTTTACACGAAGTTCTTTCTGGAATTCGTATTGTCAAAGCATTTGCAATGGAACGGTTTGAAATTCTACGATTTAAAAAAGAGAATTTCAAATTCTATAAACTAACTTTTAGACAAGCAAAATTATCACATATTACTACTCCTATAAACGATATGATTGGAGTGTCTATCGGTATCATTTTACTTTGGATTGGCGGAAAAGAAGTATTAACCACAGGTAGTCTTTCATCTGAAAGTTTTATACGATTTATCATTTATCTGTTTGCAATGATGGACCCAATCAAAAAACTGAGTAATGTAAATACGAAAATTCAAGCAGGTTTAGCATCTGCTGACAGAGTTTTTAATGTAATGGATACTCCATCAAATATCGTTGACCCTAAAAATCCAGTTATCTTAAATAAATTTGAAAGAGAAATTAAATTTACCAATGTTCACTTTAATTATGAACAATCAGACAGACCAGCATTATCCAGAATAAATTTGACTATACAAAAAGGTGAAATGGTAGCATTGGTTGGTTCAAGTGGTGCAGGAAAAACAACTTTAGTGGATTTAATCCCACGATTCTATGATGTTTCTTCGGGAGCAATTACAATAGATGGAACTGATGTTAGGGATATGTCGTTGGACTCACTTCGGTCACTAATGGGTATAGTAAATCAAGATACCATTTTATTTAATGATACTGTGGGAAATAATATTTCTTACGGCTTACAAAAATCAGATTTTGAGTTAATAAAACAATCAGCTAAAGCTGCAAATGCTTTAGAATTTATTAAACAATTGCCTAAAGGATTTGACACAATCGTTGGAGAAAAAGGAACTCGACTATCAGGAGGACAAAGACAACGAATTTCGATTGCAAGAGCAATTCTAAAGAATCCGTCAATTCTCATTTTAGACGAAGCAACATCGTCGCTAGATACTGAATCAGAACGAAAAGTCCAAAATGCGATAGATAATTTGGTAAAAGATAGAACTGTAATTGTGATTGCACATCGTTTATCAACAGTGGTTAATGCTGACAAAATTATCGTTTTGGATAACGGAATATTAACAGAAATTGGCAAACACGACGATTTGATAAAGAGTAACGGAATATATAAACAACTGTATGACTTACAGTTCAAGGATAGAGTTTAATGATAACTGCTATTATACTCGCAGGAGGTAAAGGTTCACGATTTGGAAATGAAATCCCCAAACAATTTCTTGAAATTAATAATCGCAAGATAATTGATTATTCCATACAAACTTTTAGTAATCATAATAAAATTGATGAAGTAATCGTAGTGGTTCATTCTGATTGGATTGATGAAATCTCAAAAGAATATCCCAATCATAAAATTATTTGTGGCGGTGAAACCCGTAGAGATTCCTCTTTTGCAGGACTAAATGCTTGTAATCCAAAAACTGATAAAGTGCTGATTCACGATTCTGCTCGTCCATTTGTGAGTAATGAAATTATTGCTAACTGTGTTGATGCTTTACAAAATTACAAAGCAATTACAACAGCTATTCCTTTAGTTGATACAATCGTTAAAGTTGAAGATAATATCATTTCTGATATGCCAAATAGAGCAAATCTGCTAGCAGTTCAAACACCACAAGGGTTTCATTTTAAAACCATAAAATCGGCTCATCAAAATTATACTGGTGATACAACTGACGACATCCGACTGGTGATGAGTCAGAATATGGAATCTGCAATTGTTGAAGGTAGTGAATTTAATTTTAAGATAACAACAGAAACTGATTTACGCAAAGCAAAAATGATAGTAAACAATTTATGAAAAAAGTAATTACATACGGCACTTTTGATCTGTTTCATATAGGTCATTTAAATCTTTTAGAAAGAGCAAAAGCATTAGGCGATTATCTCGTTGTAGCTGTATCAACAGACGAATTTAATTTAGGGAAAAACAAAAAGTGTTTTTATCCCTATGAAGAACGAACAAAAATTGTAGAAGCAATTAAGTATGTTGATGAAGTGATTCCCGAAACCAATTGGGAACAAAAAATTACGGATGTGAAAAATCACAATATTGATGTGTTTGTGATTGG
>JACNLC010000002.1 GCA_014381725.1 Fidelibacterota bacterium | reverse complement strand
AACTTAATAAATAAAACTCATTTGTTTTTGGATTTGTATTACCAATATTACGATTTATTAAAACTTCGGAGCAATATCCGTAGGGAATATTCTAAATGTTTTGAATATGGTGATATGCAAGACCCTGTTTTAATTGGAGAATTAGAATGTGATTTACAGGTTTTAGAAAAAGAAGAAATTGACTTGTTAAATGATACTAAACTTGAGCTTGATGAAAAAACTCCCAAATTGAAGCAAATTGATAAAGAACGCAATAAGATTTTCAAGAAATTAGATAAACACGGAATCAATGCTTGGTGCGGATTTAAGATTGAACCGGATTTTGAACCTGATGATGGGAGAAAACACAAAGTCCAATTACGGTATTTAAATCATAAAATTGAAAAACTCAAAAAACAAATCGAAGAATTACGAAAAGATACAACCGTCAAAGATCCATTTTTCTACCTTGAAGAAAAGTATCTTTTAACAGAAGATGAATTGGAAATTTTAATCTTTCTGTATTTCAATAACTTTGATGATGCAGAGCCTATTCGTGGGGATTTACTTTTGTTTATCATCATCGGAAAACAGTGGAATTTATTCAATGGCCAAAGTTTGCTTTTTGATAAATCGGGTGTAGATATTTCAAATGACGACCTTTCAAAAGTATTGCCAGAAACAAAGTGTTTGATTGAAAATGATTTAATTCAAAAAGTAGAAAGTGGCTTTGATGCATTGAGTTCCACTTTTGCAATTTCAAGATATGCAAATTTGATAATTTCTGATTTACACGCGGAATTACCACATCTTGATGTAAAATTTAATTTGAAAACTAAAAAAAGGGGAGAAAAATGAAAAAATCAAGAAATGAAACTTTGGCAGAATTTAAAAAGGAATTTTCAATTATTGAAAATTTATATAAAGCAAAATGCATTAATTGGTCTGGAAGTACTAATGATTCTGACGAGCTTTATACAGAGATAATTTCTAATGAAATTTTACGAAACTTAATAGAATTCGATAAAATTAAAACCGTTACGAGATCAAATACATATTGTCGAGAAAATCATAAAGCAATCGAAATAGATTTGGAAAGCAATCGAAAAGAAGAAATATTTGCCAAGCGAATTGCATATTTAGATTTAGGTGAATTGGGTTTAATTAAAGATTATCAAATTCCATTAAAAGATACACAGGCGGACAAAGGTTTAGGGAAAATAGATTTAATATCATTTAACAGCGAATCAAAAACACTTTACCTAATTGAACTCAAATATGATGGAAACAAAGAAACTTTATTAAGAGCAAGCCTTGAAAGTTATACATATTACAAAATAATTAACCACAAAAAGTTGATAAATGACTGTCTCAACAATAAACAATTTATATTAAACAAGGTTTTTGATTCTGTGAATCCTGACGAGATTAATATAAAACCAGCAGTATTATTAACTCCTAACTGTAATGCTTTTGATGAATTTTACGAAATGGAATTAGGTGAAAGACCAAAATTAAAATCACTTTCACTTGCGTTAGATATTAACTATTTCACATTAGAAATTATGGTAGATGGGTCTATCCTTTAAAATCCATCGTGGCACCCAAGAAATAGGTGGTTCTTGTATTGAAGTTTGGACAGACACAACCCGAATTGTTCTTGATTTTGGAATGCCGTTGGTTGAAAAAGACGGGGTGGAATTTGATTTTAGGAAATATAATAATCTTACTGAATCTGAATTAATTCAAAAAGGGATTTTACCAAATATTGATGGATTATATGAAAATACTGAAAAATGTATTGATGGATTAGTTATTACACATCCACACCTTGACCATTATGGATTGATTAACTTTTTAAGTCCAAAAGTCAAAATTCATTTAGGAGAAGCCACACATAAAATTATTGAAATCACCAATATTTTTACGCCATCACATAACGAAATCAATAATCACCAATATTATGAAAAAGAAAAGCCGTTTTCGATTGGCGATATTACCATTACGCCTTATTGGATGGATCATTCCGCTTTTGATGCTTATGCGTTATTATTAGAATCAAACGGAAAAACTTTATTTTATTCTGGTGATTTTCGGGGTCACGGTAGAAAATCAAAAGTGTTTAAATGGTTCACACATAACGCACCCAAAAATGTGGATTACCTTTTAATGGAAGGAACACAATTAGGCAGAAAGTCTAAAATAGAGAAATCCGAAGAAGAATTGGAATTAGAGTTGGTTGACAAATTCAAAGAACCTGAAAAAATAAATCTTATTTATACTTCAGGACAAAATATTGATAGATTGGTTTCTATTTATAGAGCGTGTGTCAAAACAGACAAAGTTTTTGTGGTTGATGTTTATGTTGCAACGGTTTTAGATGCATTGGCCAAGTTTACACCATCGTTACCCCATCCTTCAAAATCGTTCAAAAATATAAAAGTCATTTTTTCAAAGTGGACCTCAAATCGATTAGCACGAGAAAATAGAGAGTCAATGCTCTGGAAATTCAAAAATTATAAAATAACCAAAGATGAAATTTCTATAAATCCTTCAAAATTTGTTATGGCTGTTCGACCTTCTATGAAATATGATTTAGAACATATAGCAAATATGGAAGGTGGGAATTTGATTTATTCAATGTGGCGTGGTTATGAGAAGAAAAAAGGGACAAAAGAATTTATTGATTATTTGAAGGGTCGAAATTTTACAGTAAATCACATTCATTCAAGCGGACACGCTGATTTCCCGACATTAGAGAAAATGGTTGCAGCAATTTCTCCTAAA
>JACNLC010000082.1 GCA_014381725.1 Fidelibacterota bacterium | reverse complement strand
TAAAAGAAATAAACTTGTCCGTCAGTTGACGGACTTCAGACAGCATTTCTTTTTATACGGAATTCAACTTTTGTTTTTATACGCAAATAGAGTAAGGCCAAATTCAATAAAATACTAATAATTTAGTAACAATAATCATCGATTCAGATGTAAAATTAACTCCAAAAATAAACTGTAATTATTCTTAACTTTACAAGATTTATATTGTGATAAGTTTGTAAAATACAAGTTCATAAAGGACGAAATCTGATGGCTATAATACGAGTTAACAACATCAAACTTTACGGAAAACACGGTTGGGCCCCGGAAGAAAAACTTCTAGGACAGAAATTTGAAATAGATGTAGAAATAACTGCAGATATTACAGATGCAATTCAAAATGACGATTTAGAAAAAACAGTCGATTATTCCCTGGTTTACAGTAATATAAAAGAGATATTCACCGAGAAGAACTATCATTTGATTGAAGCTGTTGGAGATACAATTGCAAATAATATTTTAGAAATGGATAGAGTCAATTCTGTTACAGTAAGAATCAGAAAACCTCACGCTCCAATTGACGGAGTCTTTGACAATGTAGAAGTCGAAATCACTAGGAGTAACAATAAATAATGAGAGTCTTTTTAGGACTTGGTTCAAATATTGGTAACCGATTCAAAAATCTGCAATTTGCAATTGAGCAAATGTTGCTAAATAATATAAAAATTATAGCAAAATCTAATATCTATGAAACTCTTCCTATGTATAATACTAAACAGGATAATTTCTTAAATCAAGTTATCGAGATAGAAACTACAATGCTATCTGAGAAACTACTAGGTTTGTTGAAATCTATTGAATCCAAATGTGGCAGAGAAATAGATGCACCAAGAAATACACCGAGACCACTCGATATTGATATTCTATCATATGGTGATAAAATTGTAAATTTAGACAAATTACAGATTCCACATATCAAGATTAAAGAACGAGATTTTGTGTTAAGGCCTTGGTCTGAGTTATCTCCGAATTTCATAATTCCCGGTGAGTGCGAATCTGTTCTAGAGTTATTGGACAATATTACGGAATCAACAATTTTGGGTAAATATTACCAAGATAAGATGGAAAAACAAATATGAAACAAGCATTTTATATTGCAATTGAGGGGTCAATTGGAGTTGGCAAAACCAGTCTATCTGAAATTCTGCGTGATGTTTTGGATGCTCGATTAGTGAATGAAGAATTTGAAGAAAATCCCTTTTTACCAGATTTCTACAAAGACCCTGAACGATTTGCCTTTCAAGCTCAACTTTTCTTTCTACTTTCAAGGTATCGTCAGCAACTTGACCTTCAACAAACTGAACTGTTTACCAAGGGAATCGTAGCTGATTATATGTTCGCAAAAGATAGAATATTCGCTTCGCTCAATCTAAATGACAGAGAAATGACGCTTTACAATACAGTGGCGAATTTGCTTGAGAAGAATATCACATATCCAGATTTAGTGATATTTTTGCAGTCTGATACTGACCGTCTGATGCAAAATATTAAAGCTCGCGGAAGAGAATATGAATTAAATATGGACTGGAAATACATTGATGCTCTCAATCAAGTTTATAATGAGTATTTCTTCCGATATAATAATAGTCCTTTGCTAATCATTAACACAAATGATATTGATTTCGTGAATAACGAACAGGATTTAAACGAAATTCTGCAATTTGTACGCACTCCATTTCAAGGAACTAAATTTTTAAATCCAATAAAGAGTATGCGTTAATGGGTAAGCTATTTTGGATATTGACACTTGGTTGGCTATTTTATGCTATTATGCGTATCGCCAAAAATATAAAAATTGTGAAACAGGATGATCAAACTTTTCAGTCTAATAATAAATCCAAATCTTCCAAAACTGATAAGTTGGATATTCAAGATGCAGAATTTGAGGAAATCAAATGAAAGCAGTAAGAATACACGAACACGGTGGATTGGAAGCTCTTCGATACGAAGAAATACCAGAACCCATTTGTAATGATGAAAAAGTAAAAGTTCAGATAAAATCTGCATCACTAAATCACCTGGATATTTGGATTCGGGAAGGGTTTCCCGGAATGCCACTTCCTTTACCGTTAATTATGGGCTCTGATGGGGCAGGAATTATTAGTGAAGTCGGTAAAAATGTTAATGATTGGAAAGTTGGTAACGAAGTGGTTATCCAACCCAATACATTTTGCGGGGAATGCGACTATTGCAAGAACGGGAAAGAGAATTATTGCAAAAATTATGGAATTATCGGAGAAACTGAAAACGGCGTCCAAAGTGAATTTGTCGTTTTAAATCCGATTAACATTTACCCTAAAGCAAAGCATTTGAGTTTTGTGGATGCATCTTCAATGCAATTGGTTTACTTAACTTCGTATCAAATGTTAATTACACGAGCTAATTTACAACCAAATGAAACTGTGTTAATTTACGGTGCTACTTCTGGCATCGGTTCTGCTGGAATACAGATTGCAAAACATTTAGGCACAAAAGTAATTTCAACAGTTGGTTCTGATAATAAAATTGAGTATGCTAAACAAATGGGTTCAGATTTTGTTGTAAATCATTCTTCGGAAAACTGGTCGAAACAAGTCAAAGAAATTGTTGGTAAAAAGGGTGTAAATGTGATATTTGAACATCCCGGAACAGCTACTTGGGAAAACAGTATGCGATTGTTAGCTAAAGGTGGAAGAGTTGTAACTTGCGGTGCAACTACTGGACCGATTGTCAAACTGGATTTACGACATTTGTTTATGAAACAGCAAACAATTATAGGTTCAACAATGTGTGATATGAAATCGTTCAAACAAGTTATGAAACATATTGAAAACGGAGATTACAAACCATTTGTTGACAAAGTATATCCGATGTCAGAAATTGCAGAAGCACATAAGAGAATTGAAGATAGAGAACAAATTGGGAAAGTAGTTGTTTCAGTAGAGTGATGGAGAAAAGGAGAATTGAAATTTCTAGCTAATAAAGAAAGGGGAAATATGGATTGTTTATTCTGTAAAATTGCAAAAAAAGAAATACCTTCTTCAGTAGTTGCCGAAACTGATAATTTATTGGCTTTCAGAGATATTGAACCACAAGCACCGGTGCATATTTTGATAATCCCTAAAAAACATATATCTTCAACCAAAGAGTTATCTAAATTGAATGTCGAAATACTAGGAGAGATGGCATTATTAGCAAGTGAGATTTGCAAACAAGAAAATATAGAAGATGGTAATCGTTGGATTATAAATACAGGTGCTGAAGGAGGTCAAACTGTTTTCCATATCCATTTACACATTTTAGGTGGAAGAACAATGCAATGGCCTCCAGGGTAGTTGAGTATTAGCGAGTGGAAGAGATGGAGAAAAGGAAACGGAAATATCTAATTGACTAAAGATAAATAGCAATAAAATATGTATATATCAAAACTACATCTACAAGGATTTAAATCCTTTTTAAACAAAACCGACCTTAATTTCGGCGACGGAATTACTGCCGTCGTTGGTCCGAATGGTTGTGGAAAAACCAATATCGTTGATGCTATTCGTTGGATTTTGGGAGAGCAAAAAACGACTGTTCTCCGTTCAACGAAGATGGAAGATGTGATTTTCAATGGCACAAAAAACAGAAAACCTATTAGTTTCTGTGAAGCTACTCTAACAATTCACAACGATAAAGGAAGGTTACCTGTAGAATACACCGATGTTGAAATCACTCGTAGATTATACCGAAGTGGCGAAAGTGAATATCTACTAAATAAAGTTCCTTGCAGACTAAAAGATATTACTGAATTGTTCGTTGATACAGGTATGGGTGCCGATGCTTATTCTGTGATTGAGCTGAAAATGATTGAAACTATTTTATCTCATAATCCATCTGAAAGACGAAGATTATTCGAAGAAGCTGCAGGAATTAACAAGTATAAACAACAACGCCAATCAACATTCAGAAAACTGGAATCCACAAAAAAAGATTTACACAGAGTTGAAGATATAATTTCAGAAGTTGAAACGACAGTTTACAATCTACAACTTCAGCTAAAGCGATTTGAGCGATACAAAAAATTAACCGAAAAAGTTAAATCGTCAAGAATATTATTAGCTCAAGTTGATTTGCAGATTCTCGAAGAAAAATTGACTCCTTTAAAAGTGCATTTATCCGATAGTAAAAGTCAACAATCTGCTTTAGATGGCCAAGTAAGTTTAGATGAATCACTTATTGAACAAGTTGAGGAAAAATACAGTCAACTTAAAGCTGATTTGCAAGAGTGTCAATCTGCATTAACTTCTGTAGAGTATCGTCTTAATGAGACAAATAGAAATATTTTAGTTTGGACAGAGCAAAAGAAAAATAGTGAGAGTAGGATTCAACAAAATACTGATGAAGCGAAGCAAACAGGTAGCCGAATTGAGACCCTTAAAACTCAAGTAAATGATTTAGAAATATTAATTTTGGATATCCAGCCAGCTATCAATCAACGAAAAGAATTGTTTGAGGAGAAAGTTACAAAGTTCGATTTATCAAATCAGGAGTATGAGCATCACTTAGAAACGCATAATGCTAGTCGTAAACGATACGAGGAACATCTCAACTTAATACACGAGCACGAATCGGGATTTATGCGTGATAAAGCTACTATTTCTGAAAAAGAAGAGCATATCAATCGTTTAACAAATCGAAAAGACGATTTAATAGATAAGCAACAAACTTTAGCTCATGATATTCAAAACCTCAAAACTGAAGTTCAAAATGCAGAAAAATCGAATGCACAACAATCAATGTTGTTAGATAAACTCCAAAAGGAACACGCAGAATTAGAAGAATCAATAATTGATCACAATGCTAAGTTGTATCGTTTACAATCTGACAAAGATAGTTGTAAATCAAAACTAAATTTCTATCGTGAAATAGTTCATAATCACGAAGGCAAATCGTCAGGTGCGAAATATGTTCTATCAAATCCAGAGAAGTTTAGCGGAGTAATCGGAGTTGTAGCAGATAAATTAGAAGTTGATGATAAATATCGGTTAGCCGTAGAGGCTGGACTTGGAGAATCTGCGGACTATCTAATTGTAGATTCTAGAGAAAGTGCTTTAGAAATAATTCGCAAACTGAGAAGTGAAACAAACACTCGAGTTAGTATCATTCCGCTTGATGTGTTACCTAGAATTTCATCAGATCTTAACAAAAAAGAAAAATATCCGTCTGCATTATCATTCACTAAATTTGATAAGAAGTTAAAACCACTATTTGAGTTTTTGTTAAATGATGTGTTAATTGTTGAATCTCTAAAGGATTTAGAAAAATTAAAGAATTCTGAAAAGATGACCAAGAATTGGGTTACTCCTAACGGTGAATATTACAGTTATCAGCATATCATAAAATCCGGCAAAAGAGGGAGCAAAGATTCGTTTATAGGCAGACAAAAACAAATTGAGAAACTTGAAACTCATTTGGTAAGTTTACAATCAGATTTTGAAACTGTGCAGAAGAAATTAGATTCACTCAAAACTAGTGCTAACGAAAGCCACAAAAAAGTTCAATTAGAGTCAGATAAGCTTGAACAAGGCATCCAGAAACTTCATCTTATTGAGAAGGAATATTCTCAAAATGATTTTATAATTTCGCAGAACAAAGAAACTCTCAAAGATATTGAAGCACAACTATCTGATACAAATGCTGCAGTAACTAGTTTGAAGAAAAATCAGAATTCACAGCAGTTAGCAATCAATGAATTGAAAACTCAAAGTGATAAAATCAAAAAATCAATTGAAGAAGACACAAAAGCATTAGATGACTTTCGAATTAAGCGTAATGAACTCCAGCAAGCAGTTCAGGATGCGCGAGTATCTTTGGTAGAAATAGAGAAAGAATTTGAAGGTTACAAATTTCGAAAACAAAGTGCATCTGATCAGTTAAACGATTTACATCAACGATTATCCCGTTTTGAGACTGAAAATAGTGAGTTAAATCAGAAGATAACTGAATTGAATACTTCACTTGATTCTGGAGAAATAAATAAGCAGGAATTATTGCAAAATCAATCTGTTTTAGAACAAAAGAAACGAGTTGTTGAAGAAGCTTACAATAAATCTTATGAAGAGTTACAGAATCTTCAAAGAGCAATTCGTAACCGTCAAAAAGCAAAAGAAGAGAGTATTTTAAAACTTAAAGATGTTGAATTGCAAATTTCAGAAATTGAGAGTGAAAAAGAACATATTCGCTCTCGGATATATGAAGTATTTCAAGTTGATGTTCCAGCTAAGATTTTGAATTTAGACGAAATCCAGCGAGATGAATTACAGTCTTCAATTGGTTCTATTGACCGTTCAATCGAACGAATTGGTCCAATTAATATGGCAGTTTCTGATGAGTATGAGAAGGAATCTCAACGCTTTGAATTTCTTAAAGAGCAACATAATGATTTAATTGAGTCAGAAACAACTTTGCGTGAAACCATCAAAAAAATTGATGAAGAAGCTCGAATTAAGTTCAATAAAACTTTTGAAGAAGTTGCCCTAAATTTCAAAAAGACTTATACAATGTTCTTCGATGGAGGTGAAGCACATATCCGAATGGTTGGTGATAGTGACCCTCTGGATGCAGATATTGAAATTATTGCACGACCTCCAGGAAAAAGAACTCAAACTATGAGAATGTTATCGGCAGGAGAAAAAGCGTTAACTTCTATTGCACTATTATTTGCAATTTATTTGGTGAAACCTAGCCCATTTTGTATTTTAGATGAGGTTGATGCTCCTTTGGATGATTCCAATATCAGAAAATTTACGAATGCGTTGCAAGAATTCGCTAAAAACACACAATTCATTATTGTAACGCACAACAAATTGACTATGGAAGTATCTGATTATCTTTATGGTGTTACTCAAGAAGAAGAAGGTGTATCAAAAGTTGTATCGGTGAAATTTAAAGAAGAAGAGAAGGCAATTTCTAATTGACCTAAACTAGTGGCGTGATTTTTAGATTTGGAGAGAAAATGAAGATTTGTGAAATAATTAAATTTAATGGAATGAATTCACCCAGGGTGGGTTATTCGTTAGGAACCACAGTAAGGAATGAAATATGACTAATTTAGATTTAAAACAGATAGTAAAAGAATTTGAAAACAAAGATTCTGAAGAATTATTAAAAATTGCATTTACAGAAACAAATGATTATAAAGAAGAAGTTTCAAACATTGCAAAACAAGAACTTAAGAAAAGAGAAGCAGATGTCGGAAAATATGCTAAAAAAGAAAGCAATGATCTTACTATAACTGACAAAACTGAAGAGTCAAAATATCACGCATTGAATTTAATTTCAGCAATTTATCTTATTATTGCTTGGATGGTGGGTATAAGTGCGTTAATTGCTTTGATTTATGGCTTTTTAGATAAAAAAGATACTGGCGTTTTAATCATCGTTTATTCACTTATATATGGTCTTTTTGGTGTTATTTCATTACTTACTATTTCGGAAGGCATAAAACTTTTTATTTCAATCGAAAACAATACAAGTGAACAAAACAAATTACTTAGCAAACTTATTAAGAAAATTAAGTAGAGTTGTGGTCACACAACCCACATTCAACCGGACGGCTAAACTTGGTTTCACAGGATTTTTCAGAATGGAGATTTTGCGATTAAAGAAATAATGAAACTGAATTAATTGAATAATCATAAATAATAAATGATAAAAGTCCCACGAATTATTAAACTGTTTTCACAAGATTTCGAGAACACGATTTTCCCACAGTTTTGCATTAATTGTGAATCACATTTGCACAATAACGAGATTGTGGTTTGTAAAAATTGCTTGACCGGTTTAGTTCCAACACAACTTGGGAATTGGGCAGATGAACTGACAACCGGTAGCCATCTTGATTGTGCATTATCAGCATTTTGGTTTGATGAATTATTGCAGAATTTAGTCCACAAAATCAAATATAATAATTATCGTAAAATTACTAAAGCACTTGTTGGTGCGATGGTGCGAGTTTTGGAGTCTGAATTATCCAAACTTAATATTGATGCTCTGATTCCTGTGCCCTTACATTCGGTGAAATTCCGTGAAAGAGGATTTAATCAGGCAGACAGTATTGCCGAAGAATTATCGTTATTATTGAAAGTGCCGGTGAAATATAAAACTATCAAACGCTGTAGGTGGACAGTTTCACAGACTTCGTTGGATATAGAAACTCGCAGAAATAATATGGATGATGCTTTTATAATTAAGAAGAAACTAGATTACTCAAGAATTTTACTGATAGACGATGTGTTAACTACCGGAGCAACATCAAACTCTTGTGCTAAAATACTAAAAGAAAATGGAGCAGATTGGGTCGGAGTGATGACAATTGGAACACCGCGTTAGAGTAATAAGCTGATTCCTTTCGTTTTTAGCGATTTGAACTGTGCTTATAGAGAAAATATTAAGCACAATATGTATAACTAAAACTCTTGTTTGATGTCCGCATTTCTGTTCAAATTATAAAGTGAATTTAACATAGATTTATGAAAAAGATAACTGATTTAGATATTGCAAATAAACGAGTGCTAATTCGTGTGGATTATAATGTGCCGATTTATGATGAAGAAGTAGGTAATGATTTTAGAATTCGTGCATCACTTCCAACAATCAAGCACTGTTTGACGATGGGAGCTTCTGTTGTGCTAATGTCACATTTGGGGCGACCAAAGGGGAAAGTTGTGCCGGAAATGTCGCTTGAACCTGTTGCTTATGCTCTAGAAGAAATTTTGGATAAAGATGTTTATTTCTCGGATGATTGTATATCTGAGCAAGCAATTGCTTTTTCTAAAGAATTAAAGTCAGGTGAAATTCATTTACTAGAAAATTTAAGATTTTATAATGGTGAAACTAAAAACGATTTAGAATTTGCAGAGAAGTTATCCAAACATGCAGATATTTTCATTAACGATGCTTTTGGAACTGCACATAGAGCCCATGCATCCAATGTTGGAATTCAAAAATTTATGAAGCAAGTAGGTGCAGGATTTCTATTAGAGAATGAACGCAATTATCTTTCACAAGCAGTTGATTCTCCGAAACAACCTTATGCAGTTGTTTTAGGCGGGTCCAAAGTTTCAGGTAAAATTGAACTTATCAAGAATTTGATTGAATCTGCTGATAAAATTTTGATTGGTGGAGCTATGGCATATACATTTTTGAAAGCTCAAGGGAAAAATGTTGGTGCTTCAAAAATTGATGAAGAAAACTTGAATGTTGCTAAAGAATTGTTAGATTTGTCAGATAAAAAGGGTGTTCCGATTATTCTTCCAACTGATACTGTATGTGCACCAGAAGTTACTGAAAATACACCATGGCGTGTAGCTGTAATGGAAGAATTAGAAGATGATGAAATGGGACTCGATATTGGCCCCGAAACCTGTATCATTTTTGAAACGGAACTGCAGGATTCTAAAACCATTTTATGGAATGGACCACTTGGAGTGTTTGAAATACCATTTTTTGCAACAGGGACTCAAGCTGTTGCGTCTGCAATTTCTAGATTAACATCAGAAGGTGCAATATCTATTATTGGCGGAGGTGATACTGCATCTGCTGTAGAAAAGTCAGGGATGCAAGATGGATTTACTCACATTTCTACAGGAGGTGGTGCATCCTTAGAATTGTTAAGCGGAATATATTTACCTGCTTTTGAAGCATTGGATAAAAATGACTAGACAACAATATTGTATTGCAAATTGGAAAATGAACAAAACTCCAAGTGAAGGAGCTAAGTTTGTTAACAATTTCAAAATAAAAGACTTGTATAATAGTCAAGTTAAAATTATTTTGTGCCCCCCGTATCCAACACTAATTTCCGTAAAAGAGGAATTGATTGGCGGAATTGAGTTGGGTGCTCAAAATGTGCATTTTGAAACAAAAGGGGCTTTTACGGGTGAAGTTTCTACTTCAATGCTGAAAGATTTAAGTTGTGTGTGGGTGATTTTGGGCCATTCTGAACGCAGACATGTTTTTCTGGAGGAGGATGAAATTATCCAAAAAAAACTAGTGCGAGTTTTAAAGGATGGTCTTCACCCGATTTTATGCATTGGCGAAACTTTAACTGAAAGAGAGTCTGGAAAAACGGAAACAGTTTTAGAAAGTCAGTTGAATTCTGCTCTAGATGGCGTAGATTCTGAAACTTCAAATCTTGTGATTGCTTATGAACCAGTTTGGGCAATTGGAACTGGAAGAACAGCTTCGCTTGATATGATTGCTGATGCTCATAAAACTGTAAGACGCATTTTGAGTAACTTAGGATTTAACGGACAAGAAATTTCGGTTTTATATGGTGGTAGTGTAAATCCAGATAATGCTGAAGAATTAAATTCTATTGATGAGATTGATGGATTCCTAATTGGAGGTGCATCACTCAAAGAAGATAGTTTTTATCAAATTTATAGATCATTTAAATAAGGAAAAATAAAATGTTATACGGAATACTAGTTTTTATATTTACAATAATAGCGTTGATGCTTGTTGGAATTATTTTGATGCAGTCCAGTAAAACTGGAGGTATGGGACAAGCAATGGGTGGATCAGCAATTAACGCAACATTTGGTGGACAAGGAGCAGACAAATTACTCTTAAAAGTTACAGGTACTTTGGCTGTATTGTTTGTTGGATTAGCATTACTCATCAATTTTATTGGCGTACCAGGTACAGAAGTGCAATCGAATGATAGTATCATTGGCCAAAAAGCTCAAAATGAAGTTGTAGATATTGCTGCCCCTGTTGATTTAGTTCCTGCAGAAGAAACTTCAGAAACTGAGAAATAAAATTACCGCTGAAGTGGTGGAACTGGTAGACACGCTGTCTTGAGGGGGCAGTGGGAGACCTCCTGTGCGGGTTCGAGTCCCGCCTTCAGCACAAAGAAATAAAAAACCCTCGTTGATTACCAACGAGGGTTTTTTATTTTTAGTTCAAGATAAATTCTTTAACAACAAGCTCCGTCGGATTGGATTATTAGTCCCTTTCCTCTAAAATCATCAATAAAATCAATTATAAAATTTTGGACATGAGATTTGTCTTTTTCACTAACTAAAATATCAATTCCATTTACTTGATGTATTTTGTCATCTGTATTTGACTCATCCAGAGTCACACCCAAACTGGGTCCACCTCAGCCAAAACCGTTCATAAAGACTCTTAGAGTTTTACCTTTATTTTGGTCTAAAATAGTGTGGATTTCTTTTTTAGCTTTATCAGTTATTTTCATTTTCTACCTTATATTAATTAAGTTGTCAAAGATAAGATGAGTTAAAATCTAAATAGTTACAATTATTCTGTACAAAATTGAAAATTAAAATTATCGTAACTTATACTCCTGTTTTTTAGGATAATTTCATAGGTTAATTAAAATAGAAGTGCATTACATTCAAATATGATATTAATAATTGATAATTACGATTCATTCACTTACAATCTTGTGCAATATATTGGTTCTTTAAAACCAAGTATCATGGTTGTAAAAAATGATAAAATATCTATCGATGAAATACGAAATATTTCGCCTGAAAAAATTGTAATATCTCCAGGTCCAGGAATTCCAGAAAATGCTGGTATATCAATCGATATTGTGAAGGAGTTTGCAAGTAAAATCCCAATAATGGGAATTTGTCTTGGGCATCAAGCTATTGTAATAGCTTACGGTGGGAATATAATCAATGCTGATGAGGTAGTTCATGGTAAAACTTCTAGAATAATTCACTTTAATTCAAAATTATTCGAAGATATTCCTAAAGAATTTGAAGCTACTAGATACCATTCTTTAGTTGCATCTGAAAGTACATTTCCTGATGATTTGAAGATAACCGCAAAAAGTACAAATGAAATAATTATGGCTTGTGAACACAAGATATATCCAGTCTATGGAGTTCAGTTCCATCCTGAATCAATTTTAACAGAACATGGAATGAAGATCATTGAGAATTTTCTAAATTTGTAAACATCAACTTTCCAGAAAATCTATCCTTTTAAAGAATTATTTTCTTATAAAGAAGTCATTGATACAATTTTAATCGAATGCAACAATTCGTTTGTTGTTACAAACTGTTACGAATTATGTATAGGGAAATATGTAAGATAATTCTATTATTGTATAGGAAATTTTCAATAGAAAAGTTTAATTAATAAACAATAACAAGAAACAATCATGGAGGAAAACATGAAAAAGCTAGTTGGACTATTAATAACAGTGATGTTGGTTTCATTTGTATTTTGTGAAGAAGTCATCATCAATAATCAAACAAAAAGTGTAGAAGTCGTATCATCAAACGATGAACAGACAGTTATTTCGTATGATTTTGGTAGTTTTGAAAAATACCGGATAGAAATTGATGGAAATACTTTCTACAGAATTAATTTACCTGGTGAATCATATTCAGCAGATAAAGGAGCTCCAGAATTACCTCAAATTACTAGAAGCATTATCATACCCGATTTTGCGAAGGTAGAAGTTGAAATTTTAGAAAAAGAATTTGTTGAATTTCAAATTCCTGTAGCACCATCAAAAGGTCGTATTTTGCGTACAACAAATCCTGATGATGTGCCTTATACATTTTCTAAGACTTATCAACAGGATGCGTTTTATCCTTTAACAAATGGTGAACTTAGATCTCCGTATATTATGCGTGATTTTAGAGGAATTGTCGTTACTGCACAACCTTTTGTATATAATCCTGTAACTCAAACATTACGAGTTTATACTCATCTTAAATTGGCTGTGAATACTGTAGGTGTTGATAATGTTAATGTAAAATATCGTAATGATGAAAGTTACAGCAAGCATTTTGCAGGTTTATATGCAGGGCATTTTATCAATTTTGAAGATATGAGATACGATACTATTGAAGAAGAAGGTAGAATTATTGTTATTTCGTATGGTAGTTTTATGAACGCAATGCAACCTTATGTAGATTGGAAAAATCAAAAAGGTATTCAATGTGATATGTATGATGTGAATGATGCCGAAATTGGAGGCAGTGCATCAGGCATTCAACAATTTGTTCAAGAACAATACAATTTAGACGATGGACTTACATTTGTTCAATTAGTAGGTGATGCCGCTCAAGTTCCAACTTTATCTTCTGGTGGTGGAGGATCTGACCCTAGTTATGCATTTATTGAAGGAAATGATGTATATCCAGAACTATTTGTTGGTAGATTTTCAGCAGAAAACACATCTCATGTAGAGACTCAAGTTGAACGAACTGTTCATTATGAAAGAGATATTGTTGATGGTGATTGGCTGAGTAAGGGCATTGGGATTGGTTCTGATCAAGGTCCCGGTGACGATGGCGAAACAGATGATCAACACTTAGACAATATTCGAGAGAAACTACTTAATTTTACATATACTGAAGTTGACCAATATTATGATAATAATGGTGGCTCAGTATCCGCTTGTGTAGCATCACTTAATGAAGGCCGTGGTATCATTAATTATACAGGACATGGTTCAGAAACTGCATGGGGTAATGGTGCTCCATTAAGTAATTCGGATGTTAATGGTCTTACAAACGATTATATGCTTCCATTCATTAATTCTGTTGCGTGTGTTGTTGGTGATTTTACAGGTTCAACTTGTTTTACTGAAGCTTGGTTGAGGGCAACCAATAATTCTACAGGTGCTCCAACTGGAGCTATTGCACATTATGGTTCAAGTATCAATCAATCTTGGGCACCT
>JACNLC010000065.1 GCA_014381725.1 Fidelibacterota bacterium | reverse complement strand
AATACATTCCGGCGCTGACTTCACTACCGTGGTTATTCTTTCCATCCCATAACACGGATTTAAAGCCCGCTTCTTGAACTTGGTTTTACCCTGCAATTTTCGATTTTCGTGTCAGCAATAAAAAGTCCTCTATTTTATCCGCATCGAGAATGCGTTTTTCATTATCAAATTGCCAGTTATGAAAGAATTGGTTAAAAATATCCGCACTATAAAATGGGAGCCATGTTGCCCTTATTTCAACCTGATTTCGTTTATAATCATGGTCAACTACCAGCGAATATTTAGAAATAACCGATTCTCGATTCAATTGATTCAAAATCTGTAATAATTTTTTCTCATCTTTTTTATACCGATCGTTTATTTTATACCTGGAAATAAATCCAATCAGATTTTCTTCATATTCTACCAACAATATAGGTGTTCGATTTTCATGTACAAAAACAAGCATACCATCTTCGGCCTCACCATCAAATGTGTAGCCTTTGGAAACCAGATTATCTATGATTAATCTAATCATTTACGATTTGTTCTCATTCTCTAACCGCTTGATTTCGTCTTTTGTTGTAGCACTAATATTTTTCATTTACTATGTTACAATTGAATTATAGCCACTGTGGTGTTTTTTGACTTTAGCTTTTTCTGCATTTTTTCAACAAGAATTACAACAGCTAAAAAAGACATTGTTCCAATTATTAGACCGGTTTCGATCATTTTTTACACTTTGTTTCGTTTATTTGATAATTGGTCTAACCACGCAATAGAACTTTGGTAAGAATAATCTAATATCTTTTCGATTGAATGATTAATACCGCCGGTCGTCATAAGAAGGTATTTCCTAGCACGAGTGGCAGCGGTATACAATTCTGCTTCAGGTTTATCAGAGCTGATACAATCACAAGCAATGGCGGCAACTGCTTCAAAATCCATTCCCTTAGCAGAATGTATTGTTGATACTTTAACTGCACCATCATGTAATGTAAAACTGGATTTTGAATATTGATCCTTTGCAATCCAAGTATACGGAATGTCATGCTTCTCAAGTTCATCAAAAAATTCATCCTCCAAGTAAAAGTTTTTTATCCGTTTACCTGGATAAATAATTATAAAATCGTGGAAAGATAAATTGTTCTTCTCTTTAGTCTTTATTATCCAGTTTATTGTTTCTTTATATTCATCAAATCTGTTTTTAAATAATTGTACCGTTGGGATTGGACCTCGATCCGGTGACCCGGAGATTGTTGTTAACTTATATATATTATCATCTTCATCTTTTGTGGGAATGCTATCATTATATATAAATTTAGCAAACCGTGTAATCTCTAATGTGTTACGAAAATTTACATCTAAACTATCTTTGGAATTTGATAAATCAAGTACTCTTCTGCCGGCAACTGAAATCCCCAACTTTTTCCATGAAGTTTCTTTTTTATACAAATTTTGCGCATAATCGTAGCAAACCAAAAGAGAATTGGTTTTATCATCCAAATGATTTAGTAGAAGTCTGAAATAGTCTTCTTCAAAGTCTTGTGCTTCGTCAATGAGTATCGCTTGATATTTAGGACTAAAACTTACATTTGTTAATTGTTTTGCTATTTCATTGAATTCATAATCATATTGATTAGAATCTTCCACCTTTGGCATTGGGATATGATTCTTCCAGGCTAAATTTCCCATCCATTTTGAAAAATAAGTAAACTGAACCAGATTTGTTTCCACATCCATTTCGATCCCGTCATACATCTGTCCCAAGTAATTTATTAATGATCTATTCCAACACACAAATAATACATTCCATTCAGGGTGTATTTTCGCCAGTAATTTTGCTCGATATAGCATAATCAAAGTTTTTCCGCTTCCAGCAATTCCTTTTAATAATCGATGCCCTTCTCCAATACTTTTCGCTGCTCTTTCTTGTTTCAGATCTAAAATAGCCGGGATATCATCTCTTTCAGTTATTGCAGATTTTTTTACAAACCGATGAGGTACTCTTAAGCTTGGATCAATGATCAATCTTAATATATCAAATGACTTTTTAGAGAAGTTCGTTTTTCTGGCAGAATTCCCAACAATGGATAGTATTTTAGATGGTATTTTCCCTGCGGTTAAATGCCCTTTTGTAAAGATAAGATTTTCATTAATTAAATCAGAGATGGAAACATGATCTATTTTAGTTTTTAATTCATTAGATTTAATATTAGCAAATACAACTGCATATTGGTAAGGGATTTTTTCCTTCAACCGTTTATCATTAATAGCTGCAAATACATATTCTCTTGCTTGAATTATTGGGTTTTTAAATGAATAGGTTCCGGTATTAAAATTAATCTTGTCAATCTTTTTTAAATTTTTAAAAGGCACATCCTTTACCTCCAAAACTAAAATCCCATATTGAGGATGAATCAATATAAAATCAGGATATATTTCTTTATTACCAATACCTACATCATACCATACAAACCAATTATTATCTAATCCTTTCGCTAACGCTTTGAATGTATTTACCTCCCCTTTTGTGGCACGCATATCAGTTGTGATACGGTTTGGTATCATTATAGCCATAATAGATCTCCTTTTTAAATGTCGATTAAGTCACTTTTGCTAAATGGTGTCTCTGAAATATCATCTTGAAATATTTCAGTTTCTCCTTTGAATATTTTACTATCTGTCTGCTTCTCTGCAATCCTTTCAAATGCGTCGGAACGATCATCTTTATCATTAATCTGCTTAGCGGTGGAAACAGCCTCTTTAAATAAGCCTGCTTCTGTCTGCTTCTCTGCTATCGTTTCCAATG
>JACNLC010000081.1 GCA_014381725.1 Fidelibacterota bacterium | reverse complement strand
TATCTTTTACTTGAGATACAGTCATTCCCCATTGATATTCTTGAAATCCTGTAATGTCCTTTCTTTTATCTACAATTACACCCTCATCTACATTCGGTGATGTTTTATTATCAATAAATTCCCATTCCGATTTAATTATTTCTGTATTATCCCCACCTATTGCCATTTTCATATGCCAAGATGAACTTGCGGACATTCCATCTTTTGAAAAATGTACTGTCATAAATTCATCACCAATACCTGCAGTAGTCATAAAAGTGTGCAACTGCAAGTATAATGAACTCCCTACAGTTGTTAATATTTCATATTTATTAATCCTTACTTGCTCGCTACCATCCTTTAGGCTCACTTTAAATGAGTATTCGTTATTATTGTTATAATAATAATCTGTACCACCATCAGAACTTCTAAACCAGTGTCCTATTAATAATTCAGCAGGGGTCATTTCTGACCTTGAAGATTGTGATAAACTCACTCCAATAAATAATGCTATAATCAGTAATTTCTTCATCTAATTCTCCTTTTTTGTTTGACTAATGTTAGACATCCCTACGACGCCTAATCCTGTATATACAACTTAGCCAAAATGTATATCGCTCTCAAACAGCCGTAACCATTTTTGAAAATCTGTTCATAATGTATCTCATGGACTTTTTACTGTCCAATGATATTTGTAAATCTTTATATTTAGAAAATTCAGTTTAGAATCTAAACAGGTTATATGGAAAACAGACGAAAATTGCTTGGCGTTTAAATTTCCCATATTTTATTGATAAATTTGGTCTATAATATTCATAATAACGCCACAAAATTAGTATGTTAAAATGATAAATGGCAAGAATTTAAGTTGATAAATTAGAAAAATCAGTAAATTCTTTGTATTTTCATCTGTGTGTTTGTATTATTCGCAATGATATTTAACGGTACAAAATGACAATCAGCCAACTTAAATACCGATTTTCACACATAATTTCAAATCCTGTTTTAAAGGTTTTGGGATTTTTATGCGTAGTTTGGATAATAGGAGCATTCGGGATTTTATATTTAGAAGCAGAAAATCAACCCGATAAATTTGCCGATATTAAAAATACTCTGTGGTGGACTATCGTAACTATGACAACAGTCGGTTATGGTGATATGGCTCCTAAAGGAGATTATAGCAGAATTTTAGCTGTGTTCATAATGCTTTCAGGGATTTCATTAACTGCACTTATAACAGGAACTATATCATCAATTTTTGTAACAAAAAAAATTAGAGAAGGGAGAGGTTTGGAAACACTCAAAATTAAAGATCATATTGTAATCTGTGGATGGAATCCTAATATAGAAATGGTTATGGATTCGTTAACAACTCTCTCAGATTCTAAAGATACACGAATTGTTTTAGTAAACGAATTATCCGAAGATAGAAATAGCGGAATTATGGCTAAATTTAGTGATGTAAAAGTGAAGTATGTTCGTGGCGATTATTCTCGTGAAACCATATTGAAGAAAGCAAACATCCAAAGTGCAAAAGCAGCGTTGGTAATATCAGATGATAGTGCTGGAAGCGAAGATAGAAAAACAATATTATCTGTTTTGACTATCAAAAATATGGCTCCTGATTTGAAAGTAATTGCACATGTTGCTAATCTTGAAAATATTACTCATCTAAAACGAGCCAAGGCAGATGAAATCATCACAAGTAACAATTTTGATTCATTTATGGCAGCGACTCACATTGTTGAACCGGGCGTTCCACAGACCCTAAATAATTTAATAGATGCACATTCAACCCATCGTTTAAGAAGTGAGAAAATTCCGACTGCATACATCGGAAAAACTTACGATGAACTTTTCACCTATTTTCGGGAAAAATATGGATGGATTTGTGTAGGATTATTCGACGAAAAAGAACAAATTGGGATATCAGATTTCCTATCTTCCGATACATCAAATTTAGATGCGTTTATCGAACGGAAATTAAAAGAAGCTGGACATTCATTGGCACAAGAAAGCAAAGTTTCTGTTTTCTTGAACCCAGATAAAGGACATATCATCAAAAAAGGCGAAGGAGCGATAATCGTACCCTGATGAAAATAACCATTGAAAAATTAAAAACATATCGGATTTTCGATAACCTCGAAAATAAAATTGTAGAGAAATTTCACAAAAAACTGAAACTGAAAACAATTCCAAAAGATAGAACTATTATAAAAGAAGGCGAAGAAGGTGATTCGCTAATTTTCCTTTTGGATGGTGAAGCAAGTATTTCTCAAGTATTGACTTTAATGACAAATCGCCATAGAGAAGATAATCGTGAGAAAGAAGTTAAGAAAATATCTGCTAAGGATTATCCTGTTTTTGGTGAAATATCACTTTTCAGCGATAACGAAAAACGGTCTGCAACTATTACTGCATTGACAGATTGCCATATTGGAATTTTAATGGAGAACGATTTTTTTGCAATTTGTGAATCACATCCAGATATTGGTTATAAAGTTTTGGGAAATCTATCTAGAATTATCAGCAATCATTTAATCAAAGCCAACAAAGATATACTAAAATTAACAACTGCGTTTAGTTTGATTCTAGAGAAGTGATGGAGTTATAGATAATATGAGACTGGAGCAGTAGGCAGTGGCAGTATGTAGTAGCACTTTCTCGAGGTTAACAAATCAGTATCAGAATCAGGATAAAATTAGATTTGAAGTTTGCATCCTGAAAATCTGTTAAGTCTGTAAATCTTGATTCAGACGAAAAAATTATGAATAAACTAACTAAAATAACAGCTTTAATATTTTTATTCACAGAAATTTCACAAGCAAGTGAAGTGATTGACCAATCTATACATTGGGGATGGTTGATTGTTAGTTTGCTTGGTGGGTTATCGCTATTTCTCTACGGAATTGAAAAAATGAGCTCCGGTATGAAAAAGTCAGCTGGAAATCGTATGCGTTCTATCCTTGCTGCATTGTCTAAAAATCGTGTAATTGCATTATTTGTAGGTGCATTTGTAACGATGGTTATTCAGTCATCAAGTGCCACGACTGTGATGCTAGTTAGTTTTGTGCAAGCACAGTTGATGAATTATGTGCAGACAATCGGAATTATACTTGGTGCAAATATCGGAACCACGGTTACGGCACAACTCGTTGCGTTCAAATTAACTGATTTTGCTCTTGTGATGGTTACAGTTGGTTTTGCATTGACTCTTTTTTCTCGGAAGGATTCTACAAAACATTTGGGCGAAGCACTTCTCGGTTTTGGAATTCTATTCTTCGGAATGAAATTGATGGGCGATGCAATGAAACCACTTAGGACTTTTGAACCTTTTATCAATATGATGAAAGGATTAGAAAATCCATTTCTCGGGCTGTTGCTCGGATCGATATTTACGGCACTTATTCAAAGTAGTAGTGCATTTACTGGAATTGTAATCGTCCTCGCACAACAGGGATTATTACCATTAGAATCAGGAATCCCGCTAATTCTCGGTGCAAATATAGGGACTTGTATAACAGCAGGATTTGCCAGTATTGGCACAAGCAGAGAAGCCAAACGAGTTGCGATGGCTCACATTTTATTTAATGTAAGTGGGGTCATTCTGTTCATTTTTCTAGTTCCATATTTAACAGATTTTGTAAAGTGGATTTCACCAGTTGTTGCAGATTCCGGAAGTGCTAAACTAGCCGCAGAAGTTCCTCGTCAAATTGCAAATGCTCATACTGTATTTAATGTAGCAGTTGCCGTAATATTCTTACCGATGTCTCATTTATTTGCTAAACTTGTGCTTGTGTTATTACCAATAAAAGGCAAAGAGAAAAAAGTTGAATTTACTCTTAAATATTTAGATAAAAATATAACAACTCCTGCAATATCCATTGACCTTGTGCGAGCAGAAATATCTAGAATGGCTTCAATATTAAGGGAAATGCTCGGGGATATTATTCCACCATTTATTAATAAACGAGAATTGGAAAAATACCATAATCAATCTGATATTGCTGAAGATATTCGATTAAAAGAAAAATCGACTGATTTTTTGGAAGAGAATATTTCTAAATATTTAATTTCTATCAGCCGTACAGGATTAGACTCGCATCAATCAGATGAAGTTTATGCTTTGATGTCAATTACTAAAGATATGGAGAGCATTGGAGATGTTATTGACAAAAATATGCTTCCCCTAATTTTAAAGAAACAAGCCATAAAATCAGATTTTTCTAAAGATGGAATACACGAAATGAAAATCTATCATGAAAAAATATGTAAGCAAATTAGCAGAATAAGAGAAGCACTTAAAGAACCCAAAATGGAAGATGCCAAAAAGATATTATCAAAGAAGAAAAAATACAGCAAATTGGAATCGGATTTTCGCAGAAAGCATATGGAACGAGTGCAAAAAGAAATGTCAGAATCTATCGAAACCCGTGAAGTTCATTTGGAGCTTATGGATTTGCTTAAACAGATTAATGTGTATGCAGGGAATATTGCCAAAACTATGATTAATGTGGGTGAGTGATGGAGAAATGGAGACAGAAACAGTAAGCAGTTGTAGTAGGCAGAGGCAGTAGCAGTAGGACTTTGCTAAAATTTATTTTCTTCACTCATTTTTTATTAAAATAACACCATAAAATTTCTTAAGTTTGTTTCCGAGATAACTTCTCAAATTGCTTCAGATGATAAAATCAAAATAACAACTCAAAGGAATTGAAATGGCAAAAAAACAGCCAGTAAAATATATATTTGTATTTGGAGGAGTGCTCTCCGGTTTGGGTAAAGGAATAGTCGCATCTTCGCTAGGATATCTTTTAGAATCACGCGGATATCGTGTTACAATCCAAAAACTTGACCCATATCTCAATGTTGACCCTGGAACGATGAATCCATATCAGCACGGTGAAGTTTTTGTATTGGATGATGGCTCGGAAACTGACCTCGATTTGGGACATTACGAACGATTTATTGACGAGTCAATGAGCGCAATGAATACTACTTCTTCCGGTCGAGTTTATTGGAATGTTCTCGAACGAGAAAGACGAGGTGATTATCTTGGCGACACAATTCAGGTTATTCCTCATATTACAGACGAAATAAAAAAACGGATAAAGGCAGTTAATCCACGCAGAAAATTTGATTTTGTAATAACAGAAGTCGGCGGAACAGTTGGAGATATTGAAGGTCAACCGTTTTATGAAGCAATTCGTCAGCTTTGTTTGGAAGTTGGGAATCCAAATCACTTAGTCATTCACACAACTTTGCTCCCATTTATTCACGCGGCTGGAGAAATGAAAACCAAACCTACTCAGCACAGCGTAATGAGACTTCGCGAAATCGGGTTTCAGCCGGATTTAATTGTGTGTCGGACAGAAAACAATCATCATCTTACACAAAAATTAAAAAAGAAAATCGGATTGTTTTGCAATGTAGAAATGGATACTGTTTTTGAATCACCTGATGTTGAAACGATTTATGAGATTCCGTTGGTTTTGCATAAACAAGAATTCGATTCAATCATATTAAAGCGTTTAGGAATTGATGAATCACCAGAACATCATAATATTGAATATCTACAGGAATTTATTCAGCGATATAAAAATCCAAAACAAACTGTTACTATCGCAATGTGCGGAAAGTATAACAGTCTGCACGATGCTTATAAAAGTATTTTGGAGGCGTTTATTCACGCAGGGGTGGAAAACAATGCAAGTATTCAAATCAAGTGGGTTGATACAGAAAAAATCGAAGAACTCGACGATGTATCTCAGGAATTTAAAGATGTTGACGGAATTTTAATTCCCGGTGGATTTGGCGACAGAGGAATTGAAGGAAAGATATTATCCTCACAATTTGCTCGGGAAAATGGAATTCCATTTTTTGGAATCTGCCTTGGTTTACAATGTGCAGTAATTGATTTTGCTCGCAATGTCTGCGATATAAAAAAAGCAAACAGCACTGAATTCTTCAAAACCACTCAACCGGTAATTGATTTGATGCACGGTCAGAAAAATGTAACCAAAAAGGGTGCGACTATGCGTTTGGGAGCTTACGACTGTGATGTAAAATCCGGTACTAATGCTTCTAGTGCTTATGGAAAAAGAAAAATCGAGGAACGCCATCGCCATCGTTATGAAGTAAATAATAAATATCGTGATAAACTTGAAAAATGCGGAATAATATTTAGTGGTATTAACCCAAATTTGGATTTGGTTGAGATGATAGAAATTCCCGAACATCCGTGGTTTGTTGGGGTTCAGTTTCATCCGGAACTTAAAAGTCGTGTTGTAAAAGCTCATCCTTTATTCAGAGATTTTATTGCAGCTACCGTAAATTATAGCAATGGAAAAAGCTGACTTTTTAGATAAAATCAATAAAATTAAACTAATCATTTCGGATGTTGATGGCATTCTGACTGATGCAACGATACATATTCATTCTGATGGAATTGAATCAAAGCAATTTACTGTCCACGATGGTGCAGGTTCTGCAACAGCACGAATTGCAGGAATTCCGATTGCTTTGTTATCCGGTAGATATTCCGAAGCGACAACCATCCGTGCAAGAGAAATGGGGATTCCCCATTGTTTTCAGGGGAAATTAAACAAGATTGAAGATTTCGTTAAATTGTGCGAAATTTATAATGTGTCTGCGGATGAAGTTGCATATATCGGTGATGGACTTATTGATATTCCTGTAATTGAGAAAAGTGGAATTGCGTTTTCTCCACCAAATTCACATCCATTAATTTTAGAAATGACAGATGTTATTACTAAAAGAAGTGGAGGAACTGGTGTTTTGCAGGAAGTAGTTGAATTTATTCTCAAAGCTCAAAATCGGTTTGATGAAACAATTATCAAAATGAGAAAAGAAGTTTACAAAGGATGAAATATTTTCAGGGAATAATATTAGTTTTGTTGATAATAGGTTGCACAAAAACCGAAAACGATAATATCCCAAATGAGAATGAAAAATTATTGAAAGACCACGAGATTATCAAACCACAAATTGTGGTTTATAGAAAAGAGAGAAAAGTAATCAATGTAACATCTGAAAAATTGGCAAAAAACAATAATGAAGATGCCTTATTATCTGGAAATGTTGTTGCAGATTTTTTTGATGATGATGGAAATCATACAAGTTTAATGTTATCAGATTCTGCGATGATAAACGAAGGAGCAAATAATTTTGAAGCTTTCAGTAATGTTGTTGTAATTTCAGACAGTGGTTTAACACTAAGAACAGAAAAATTATTTTGGGATAATCGTTACAAACTGATAACATCTAAAGATTCTGTTTTGTTTACAACAGAAAGTAAGGATACATTGCAAGGTATCGGATTTGAATCAGATATGGATTTGTCAAACTGGAAAATACTAAAACCAACGGGAGTTACAGGGAGAGTGATTAAATAAAGAGGAAACAGGAGACTCCAAGCTAATTTATGGCAACTTATAAAAAATTACGGACAGAAAATTTAAAGAAAACATACGGTAAACGAGATGTAGTTTGTGGTGTTTCCGTAGAACTTAATCGCGGAGAAGTCGTTGGTTTGCTCGGTCCTAACGGCGCTGGTAAAACCACCACTTTTTATATGGTTACCGGTATGATTCGCCCAACTTATGGAGAGATTTTCTTAGATGATTTGAATATCACACAAATGCCGATGTATAAACGAGCCAGAAATGGAGTTGGATATTTGGCTCAAGAACCGTCTGTATTTACTAAATTATCAATTGAGGATAATCTTCGCTTGGTGCTTCAAATGACTAAACTTTCTAAAAAAGAGCAAAACTCAAGATTAGAAGAATTGCTCGAACAATTTTCAATTGCACACATAAGAAAAAGTAAAGCAATGACTTTGTCTGGAGGTGAACGCCGACGGACTGAAATTGCTCGCTCACTTGTAATGAATCCAGATTTCATTTTGTTAGACGAACCCTTTGCAGGTATTGACCCTCTTGCTGTTGAGGATATTCAGAATATTGTTAGAGATTTGAAGAAAATGGATATTGGTGTTTTGATTACTGACCACAATGTGAGAGAAACTCTAACTATTACAGATAGAGCATATTTACTGCACGAAGGTGAAATATTAATGACAGGAACAGCAAAAGAACTCACTGAAAATAAAGATGCTCGTCGTTTGTACCTTGGAAGTCAATTTAAAATGGATTACTAATATTGGCAAAGTTATCGCAAACACAAGAACTCAAACAGCAATTATCTCCCCAGCAAGTTTTGCAAGCGAATATACTGCAATTGAATATTATGCAATTAGAGCAGAGAATACTTGATGAGTTAGAAGAGAATCCGATTTTAGAACTTTCCGAAATGGAAGAAAAAGAAACTTCAGAAGAACAATTAGACGAACCC
The DNA here is from genome assembly GCA_014381725.1 of Fidelibacterota bacterium. Taxonomy (GTDB): domain Bacteria; phylum Fidelibacterota; class Marinisomatia; order SCGC-AAA003-L08; family JACNLC01; genus JACNLC01. The sequence goes on along the minus strand of JACNLC010000081.1, from coordinate 5,940 downwards.
CAAACTGTTGATGACGAAGTATCAGAAATTGACCAAAAAGACGAAGAAACTGACTTTGATTGGGAGGAAATTCTTGGAGACCCAGATGCATTCGATTATAAAATTCCATCAGAAAAACCCGATTCCAACACAGAAATTCCAATACGAGCATCAAGGTCATTTCAAGAAAAATTGTTAGATCAATATCGGGATCTAAATCCAACAGATTCTCAATGCAAAATTGCTGAAGAGCTTATCGGAAATATAGATGACGACGGATACTTGACCGTTGAACCAATTCTCATATCTGATAGATTTGCCATCAAAGAAAACGAAGTAATAAAAGTACTAAAAGATATCCAAAATTTAGATCCTCCTGGGCTTGGCTCAAGAGATTTAAGAGAATGTTTATTAGCACAACTTAAACGCTACGGACCAAATCAGTTAGCGAGAGAAGTCGTGGATAAATATTTTGATGATTTCGCAAATCGTCGTTACACCAAAATTATGGAGGCCTTGGATTGTAGCGAAGCTGAACTAAACGAAGCAATGGATGTGATTTCTCAACTTAATCCGAAACCTGGTTCAAGTATATTGGGTAGTGGTGAAGAAAAAGACTTTATTATCCCTGATTTAACTGCTAAAGAAGTAGATGGCAAATGGCAAGTGGTTGTCAATGACCCATCACTTCCTGAGTTGCGTATTAGTCAGAGATATAAAAAAATGTTAGTTGAATACAGTAAACAAGCTGATGTTCGGCAGTTTATTAAGCAGAAAATGGATTCAGCAAAGTGGTTTATTGATGCCGTAGAACAGCGAAAACTGACAATGGTTAGAGTTATGGGATCAATTATCAACCGACAAACTAAGTTTTTTGGGAAATCTGATAAACGGGAATTAGTCCCGATGATACTTAAGGATGTTGCAGGTGATATTAAAATGGATATTTCGACTGTCAGCAGAATTTCAAATCGGAAATATGTGCAACTACCATTTGGAATTTACGAGTTAAAAGAATTTTTCTCAGAGGGAATCAAAACGGAAAACGGTGAACAAGTATCAAATACAGTTGTCAAAGATGCATTAAAAAATATTATACAATCGGAAGATAAAAAAAGTCCTTTAGGAGATGAAGAATTAACGAAACTTTTGAATGAAAAAGGATATAAAGTTGCACGGAGAACAGTATCAAAATATCGTGAGAAACTCAAGTATCCTGTAGCAAGACTGAGAAAAAGTTTGTAACTAAAACGAATTGTCACGAAAGTACACAAATCATAAATAATAAATTATGGAACATAAAATGAGTCAAAATATAAAATTTAGGTCAACAACGATTTTAGGTGTGAGAATTGGAAAAAGAATTGCGATAGGTGGAGATGGCCAAGTAACATTAGGTGATATCAAAATGAAATCCAAAGCTGTGAAAGTCCGAAGTTTTGATGATGGTAGAGTACTAGCTGGTTTTGCTGGTGCAGCAGCAGATGCGATGGCATTGTTCGAAAAGTTTGAGGGTAAGCTTGATGAAACTCGTGGGAATCTTCAACGAGCAGTTGTAGAATTGGCAAAGGAATGGCGAACAGATAAAATCCTTAGAGAACTTGATGCCTTACTAGCAATTATGGACGATAAACAATCGTATTTACTCTCCGGATCAGGAGATGTAATTGAACCTGATGACCATCTCATTAGTATTGGAAGCGGTTCAGGTTATGCACTTTCGGCGGCTCGAGCGTTCATTAAAAGTGGCGAAAAAAATCCTAAGAAAATCGTAGAAGAAGCGATGAAAATCACAGCAGATATTTGCATTTACACCAATCATAACATCACAATTTTGGAAGCATAATGAAAAACTTAACACCGCAAAAAATAGTCAGAGAACTTGATAAATATATCATCGGACAAAAAAGAGCTAAACGAGCTGTTGCAATCGCTTTACGAAACCGCTGGAGACGGCAACAAGTTGACAAACCACTTCGTGATGAAATTATTCCTAATAATATCATTCTAATTGGAACTACAGGAATCGGCAAAACAGAAATCTCTCGTCGGATATCCACTTTAGCAGATGCACCATTTGTAAAAGTTGAAGCATCAAAGTTTACTGAAATTGGCTATGTAGGTAGAGATGTGGAATCAATGGTTCGCGATATTGTGGAAGTATCTGTGAAACAAGTGAAAAATCTCAAAGAAAAAGAGATTATCAAAAAAGCTGAAAAACTAACCGATGAACGAATTTTGGATTATTTGTTTCCTGTTCCAACTGAAAAATTACAAGAAGAAAAATCTATAGATAGACAAGAACGAACTCGAGAGAAACTCCGTAAAAGACTTTTTAATGGAGATTTTGAACAACGGATGATAACTATTGAAGCAAAATCCAGTCCAATGCCTATGATGCAAGTAATGGGTCCGATTGGGATGGACGATGTAACATCCAATATTCAAGATATGATTGGCAATATAATGCCGAAAAAAAATAAAACTCAAAAATTGAAAGTCTGTGATGCACGGGAAATTTTAGTAAAAGAAGAAGCCGAAAAACTTATCGATATGGACGAAGTAATTCGGGTTGCACTAAAACGAGCTGAAGAAAATGGTATTATTTTCATTGATGAAGTGGATAAAATTGCAGGTAACGGTGGTGGTTCAGGACCTGATGTTTCTCGAGAAGGCGTTCAGCGGGATATTCTTCCAATTGTAGAAGGTTGTACAGTCAGCACGAAATACGGACAAGTGAAAACTGACCACATTTTGTTTATTTCAGCAGGCGCTTTTCATACAAGTAAACCATCGGATTTGATACCAGAATTACAAGGGAGATTCCCAATTCGTGTAGAAATGGATAATTTGACAACTTCAGATTTTGTAAAAATTCTTACACGCCCAAGAAATGCATTGTTGAAACAATATCAAGCTCTGTTTTTAGCAGAAGGCGTTGAACTTGAATTCGATAAAACAGCAATCAAAGAAATTGCACAAATTGCTACTGATGTAAACGAAAAAATGGAAAATATAGGTGCAAGGAGATTGCATACAGTAATGACAACTCTGTTGGAAGTTTATTTATTTGAACTACCAAAAAAGACGATTAAAAAAGTAAATATCAATAAGAAAAGTGTATCTGAAAAATTGAATGACATAGTATTCGATGAAGATTTAAGTAGATATATTTTATAGTAGAATTGGAGTCCAGAGCAGAAATTATAGAAAGGTTCAAATTTCAATATTGGAATAAATATGCTTGTTAGGGATTCAATAATAATTTGATTAAGTTAAAAGTTTGTGAACTAATTTACAGGAGAAAAAAATGAAAAGAGATTTTTTACATATAACGGATTTTACAACCGAAGAAATTTGGGAAACATTAGAATTAGCCAAATGGCTTAAAGATAAATTCTATAAACGAGAAAGTTATCATCCTTTTGCGGATGAAAGTATGTCGATGATTTTTGCAAAACCATCAGCTCGAACACGAGTGTCATTCGAAACTGGGTTCAGTTGGCTTGGTGGTCACGCATTATATCTTGGACCTAACGATATCGGGATAGGCAAGCGAGAATCAGTTGCAGATATAGCTCGAGTTTTGAGTCGTTACAACGATATTATTATGGCTAGATTATTCGACCACAAACATATAGTTGAATTAGCAGAATATGCAACAGTTCCAGTAGTAAATGGACTGACAGATTACAATCATCCTTGTCAAATAATGGCGGATATACTCACTATTTTTGAGCATCGTAAAACACTTGATGATTTGAAAATCACTTATGTTGGTGATGGGAATAACATTGTCCATTCTTGGTTTGAACTTGCAATGAGAATCCCGATGAATTTTGTAGTTGCGTGTCCAGAAGGTTTTACACCAGACGAAGAATTATTGAGAGTAACCAAAGAAGCTGGTTTATCTGAAATTGAAATTAATCACGACCCAATCCAAGCTGTTAAAGGTGCTGATGTAATTTATACAGATGTATGGGCATCTATGGGGCAAAAAGAGGAAGCAGACGAACGAAGAAGAAAATTTGAAGGATTCCAAATAAACGATAAACTAATGAACTCAACAGGAAAAGAAACTCTGTTTATGCATTGTCTTCCAGCAGAACGGGGAGTTGAAGTTACAGATTCAGTTTGTGATGCTCCATATTCAATTATTTTTGATGAAGCAGAAAATAGAATGCACGCTCAAAATGCAATTATGGTTAAGATTATGAAAGAAAGCGGGAAGCGGTAGCGGTTAGCGACTATATTTCTATTGTTAGTCCGACTTTTGACAGGATAGTATTTGGGAATTCTTTTTTTGCGTCCTTACCAATTTGCTCGATCGTCGCATCATCATAATCTGGTGAGTAGTGGAAAAGTGCGAGTTGTTTTACATTTGCTTGTTTGGCGACCATTACAGCTTCTTTCCAACTGCTATGTCCCCAGCCCTGTGAATTTTGTAAATCTTTTGGTGTAAAATGGGCATCGTGTATTAATAAATCCGCATTTTTGACGAAATCCACGACATTCTGATTTGGTTCACCAGGGTGATGTTCGCAATCAGTTACATAAGCAATTGATACATTTCCGATATCGAAACGATACCCAAACGCACCATTTGGATGATCGTGTAAGTTTGTGTTAACTCTGATATTTTCCGAAATTTTATATTGTTTCTCTTTATGGTTCAAAAATGTGATATTTTCCAGCATATTTAGACTAATAGGCCATAGTTGAAAATCTAATATTCTTTCAAAGAGTTTTTGTAGTGATGGAGCTTTTGTTTTTCCGTAATGAATGGTGAATTGACAACTTTCAGAATAGAACTGATTACAAGACATTATCCCTTGTATATGATCCCAATGAGTGTGACTTAAGAAGATATTACAATTTGTAAAAGTACTATTTTCTTGGAGAAGTTTTTTTCCAAGATTTCTAATTCCAGTACCCATGTCGAGTATAATAAGCTCATTTTGTGCAGTACGGATTTCAACGCAAGATGTCTCGCCACCGAATTTCATTTTAGATTTTTCCGGTGTGGGATGCGACCCTCTAACTCCCCAAAATGTAATTTTATTAGTGTTCATTTAGTATAATACCGAATAATTCTAGTGCGTAATATATTTCAAATTTGTTCAATGATTCAATAGACAACACGAAATAATTTTCAATATTTCAATCATCAAACTCGAATGTAAAATCAAGTTGAAATTTTGGGAATATCTCAAATAAATAACAAATTTCTGCAAAATATTATATGTTTTTGCGTTTTTTGTGTTTTTTGAAATCCTTGATTTGTGTGAATTTTGCTAAAATATCCACAATAATTAGCAATATTATAAAAAATATCTACATACTCTGCGAATTCTTTTGTACATTCCGTTTCACTTTGTTGGGGTGATTTAATTAATTTAAAAAAGTTTAAAAGGTTTGACCTACATCACACCTTTATATTGTTGAGAGTGTGAAATTACGGCAAGCTCTATGAAAGAAATAGTAAGCCTTGGAGGAGGAATCTGAGGAATTCTAGTTAAGTAAGTAAACAACAAAAAAGGAGACAATAATGAAAACATTAACAAAAACACTTTCAATTTTGTTCGTTTTTGCAGTTATTTTTGGTGCAAATACTACAACAATGAAAAGTGTTGAAAAACCATACGACATGAACACTGCAGACTTGAGTTATGACCAAGTCCGTGCTGCTTATGTTTTAACAGTTGGTGGTGGTGATTGGGATAGTGAAATTACTTGGGACATCAGTCTCGATGGTACTGCACTATTTTCTGGTGCTGCTGGCGCATTTGATATCGATCTTGATGATGGTACATACATCTTCAATGGTTTCGATTCTTATGGTGACGGTTGGAATGGTGCAACTGCTACTTTAGCAGATGCAGATGGAGCGGTACAATTTAGCTTAGGGTTTGACGCAGGATCTGAGTTCTCAGCAGAATTTACAGTACCTTCTGCAGATGT
>JACNLC010000033.1 GCA_014381725.1 Fidelibacterota bacterium | reverse complement strand
GGTGGCCGTACAGTTGGCGCTGGTGTAGTTACTGAAATTAAAGAATAGGAACTGAAAAGTGGGCGGAAAAAGTAAAAGAGATATCATCGCATTAGCATGTCAAGAATGTAAGCGTCGGAATTATTCTGTAACTAAAAATAGACGATTACATCCTGAACGGATAGAACATACTAAATACTGCAGATGGTGTAAAAAACACACCGTCCATAAAGAAACAAAGTAATATTTTTGGTAGGTGAGTAGTTCAATTGGTAGAGCATCGGCCTCCAAAGCCGGGAGTTGAGGGTTCGAGTCCTTCCTCACCTGCGAATATTTAGTATGGATGAAAACAAAATAAATCTAGTACAAAGGTTGATTAGATGTTAGAAAAGATTACAAATTATTTTGGTAGCATAGGAGTAGAAATGAAGAAGGTAACTTGGCTCTCGAAAGATGAGTTATTATCTTCTACTGTAATTGTTGGTGTATTTTCAGTTATAGTAGCAATATTTTTATTCTTTATTGATTTTGGGTTGAGCGAATTGATGTCTATCTTTTTGGGTGGTAACTAGGCGTTTTACTATGGAATGGTATTCGCTAAGAGTAATTTCTGGTAAAGAAAAGAAAACTCAGGAAAATATTGAGCTTGAGGCTAAAGAGTACAATGTTTCTGAAATGGTTGGCGATATATTTGTACCTTCTGAAAAAGTAGTAGAAATGCGATCTAACAAAAAGCGTATTAGAGAAAAAGTTTTTTTTCCTGGATATATTTTGATAAATATGGAATTAACTAAAGAAACAAGATATATCATTGAAAATACTCCGGGAGTTTTGAACTTTGTTGGACCAAAAGGAACTCCGGTACCTTTACGGGAAGTTGAAATTAAGAGAATATTTGGTGAAGTTGAAGCTAAGGAAGGACGAGAAACTTTAGCAACACCGTTTAAAGTAGGTGATCCTGTTAAGGTTGTGGATGGTCCTTTCGTTGATTTTAAGGGCTTTGTAGAAGAAGTCAATGCAGATAAACAAAAAATTAAAGTAACAGTTTCTATCTTTGGGAGACCAACTCCAGTAGAACTGGATTATGCACAGGTAGAAATAGAGAAATAGGGTTAGCTTATGGCAAAAAAAGTAACAGGTTTTATTAAATTGCAAATTCCAGCAGGTAAGGCAAATCCAGCGCCACCTGTAGGTCCTGCATTAGGTCAGCAAGGTGTGAATATAATGGAGTTTTGTAAAGCATTTAATGCAAAGACTCAAGATCAAATGGGGAAAATTATCCCTGTCGAAATTACGGTTTATGCCGATAGATCTTTTACATTTATTACAAAAACCCCACCTGTACCAACATTATTGATTGAGGCTGCTGGTATCGAAAAAGGTTCTGGTGAACCAAACCGAGAAAAAGTAGGTAAAGTAACAAATGCTCAAGTGAAAGATATAGCTGAAATTAAAATGCCAGATTTGAATACAACAAAATTAGAATCAGCTATGCGGATGGTTGCAGGAACTGCCAGAAGCATGGGACTCATAGTAGAGGGATAAATATGCAGCACGGTAAAAGATATAAAGATAATATTTCTAAAATAGATCGTTTTACAGATTACGAATTAACTGAAGCCGTAAAACTATTAAAAGAATTGACTTTTGCTAAATTTGATGAATCTGTAGATATTGCAGTGAATTTGGGAGTTGATCCTAAACACGCAGATCAAATTGTTAGAGGTACAGTTTCTCTACCACATGGTACTGGAAAAGAAACAAAAGTACTAGTTTTTGCGAAGGGTGAAAAAGCTATGGAAGCCGAAGAAGCGGGAGCAGATTTTGTTGGTTCTGATGAATTTGTACAAAAAATACAAGGCGGGTGGACAGATATTGATGTAGTAATTGCGACTCCAGATATGATGGGACAAGTTGGAAAACTTGGACGAGTATTAGGTCCCCGTGGTTTAATGCCAAATCCTAAAATCGGTACTGTAACAATGGATGTTACTAAAGCCGTAAAGGAAGTTAAAGCAGGAAGAATAGAATTTAGAGTAGAAAAAAATGGAATCATCCACGCTGGTATTGGTAAAACATCATTTGAAGCAGACCAAATTGCTGATAATGCTAGAACTTTTATTGATGCTTTGATGCGTGCTAAACCATCTGCAACTAAGGGAACCTATATGAAGAAAATAACAATTTCTTCAACTATGGGTCCAGGAATAAAAATAGATAAAACTAGTATTACAGCATAGGGTAAAATTATGCCAACTCCACAAAAAATAACTATTGTTGAAGAAACCCAAAAAAGATTTGAAGAATCTGTTGGGATTTACTTCACGAATTATTCAGGGTTAAATGTTGTTCAAGCAACTGAATTACGAGATATGTTTCGCGAGAAAGATGTTGAATATCTTGTAACCAAGAATACACTTACAAATATTGCTGCGAAAAATGCAGGATACAAAGGTTTAGATGATGTTCTTCAAGGACAAATTAGTATTGCGTATTCAAAAGATGATCCTTCATCACCTGCTAGGGTGATAAAAGAATTTGGTAAAAAATATAAAGATAATAATCCAATTGAAGTTGTTGGAATCCTATTTGAAGGCAAACAATTTGAAGCAGATAAATTTAAAGAATTAGCAGATCTTCCAACACGAAAAGAGCTGATATCTCAGTTTGTTGGTTGTTTAAATCAACCAATGACTAAGTTGGCAGCAACGCTTAATAGTGTAATGACTGACTTTGTTGGAGTGTTAAATAGTTTAAAAGACAAGAAATCTTAATTAATAAGTTCAGGAGAAGTAAAAATGGCTGAAGTCAAGAAAGCAGATGTATTAAATTATCTTGAAAGTGCAACAATGATAGAGATCTCAGAATTGATCTCTGAAATCGAAGACAAGTTTGGCGTAACTGCCGCAGCTCCAGTAGCAATGGCTGCTGCACCAGCAGGTGGTGGTGAAGTTGCTGCTGAAGAAAAAACTGAATTCGATGTAGTAATGGAATCTTTTGGTGAAAAGAAAATCAATGTAATTAAAGCAGTTCGCGAATTAACTACACTTGGTTTGAAAGAAGCTAAAGATTTGGTAGAAGCTATACCAGCTACTATTAAAGAAGCTGTTGCAAAAGATGAAGCTGAATCTGTGAAAACCAAGCTTGAAGAAGCTGGTGCAACTGTAGTACTTAAGTAATTCAAATTACTTTAAGTAGCATTAGTATCTCGATACATAAATACCCATTTATCTTTAATTTAACTTAAGGAGGGGTTCACTTTGAGCGTGAAATCTGACCGTTATATCGAACGGTTTAGTTTTTCTAGGGTTGATAAAGTAACTGATATCCCAGATCTTTTGGATATTCAGTTAAAATCATATGAAGAATTTCTTCAAGAAGATATTCTTCCGGAAAAACGAACCAACAAGGGACTAGAATCTGTTTTCAAAACTATGTTCCCTGTAGAAGATAATCATAAAAACTACGAACTTAAATATAAATACTATTATTTAGGACTACCTAAATATTCTGTAAAGGAATGTTTAGAGCGTAGAATATCATATCATGTTCCACTCAAAGTTCGGTTTGTATTACACATTACCGATGAAAATGATAGATCAAAATATGTTCAAAATATTGAACAGGAGGTCTTCTTTGGTAATATACCTTATATGACCGACAGAGGTACATTTATTATTAATGGTGCTGAACGAGTAATTGTAAGTCAGTTACAACGATCTCCGGGTGTATTCTTTGATCAAAGTTTTCATCCAAATGGCACTAAACTATACAAAGCTCGAGTAATTCCATTTAGGGGTTCGTGGGTAGATTTCACCACTGATATTTATGATTGTATTTATGCGATTATAGATCGTAGGAGAAAGTTTCCGGCAACTCTGCTACTTAGAGCAATAGGTTATTCATCTAATAAAGACATTCTAAGTGCTTTTGGATTAACAAAATCTGTATCTATATCCGAAACTAAAAAATTAGTTGGTAAGACTTTATTAGAAGATATTGTTGATAAGAATACAGGTGAAGTAATCGCTGAGAAAGGCATTGAGATTACTGAGAACAATTTAGAAAAATGGATAACTGCTGGTGTTAAATCAATAGAAATTCTTAAAAAACCTGATGATTTAGATGCTACAATATTTTTGAATACTATGGAGAAAGATCCAACATCTAACACAGAAGAAGCGCTTTTATTGTTGTATCAACAATTACGCTCAGGTGAAGCTCCAAATGTATCAATTGCTCAGAAGTTCATAGAAAAGATGTTCTTCTCAACTAAGAAGTACGATTTAGGTCAAGTTGGAAGATATCGAATCAATAAGAAATTCGATCTTGATGCTCCAGTTGACGAACCTGTTCTTACTCGAGATGATTTTATTGCACTTTTTAAATACCTTATTAGTATGCGAAAAGGTGAAAGAGGTTCTGACGATATTGACCATTTAGGAAATCGTCGTGTTAGAACTGTAGGAGAACAGTTACAAAACCAATTTAGCATTGCTCTCAGCAGAATGCAAAGAACAATCAGAGAACGAATGAATCAGCGAGAAGCTGAAAGTTTAACTCCGCAGGATTTAGTAAATTCTAAAATTGTTACTTCAGTGTTGAATACATTCTTTGGAACGAGTCAATTATCACAGTTTATGGATCAAACAAATCCACTTTCTGAAATTACTCACAAAAGGAGAATGTCATCGTTAGGACCCGGTGGTTTAACTCGTGAACGAGCTGGCTTTGAAGTTCGTGATGTTCATTACACTCACTATGGTCGTTTATGTCCGATTGAAACCCCAGAAGGTCCGAACATTGGTTTGATAAGTTCGTTAGCAACACATGGTATTGTAAACAAACTTGGGTTCATTGAATCACCATATAGAAAAATTGTTCACAACAAAGATGGTTCATATAAAATTACAACCGAAGTAGAATATTTATCTGCAGATGATGAAGATAGAGTTTATATTGCTCAAGCAAGGGAGAGAATTGAAAAGGACAAGTTTCAAGATGACACTCTCCGTGCAAGGAAAGGTGAAAACTTTCCAATAATTCAATCTGATCAAGTTGAATATATGGATGTAGCAACCGACCAAATCGTTAGTGTATCTGCATCAATCATTCCTTTTCTAGAACATGATGATGCCAACCGAGCATTAATGGGGTCAAATATGATGCGTCAAGCAGTGCCGCTATTGCGTCCACATGTTCCTATTGTAGGAACTGGGATGGAACAAGTTGTAGCTAAAGATTCAAGGTCAGCTATTTACTCTAAAGTTTCAGGTACCGTTGAATCCGTTAAAGCAGATGAGATCACAATTCGTGTCCCTACAAGAGATGAAGCTCTTTCTTTGGTTCCACAGGAAAATGTTAAAACTTATAAATTAAACAAGTTTTTGAGAACTAATCAGAATACTTGTATCAATCAAAAACCACTTGTATTACCTGGCGATAAAGTAGAAGTTGGCGATTGTTTAGCTGATGGAGCTTCAACTCAATTTGGTGAGTTAGCACTTGGAAGAAACTTAAAAGTAGCATTTATGCCATGGCGTGGATATAACTTCGAAGATGCTATTATAATTAGTGAAAAATTGGTGAGAGAAGATTATTTCACTTCAATCCATATGAAAGAATTTGAAGTAGAAATTAGGGATACTAAACAAGGTGAAGAAGAACTAACAAGTGAAATACCGAATGTTAGTGAAGAAGCTACACGAAATCTCGACGAAAGAGGTTTGATTCGTGAAGGAGCTGAAGTTGTTCCCGGTGATATTTTAGTTGGCAAAGTCACTCCAAAAGGTGAAACTGATCCTACCCCAGAAGAAAAATTATTACGTGCTATATTTGGTGACAAAGCTGGAGATGTAAAAGATGCCTCCAAACGATGTAACTCTGGAGTTTATGGCACAGTTGTAGAAACTCAGTTGTTTGAACGCAAAAGTTTAGAAGTTAGAAAAAAAGAAAAAAGCCATATTCGAGATTTACAGAAAAATGCTCGAGTTTCGCGTGTCGAGTTAATGAACAAACGAAATGAATTGTTAGCAAAAGAATTGCTTGACCAAACTTGTGGTGGTGTTCGAGATTCATCTGATAATAAAACTGTTATCAAAGCTAAAACTCTTTTGACCAAACAAAGGATTGATAAGTTAGATTTTGAAAGACTATCGCTAAAATCTCCTTGGGTAGAAAACCCAGTAGTTTGGAGAAATATTATTAAAATATGGGAAAATTATCATCGCAATCTCAGACAACTTGAGGAAACACTTGAAAAAGATGTATTCAAGTTGAAAGTTGGTGATGACCTTCAACAAGGAGTTATGAAACTTGCAAAAGTCTATATCGCAAAGAAACGAAAGATTTCTGTTGGTGATAAAATGGCTGGAAGGCACGGTAATAAGGGTATTGTATCAATAATTGTACCTGAAGAAGATATGCCTTTTATGGAAGACGGTACTCCTATAGATATTATTCTTAATCCTTTAGGTGTTCCTTCACGAATGAACTTGGGTCAGTTATATGAAACAATGCTAGGTTGGGCTGGTGAAGTATTGGGCAAACATTATGCAACTCCAGTTTTTGACGGAGCTTCAATTGATGATGTTAAAGGTGAATTGAATAAAGCAGGACTACCAGAAACAGGTAAAGTTGATCTATGGGATGGAAGAACAGGTGACAAAATTCACAGCAAAGTTGCAGTAGGAACAATTTACATGCTGAAGTTATCACATCAAGTTGATGACAAAATGCATGCACGATCAACTGGTCCATATTCTTTAATCACACAGCAACCTCTTGGTGGTAAAGCTCAGTCTGGTGGTCAGAGATTTGGTGAAATGGAAGTTTGGGCATTGGAAGCATACGGAGCAGCTCATACACTTCAGGAAATATTAACTTATAAATCTGATGATGTCGAGGGTCGCTCACAATTGTATAATTCTTTAGTAAGAGGTGAAAATACACCCACTCCAAGTGTTCCTGAATCGTTTAATGTTCTTGTCAAAGAGCTGGAAGGTTTGGGTTTAAATGTTATCTTGGATTAATTATTCTCGGAGGGATAAATAGTGTTCTTTTCAAATACCCCTAGTAAGAAATCGAATAGTTTTAAATCAATTACAGTTGGGTTGTTATCTCCTGAAGAAATACTGGAGAGATCTCATGGAGAGGTAATAAAACCAGAAACTATTAATTATCGCTCTTACAAACCAGAAAAAGAAGGTTTGTTTTGTGAAAAGATATTCGGCCCAGTAAAGGATTGGGAATGTCATTGCGGTAAGTATAAAAGAATTCGCTACAGAGGAATAATTTGTGATCGTTGTGGTGTTGAAGTTACCAGGAAGACTGTTCGTCGAGAAAGAATTGGTCATATTGCCCTTTCTGTTCCTGTTGTACATATTTGGTTTTTACGATCAATTCCTAGTAAGATAAGTTATCTCCTTGGCTACACAACTAAACAACTTGAATCAATTGCATATTATGAAAAATATGTAATTATCAATCCTGGAGTATCTGGAAGAGAATATGGTGAATTGATTGATGAAAATGAGTTTCTTGACCTTGATGAAGAATTTGGTATTGATACAGTTTCGGAAGAAGATATCGATGATGACAAATATTTCTCTGCGTTTATGGGTGGAGAAGCAATTCAATCTCTACTCAAGAATTTAGATGTTACAAAAACTATCAATGAACTTACCGAATTTGTAAAATCTGGAAAAAAATCAGTTCAGAAAAAAGAAGATGCCCTTAAACGGCTGAGAATACTTAAAAAGTTTGACCCACGAATTGAAAGAAAAGTAACAAACAAACCAGAGTGGATGGTAATTAATATTCTTCCAGTTATACCACCTGAATTAAGACCATTAGTACCTTTGGATGGCGGACGATTTGCTGCATCAGATTTGAACGATTTATATAGAAGAGTTATAATTAGAAATAACAGATTGAAGCAGTTAATGGAGATTAAAGCTCCTGATGTTATTTTAAGAAATGAAAAAAGAATGCTTCAAGAAGCTGTTGATGCACTTTTAGATAACAGTCGTTTGCAAGCAGCAGTTAGAAGTGGAACTCGCAGACCACTTAAATCACTTAGTGATTCACTAAAAGGTAAACAAGGACGATTTCGCCAGAATTTGTTGGGTAAAAGAGTGGATTATTCCGGTCGTTCAGTTATTGTTGTCGGACCTGAACTTCAATTGCATGAATGCGGTTTACCAAAAAAAATGGCAATGGAGTTGTTTAAACCTCATATTATAAGACAACTTATAGAAAGAGGTTACACAAGGACACCTCGAAGTGCTAAAATGTTAATTGAGAGAGATGCAACTGAAGTTTATGCAGTATTAGAATATGTTGTAAAAGACCATCCGGTATTATTAAATCGTGCACCTACTTTACATAGATTGGGTGTTCAAGCGTTTCAACCTGTATTAGTTGATGGCCGTGCTATTCGTTTACATCCATTGGTTTGCTCAGCTTTTAATGCGGATTTTGATGGTGACCAAATGGCAGTTCATGTTCCATTATCTGAGGAAGCTCAAATGGAAGCTTGGTTACTTATGTTATCTAGTCATAATATTTTGCATCCAGCTAATGGTAAACCCATTTCAATCCCATCTCAAGATATGGTTCTAGGTTCGTATTATCTAACTAGACCAAGAAAAGGGGCAAAGGGACAAGGATCAAAAATATCATCTTTAAAAGAAGCAAGGCTTGCAGTCGAAAATAATGAAATTGATATACATGCAATTGTAGATTACAAATTTGGTGATATTTGGATTAAAAACACAACTATTGGTAGAATTTTGTTTAACGGAATTCTTCCTGAAGGTGTAGAGTATTTTAATAAAATAATCACAAAAAAACGATTAGAAAATATTGTAGGATTTTGCTACAAAAATACAGGAAATTATCAAACAGTTGCATTCCTTGATAGACTCAAGGATATGGGTTTCAAATATGCGTATTTAAGTGGTGCATCTATCGCAATTGAAGACATCCTTATTCCTAAGAAAAAGACAGATATTATTGGAAGAGCTGAATCTGAAGTAACTGATATTCAGAATAAATATGATAGACAAATTCTGACAGAAGGTGAGAGATATAATAAGGTAATTGATGTATGGACTTTTGCTACTCAAGAAGTAGCACGAGAAATGTTTGTCGAACTTGAAAATGACAGGCAAGGATTTAACCCATTATTTATGATGGCGGACTCTGGAGCTCGAGGAAGTCAAGATCAGATTAAACAGCTAGCTGGTATGCGTGGTCTGATGGCAAAACCTAAGAAAAGTTTGAAAGGGTCTTCAGGCGAAATTATTGAAAATCCGATTACTTCAAATTTTAAAGAAGGCTTGTCAGTGTTTGAATATTTTATCTCAACACATGGCGCTAGAAAAGGTTTAGCTGATACAGCATTGAAAACAGCAGATGCTGGTTATCTTACGCGTAGATTAGTTGATGTTGCACAAGATGTTACAATATTCAAAGATGATTGTGGAACTATCCAAGGTATGGTTTTTGAGGACCTGAAAGAAGGTGAAGAAATTATAGAACCTTTGATAGATAGAATATTTGGAAGAACCACACTTGAAAAGATTATTGACCCAGTTGACGGTACAATAATTGCTGATGAAAATACAATTATAGATAATGAGATAATCAGCAAAATTGAAAAGAGTAATGTATATCAAGTAAAAGCTCGATCTGCACTAACTTGCGAAGCCGAAAAGGGAATTTGCAAAAAATGTTATGGTTTAAATCTTGCTTCGAACCGAGAAGTTCTTATTGGTGATGCTGTAGGTATTATGGCCGCTCAGTCTATCGGTGAACCTGGTACTCAGCTTACGCTGCGAACATTCCATATTGGTGGTACTGTATCAAGAATTATTGAGCAATCAAAAATGACCACTAAACGAGGTGGTAAAATAAAATTCAATGAGTATATAAAACTTATTGAGAGAGAAGATGAATCAGGCGAAATAATCAATGTTGCTATTGTAAGAAATGGTAAGATAGATGTTTTAGATAAGAGCGATAGAGTTATTTCGACCTATAATGTGCCTTACGGCTCAAAAGTTAGTGTTGAAGATGGCCAAAAAGTTAAGGGTGGACAATCTTTGTTTAGTTGGGATCCATATACTGATGTTATTATGGCGAGAACTTCAGGAATTGTCAACTTCCGTGACATGATTGAAGGAGAAACTTTCGTTGAGGAAGCTGTAGAAGGCGGTAAGAAAATGATCGTAATTACAGAATCCAAAAACAGAAATCTATCTCCACATATTGAAATTGAAACGAAATCTGGCGATGTTGCTTTGGGTGGAGCTAGCATATTGCCTGTAAAAGCTACTGTCGTAGTTCGTAATGGTCAAAAAGTAAAAGCAGGTGATATACTTGTTAAAATTCCACGAGATGTAGGAAAAACCCGTGATATCACTGGTGGACTTCCAAGAATTGCTGAATTATTTGAAGCTAGACAACCATCTGAACCAGCTGTTGTAACTGAAATTGATGGTCGAGTTAAATATGGTTCTATTAAACGAGGTATTCGAGAAATCCTTGTTATTGGGGGCGAAGAAAAGGCAGATAAAAAATCTTATAAAATCCCTTACGGAAGACATGTAATTGTACATGACGGTGATTTAGTATTTGCAGGAGATAGACTCTGCGAAGGTTCAATTTCTCCTAAGGATATTTTATCTATTCGCGGACCAGTAAAAGTACAGGAATATCTAGTGAATTCGATTCAGGAGGTTTACAGACTTCAAGGTGTAACTATCAATGACAAGCACATTGAAGTCATCGTAAGACAAATGATGCAAAAAGTTGAAGTCGATGACTCAGGAGACACACAGTACCTTCCTAAAGATAGAATTAATAAATTTACTTTGCTCAATACTAATAAGCAAATGGGTAATAAGGTCGTTGTTACTGACGCTGGAGATTCTGACTACGAAACTCATGATGTAGTTGATAGGGAAAATATAAAAGATGCAAACAAAGAACTGAAGGAAACTGGCAAAAAGCAGATTAAAACAAAGAAAGCAAATCCAGCAACCTTTAAACCACTTTTGTTAGGTATTACTAGAGCATCTCTTAATACAGACAGTTTTATTTCTGCGGCATCTTTCCAAGAAACTACTCGTGTTCTTACTGATGCAGCAGTTGAAGGAAAGACAGATTATCTACACGGACTTAAAGAAAATGTAATAATTGGGCGACTGATACCTGCGGGTACTGGCGCAAGCAAAAACAGAGATATCTTGACAAAACGAATTGAAGAAGAAACAGAAATTGATAGTGAAGTTATTGTTAATGATCAATCCGTAGATGAACAAGGTATAGAAACAATAAATGAATTATAATATTCTTGTTGTTTTGAGATTAAAAATACTTGTATTTTATTAGGCTTTATTGGAGTTGAAATGCCAACGATTAATCAATTAGTAAGAAAAGGTAGAAAAACACAAACGAAGAAAAACAAAGTACCTGCTTTGAAGGGTTGTCCTCAAAAGCGGGGTGTTTGCACTCGTGTATATACAACAACACCGAAGAAACCAAATTCTGCACTTCGGAAAGTTGCTCGTGTTCGTTTATCAAATGGATTTGAGGTTAATGCTTACATTCCAGGAGAAGGACACAATTTGCAGGAGCACTCAATTGTATTAATTGAGGGTGGAAGAGTGAAGGATCTTCCGGGTGTTCGTTATCATGTTATTCGTGGTGTTTTAGATCCATCAGGTGTTGAAGGAAGAAGAACAAGTCGGTCGCGCTATGGTGCAAAAAAACCGAAATAATATCAGGGATTTGATTTTTTATGCGTAGAAGAAGACCAGAAAAAAGAGAAATATTACCAGATCCAGTTTATGGTGATATTGTCGTTGCAAAGTTTATTAATAACTTAATGGAACGAGGTAAAAAAAGTGTTGCCGAGAAGATTTTTTATCGAGCTATAGACATAGTTAAAGAAAAAGAAAAAACTGACGGTTTGGAGTTATTCAAAAAAGCTTTGGATAATGTAGCTCCAATTCTTGAAGTTAAATCTAAAAGGATTGGTGGTGCTACATATCAAGTACCAACAGAAATTTCTGATAATCGTAGAATGGCTTTAGCAATGAGATGGTTGTTAGGTTATTCTCGTGCTCGTAAAGGAAAAACAATGGCAGATCGGCTATCAGCGGAATTGATGGCAGCGGCAAACAATGAAGGTGGTTCAATTAAAAAGAAGGAAGATACACACAAAATGGCAGAAGCAAATAAAGCATTTGCTCATTTTGGTCGTTTTAGATAGAGAAAGATGCAACACACTTCACTTAAACATGTAAGAAATATTGGCATAATGGCTCACATTGATGCTGGTAAGACTACTTCTACAGAACGAGTTCTGTATTATACAGGTCGTACGCATCGTATGGGTGAAGTACATGAAGGTGCTGCTACTATGGATTGGATGGCTCAGGAAAAAGAACGAGGTATCACGATCACTTCCGCTGCGACTACTGCATTTTGGAGGGGTAATCGCATTAACATAATTGATACACCAGGCCATGTAGACTTTACAATTGAAGTAGAGCGCTCTTTAAGAGTACTTGATGGTGCAATTGCATTATTCTGTGCTGTTGGCGGGGTTGAGCCACAATCTGAAACTGTTTGGAGACAAGCTGATAAATATAATGTACCACGCATTGCATTTGTAAATAAAATGGACAGAACAGGTGCTGATTTTTATAATGTACTTGAAATGCTAAAAGCGCGATTAGGTGCAAATCCTGTACCTATTGTTCTACCAATTGGTTCTGGAGATATGTTTGCAGGATTAATTGATCTCGTAAAAAATGAGGCAATTGTTTATACTTCAGATGATGGTTCTAGCTTTGAATATCATGAAATTCCAAAAGATCTTAAAGAAGAAGCTACTAAATGGCGTCAACGCCTTATGGAAGAAGTTGCTTCTTATGATGAACACTTAATGGATAAGTTTTTGTCTGATGAAGAATTGCATGCTGATGAAGTTAAAGCTGCAATTCGTAAAGCATGCATTGATGGATCTATGATACCAACTTTATGTGGTTCTGCTTTTAGAAATAAAGGTATCCAAAGAATGCTTGATGCTGTTGTTGATTATTTACCATCTCCTGTTGATGTTGGTGAAGTGATTGGTGCCGATGTTAAAAAATCCGATAAAGAATTGAAACGAAAACCAAAGGATGATGAGCCGTTTTCTGCATTAGCTTTTAAAATAATGACAGATCCTTATGTTGGGCGACTTACTTTTTTTAGAGTTTATTCTGGAACTGTTTCGGTTGGTGAGCATGTTTATAATCCAAATTCAGATAAAAAAGAACGAATTGGTCGTTTGTTATTGATGCATGCGGATAAACGGGAAGAAAGAACAAAAATTACAGCAGGTGAAATTGCTGCAGTTGTAGGTCTTAAAAATACAAAAACTGGACATACTTTATGTTCAGTAAAAAATCCAATATTACTTGAAACGATGGAATTTCCGTTACCTGTGATTTCCATTGCTGTTGAACCTGCATCAAAAAAAGATCAGGAAAATTTATCTACAGCTTTAGTAAAACTTGCTGAAGAAGATCCTACATTCCAAGTTAGAACAGATGAAGATACTGGTCAGACAATTATTTCAGGAATGGGTGAATTACACTTAGAAATTATTGTAGATCGACTAAAAAGGGAATTTAATGTAGATGTTAGGATTGGTTCACCTCAAGTTGCGTACAAAGAAACTATTACAAAATCTGTCGAACAAGACACGAAATTTGCAAGACAAACTGGTGGTCGTGGACAGTACGGTCATGTGGTTATTACAGTAGAACCAAATGATCAAGGCAAAGGGTTCGAGTTCGTCAACAAAATTGTTGGTGGTGTTATTCCTAAGGAATACATTTCATCAGTAGAAGCTGGAATTAAAGAGGCTATGAAAAATGGTATTCTTGTAGGATATCCTTTAGAAGATATTAAGGTTACTCTTACATTCGGATCATATCATGAAGTTGATTCAAGTGAAATGTCATTTAAAATAGCTGGTTCTATGGCTTTTCAAGCTGCTGCAAAAAAAGCCAGTCCAGCGTTATTAGAACCAATGATGTCTCTTGAAGTAATTGTTCCTGAGGATTATTTGGGATCCGTTATGGGTGATATTACTTCAAGAAGAGGAAATATCAAAGGAATGGATCAAAGGAAAGATGCACAAATATTAAATGCTGTTGTACCTTTATCTGAAATGTTTGGTTATGCAACTGAACTAAGATCTATGACTCAAGGTAGAGCGATGTTTACACTGCAGTTTGCACATTATGCTAAAACACCAGCATCGGTTCAAGAGAGAATTATTGAAAAATTTTACGGAAAAGTATCTTAATAAGGAGGAAAATCCATGTCTAAGCAGAAATTTGAAAGAACTAAACCGCATGTCAACA
>JACNLC010000003.1 GCA_014381725.1 Fidelibacterota bacterium | reverse complement strand
ATATTTCTTGATTTTATCAAAAGATTTGAAATATTGTATTAAAAGTTTTTCAAACTAAATTGAAGATATTAATAAATTATTAGCAGGTTTAATCCGATCAATTAGAAAACCCTAACCCCAAACTACTAACTACAAAAAAATGAAATAGTATATATTTTAAAAGGGAGAATATCTCCCTTTTTTATTTTATTTGTTTAGAGTTAACTTTTAGCAGTTACTGATGTCTAAATGGACAAATGACTTATGGAAGAAAAGAATTTAATACATCAATTTCAAAAAGGAGACAAAAGTGCATTTGACAAATTGGTTCATAGGCATCAAGAATGGGTTCGACTGTTTATTCTCAAAACTGTCGGGCACAAAGAAGACGCAGAAGATATTGCACAAGATGTTTTCGTTAAATCCTACTTCGGACTGTCAAAATTTAGAATGGAATCAGAATTCAATACTTGGTTGTATCGGATTGTCATCAATCACATCAATAATTATTTTAGGAAGAAAAAACTGTTATCTTGGTTTAGTCACGATTTGCAAGAATCCAACACACCAGAACCAACCGCTATCGAAGAAAATCAAGTTAGCGAATTACTTCAGCATATTAGGAAATTGCCTAGGATTCAGAGGAATGTAATGGTTTTAAGAACTTATCAAGACTTACCATTTAAAGAGATTGGAAATGTTCTTTCAATTTCAGAGAATTCTGCAAAAGTTTCATTTCACAAAGCAAAAGTAAATTTAAAGAAATTTGCACGAGGATAATATGGAATCTAATTCATTTTTAGAAAATATTCACAAAAAAATAAAACGAAGAAATAGGCGAAATGATATTGTGAAATCGACTACATTTATCGTTGGATTGCTTCTAATAACTATTCAATCTGTAGAAATTATAAAATTTGAAATAATGAATAATTTATGGAGTGAATATAACTCTGAAACCGAAGTGTACGAATGGGAATATTCTGCAGAAATTTCAGATTCTCAGTTGTTTAGTTATCTAATTGATGAAATGGAAATTGACGAAGTTTTACAGTTTATTGAAGAAGAACAAGAAAATTTAAGTTTTGTAGAAACAATAAAGTTAGGAGATAAATAAAATGAAGATATTAAAATTAACAATGTTATTGGTAATTATTTCAGTAGCAGTTGCTCAGCCTGGTCACAAACCTCCAGGAAGAGAAAATATTGAGATAATGAAGAAGTGGAAATTAACTGAATACCTTAATCTGACCGAAGAGCAAGCTGAGAAGTTCTTTCCACGATTAAACGAAATGGAAAATCGTTTAAAAGACATCAACGAAAAAAAGAAGACTCTTACAAAAGAACTAAATAATATGTCTGAAAGAGATGATGTGAAAAACAAGAGAATTAATCAAATTATAGATGAAATCTATGAACTTGAAGTAGATAAATTGAAAGTTCGAAAAACCCATTTTAAGAATATAGATGATATTCTTTCTACAGAGCAGAAAGCAAAATACACAGTTTTTGAAAAGAAATTTAAAAAAAGAATGAAAGACCAATTCCGTGAAAGAGATGGATTTAAGCGGGGTAGAGGTCAAAGTAGATTTTAGTAAATACAAAAGAAAGGAAATAAGATGAAGATAAAAACAATCTTAACAATAATATCAGCAACACTATTGATGATAAGTTGTGATACAACTCAAATAAGTGTTAGCGATATTGAAAATGCTCTATGGGACATAGTCAATGGTGATGATGCTCTATCACTAGATGGATTTAATGATGGTGGCGCAAACGACGATGATTACGAAGATGGTGATTTGAATAGAATCGTTGATGGCGAAAATTTCACTTATCCTATTAGGTGGGGAAGACGAGATGTAACGGCAGAAGTTACAGTTGACTTTGAACCATTTGCAGTGGACAGTGATACAATCGTGGCATTGATTGAACGCAATGTTAGCGGAACACTAATAGTTTTGAATGTAGATATCTCTGATGCTGTAATTGCAGATTCATCCTTTAAAGATTTTGCAATGACAGGCCAACGGAAAATTAGATTTGTAAGGATAGACAATTCTGATAATCCACGACGAAACTGGAAATTAGAAGCAGTAACTCCGTTTGTTGCATATTCTGAAAATTCAAATGTGGAAATTGACTCAATTATGGTTTATAAATCCAGTGTTGCAGATTCTGAGTTGAGTGATGAATTATACTTCAAAATTGAAAATGTAGATGATTTACTTAACACATTTTTGGATAGAGAAGATTTACCACATTTTCATCCGGAACAGTTTGTAAAAGTTGAAGTTGCAATAAATCGAAACTCTGAAAATGAATTCGATGAGAGAACATTTTTGCACTACGGCAGACATCACGGTCCTAAACATCGCAAACCAATGTTTGATGATGGTGGATTAGTAGATTATTGGGGTTTTACATCTCCTGATGAATTTGCGGATGATGATATCCACACTGGTTTATGGAGGATGCACCAAACTGCTCCAGATGGAGAAGATCACTTCTATCGTGCATTTTTTGATGTATTGGATGAAGAATCATTATTAGACCCTGATGGAGAGTATCACTCATTTGTTATTGGTTTTCCATATGTAGTTTCAACAGTTGACCAAATATCAGATGATGTGTTTAAACCTTAAGAATAATAATCAAGTTAACTAGTATTTGTACAAGGGGGGTTTGCCCCCTTGTTTTGTATATATGAATATCGAACTCTGATTAACGATTTTAGAATAAAGTAAATCGGACTTAAGGACGACACCACTTCCATCGACTTTCAAGTTGTGTGGTATTAATAAAGAGATAACAGGATTATTCCAATCAATAGTTTGGTTACTTGTTCTTTTTCTCTTGACAGAAAAAGAACCAAAAAGGTCAAGGCAACACTC
>JACNLC010000060.1 GCA_014381725.1 Fidelibacterota bacterium | reverse complement strand
ATGATAATTACATAGAAAAAGTATTTGATATAGATGTAATGCATAAAAAAGACCCAGGCCAGCGTAAAGAATGTGGATGTGTGAAAAGTATTGATATTGGAGTATATGACACTTGCTTACATGGGTGTCAATATTGCTATGCCACAAAACAGCATGCATCTGCAAAAAAGAACTATAATGAGCATAATCCAAATTCTCCTTCCTTACTTGGCTATTATGATGCAGAGCCACCAAAAGAAAACCCTCAAGGAAAGTTATTTGGATAGTTTATGCCTATTAATTTTTTCAAAACAAACATAATCCCAGACGACCAAGTTGTATATATTTATGATTTGGTGAAAAATATAATTGCCCCAGGTAATCGAGCGTTTGTTTCACCAGAAATACAAAGATTTATAGATGAGATGCTTGATGAAAGGCTACATGAACACAATTGGCGAGAAAATAAAAAGTTCAGAAAAGATTTAGCCGTAGCCTTTTGGAAGAAAAAATTCTCGTCTTATGAAGGTAAATATTTTCCTGACTACTACTCCGCATATTATATGCCTAATAATATCTATAAAGTTCAATTAATGTTCTTGGAATTGTTTAGGCTTGGGAAGATTAGTTTTTCAGAAAAGAAAATAAAAGTATTAGATATAGGTTCTGCCGTAGGAACAACTGCTTGGGCTTTATATGACTTTTATCAAATTCTTGTGAATGTTTTAAATCTATATGGCTTACCGTTTGATAAACTTCCTGTAATGGAGGTGGATAGTATTGAAAAGTATCAAAGTAATATTGATTATTTTAATGGGTTTTTAGAGAAAGTATCTGCAAACAATTTAAAAGTCAAAATTAATACTCCTATTAATGCTGATGTCCTCGATAACGGTTTAGAAAATGTCAACTTAAATAAATATGATGTTGTCATTGCGTCAAATATTATTAATGAATTTCCAACCAATAATCACCAGTTAACTTTTGCAAAAACTATAATTGATAATATTAAGAATACCGCATCATTTATTTTGCTTGAAACTGCTTATTTAAAAGACACCATACCATTGAAGAAAATTCAATATGAGTTATCGCAGATGAAGGATGTAAAAATTGTTAGTCCATGTGGTAAAATTAATAGTTTATCAAAAAGATGTGATAATTGTTACAGTTTTAGAAAAGAGAGTTTGAAAATTCCTGAAACCATGAAACTTTTCTCAACCAATCTTGATGAGAGCGACGAGAATGAGAAATTAAAATGGAGTTATACAATATTCTCCAAAAAAATAGAAGTCGATAATATTGAAACAAATGGTTATCTACCATTAAGTGGACATTCAAAAAAAGGAAAACAACAATCTATTTCTGTAGAGGTTGAGATAGTCTCCGGAAAATTGTATAAGAAGGGTGATAAAAATTACTATTACCTGAAAGTATGTGACCAAAGCGAAGACTTAGAAGAATTTATATTAAAAGTTCCACGCTATTATGAACTTCCCAATTATCATTTTGGCGATATATTTGAAATAAAAAATGCTAATATCGAACAAATTGAGTGGACAAAACCTCGCTCTGTTAAGTTTGCATTGGTAATTGACTCTCGGACAACTACTGTTATCAATAAATCTGAACTATCGGAGCCAAGAGGTCTTGTATCATTTAAGGATATAGATGAAAACAATATTTTGTATTTTTTAGAACGGTTCTTTAATTATAATAAGTTTAATGATGGTCAGTTTGATATATTAAAAAGAGTGCTTCAAAATGAAGATGTGTTGGGTATTTTAGCAACTGGTGGTGGCAAATCTTTAACATTTCAACTCCCTGCACTATTAAAACCAGGTGTCTCTATAATTATTTCTCCTTTAAAAAGTTTAATGGATGACCAAGTTCATGGTTTAAAAAATAGATTTGGGTTTGATTTTGTAGATAGAATTCATAGTGGGATGGATTTACAAGAAAAAGGACAGGTTTTACAGCGATTTAAAAACGGAAAACTCAAAATATTATATATTGCCCCTGAAAGACTTCAACAAAAAACCTTTCAGTTAGAATTGAAACGCTTAATCGAAAGAGGAGTAAATATTAACTATTTCCCAATTGATGAAGCACATTGTATTTCTGAGTGGGGTCATGATTTTAGACCTCCATATTCACGGTTAAAAGATAGACAGCAAGATTTACCGCATATTGATGGAAACTATCCTTCCATAATTGCTCTAACTGCCACTGCATCTCAAAAAGTTCAAGAAGACGTGTTGGAACAACTATCTATGGATAAAGATAAAAATTTAATTCATAAAATTGTTGATAGAAAAGAGTTGAGTTTAGAAGTGATTCCAATGGTATATGAATTTACAAGCGGTAAATATAAAGTAACTTATAGAAATCCAGATGATAAAAACGTATTTTTAGAGCACCATTTTGAAGAAGGTGCTATGCGTCATGATGTTTTGAAATATGTATTAGAAAATGTATTACCTCACAGATTTGATTCATTTGATATTAGTCAAGATGCTGGCCTCATCTTTACTATTTATGCAGATCCAAAACCAGCAGTAGAAATGGCTGAAAAAACAGTTAGAAAAATTGCTAAAGAAAAGGAAATAAATGAAGGTTCTGTTAAATATCAAGAATTATTGGAATATATCTCTCTTAAAGAATTTCGGTCAGAAAAATGTCGGGAAGGTGAAGGTGCAAGGTGGTTGTCAGAATTTTTAAATAAAAATGGCATAGATAATAAACCATGGTTCTCATCATTAGGATACCGTACTGGTCGAACGCCTGCAGATAAAAGAAAACTTGATAAGGCGTGGGAAAAAATAAAAGTCAAAACTCAAGACGAGTATATTGGCAATAATGTAAATCTTTTAGTTACAACTAAAGGATTCGGAATGGGTATTGACAAGCCAAATATCCGATATATTATACATTTTGGTTTTCCTGACTCATTAGAATCATATTTTCAACAGATAGGTAGAGCAGGTAGAGATAGAGAACATTCGCATTGCATTTTACTTTGGGATGCACCGACATCAGAATGTGAAACATATCTTAAAGGAAATAAAACACCAGAATGCTACAAACCAGACGATATAACAGGAAAGATACAATTTGATGAATGCCCCTATGGAAGAATAAGAAAGTGTGATTATGCAAAACAAATTCACTTTATAGAATCTGGCTATCCCACTGTTGATGAATTACAATTTGCAATTGATTACCTAAAAGAGAAATCTACAAGTCAAAATACATTTCCGTGGATCCACCTCAAAAAAGATTATATGAAAGATAAAGTTGCAAGTGCTCTTGGTTATAAAGGAATTCATCGCTCTCAAATAAATGAACAATTGTTGATTGAGACTTTATCCACTCTAAATTATGTTTATGAATATTCGCAAACCTATTTAGAAATATTAATTCATAGAAAAACGACGATGCGAGAAATATTAGAATCAACAAATAACGATATTGTTAAGGAGCATATTGAATTACTCAATCAAATTTATCCTCAATTTATCGATTCTCCAGCAAACGATAATTATCGACCATTTGATATTTCTGATTATGTCCAAAAAATCAGAACAAAGTTGAATAAAGAGATTTTAATTGATGAGGTCGTTCAATTCTTTAATATGCTTAATGAAAGAGATGACATTGAGTTGAGATTTAATTACATGAAAGACTTTGGGTATGAAATAAAACTGAATAAAGATATGTTGCAAACGGCAATTAACGATGCAGAGCATTTTAAAAAAGTATCTGATTGGAAAGAATCTCAATATCTTATGTTTGAGAATGTAGTAAAGTATGCAAAACTTGAACCATTTTCTAAAACTGAAGAGCATACAAATGCGATGTGTCGTCGTTCACATATAATGACTGTTTTTAGCACCGAAGGAGCAAAAGTAGGTGAAGGCGTTCGGTGTGATTATTGTGATAATTGCGGGTACCATAATTCATGGAATGAAAATGCCAATGATTTGATTGCAGGATATGACGAACAGCAATTTCGAGTAAATGTTAGAGAGTTCTATTCAAAACAGTCAAATAACGAAGAATATATTAAATCTAATATCAGTCAATTCTTTTCAATTGTAGATGAAATGATTAAAGAGAATTACACAATGATGGTAGAAACAATATCGGATGCTTGGTTGGAACAAATAGGTGAATCTGAAAATCCCGCAACCAATCTTATGCTGTCTATAGTTCACCATATTAAAAAGGATAAAATCCAACATTCTAAATATTTGAAAAAAGTATTTGAAGTAATAGATGATACCAACCTAACTCAAGAAATTATACGAAGGTTATTCATATCAGCAGAAATTGCCCCAATGGATATTTATAGGGAGCAATTTAGAAAGGTAGATTCTAAAAGGAAAATGAAGTTACTTAGAATATTTAGTTCAAATAAGTCAGATGAATTTGAAAAAATAGAGACAACAATTGGTTTGGAAATTGTTGAAAATCAAAACCGAAAGTTTAATTCAGTTTTAGGAAAAATTGAGAAAATGGAGGTCTAATGGACAAGCAGTTTGAAAAAGTTATCCAAAAAATGGATGAACAGTCGAATAAAGCCGTTGAGTTACAGAAACATGTTTCGTCTTTATTCACAAAAGTAGAATCAACTCAAGGAGATATTGACAAAAAAATAGATAAGGTCAATAAGGATTTAGAAAAAGTATTGGGTGGTTTTGAAGTTGAATCGGAACGAATATTTAAAGATGTTAAATCTGAGTTTGATAAATTAAAAACTGATGTAAATAAATCATCACAAGATAAGATTAAAGAACTTGGTCTTCTTAAAGAGGAATATCAAGAGAATGTATCTAATTTAATTCAATCAATTGATAAAAAATCTAATAAAATTCTCAAAATATATAATGAATTGGAAAACATTAAAAAAACACAAAAAGATGCAATAAAAACTTTTGGTGAAATTGCTGATAATCAGAAAAAGGCTACAGCTACATTCACCAAAGAATCGCAAGAGTTGTTAACAAATACAGATTTGGGCAGTTTGTTACATATTGTTGAGTCATTTGAATCTCGACTTGCGAAAATGGAAAAATATGCCCACAAACACTCATTTGGAGGAACCAAAGTATGAAAATAGCAAACATGAAAAAAGGTGATTGGAACAAAACCAAAGCATTCTTTGATATTGAAACGAATGAAGGTATGGTTGTAAAAGGGTTTAAACTTGTTGAAGGTTCCAATGGAATGTTCATGAGTAATCCCAGTCATTATAGCAAAAAAGATGAAAAATGGTTTGATGATGTTTTTATTCCAAGAGAGTTGAAAGATGAGTTGGAAAAAGAAGCCATTCAGGAATATGGTGGTGATGCCATTGATAGTTTTCCAGGCAATGATCCATTTTAAATTTTAGTTTAAATGCCAAAAGATGATATAGTAAAATCAATTCCAGAATGGATTGACAACGACACACAATTAGCAGGTGGATTAGACTTGCTGGGATTAAGGAACGTTGCTCAATCAATAAGTAATTACTGTCTAAATGGGATTACAACAATCTCACCACAAGTTAGGTATTTAGGAATTCGTTCGTGGATTCTATTAATGTATGCAAGATGCCAGCTCCCTGATGACTATTCTACTTTCTTGAAATTTGGAGCAAGATTAGAGAGTGCTGTAGCCATTGGAACATTATTAAACAACCCAAATATGACAGGAGTTGTTGGTGGAACAAAAGCGTCTGAAATAATTGATAAAGGTGAATCGTTAATCGAACCTGAAAGGTTAGTACAACAATTAGCATTAAATATGTACACTGGACCTTCGACCGATCTTGGAGTTGCTTTCCACAGAGACTCTGGAATAACTGGATTAACAAAAGAACGCGGTCAGTTATTAGCAGATGCAATAATGGAAAAAGTTAAAAATACTCATATCGTCAAAAAAATATTGGCAACAAAACAAGTTGAATTTTATACACAGGAAGAATTACTCGAATTGGGCATAATTCTCACTATTGATAACATTCCTCTCGATGAAAGGGAAATACTTTTAGATATTGTAATGCCGAAAGATGAAGGTATTAATGGCTGGGAGAATGATATTAGAAGAATTGCAACCTATACACTGCTACTTCAACAGGCAAAAGAATCCAAAGCATTGCCTACGGTTGATAACTTTTTTGACAGGGTAATAAATCCTTCTCATAACCATAAGGAATGTTTAGATGAGATATTGGATGGGTGGCTTGGTTATTTAATTCGAGATTCTATTGCAGTTGTTCACGAAAACACTTTAAAAGTAATTGTAGATGAACTGAATGAAGTATCAAATAAATCAATTAGTAGAGTGAATGCTGTAAATACATGCTTAAATAATGTAAATAGTATTATTTCGATGTTAAAATCAGTTGAATTATTAGGTGATGATGAAGATTACGAAGAGTTACATATATCTGATGTTATTAATAAAATTGGCAGTGCTATTAATTTAAAAGATTCTGATTCTCTTTTTCAACGGTGGAGCCATCTAAGAATAACAGAACAGTATTTAATAAAAGAGATTCAATCAAATAGTGTGGGTAGTATTGCATTGTTACCTGTGGTTTGGATTCTTTCATATTTCAGATTAAATGGTGTGATACCAGAAGATAATCTTTTGGTTGCAAGGTTGTCCAGAGGTGGCTGGGGAAGAATTGGATTAAAAGAAGTAATTTTCCCAACAATTGAAAGTTGGAAATCTGATAATCCAAAATTTCACCAAGTCCTTGCAGATTTACTAAGTAGAACCATTGACCAGCATGTAAGAATTTCTTGGTCAAGAATGGCTACCGACTTATCAAAGGATGTGTCTGTATTAAAAGTAGATGGGGATAAAATACAATTCAGAAAAGATTTTTATTCTGGCAGGACAGCATCTCGATTAAAAGAAACTATTGGTTGGCTCAAACAATTGAAATTGATAGATAAAAATGGTTTAACAAATGATGGTGAAGATGCACTATTGCGTGGTTATAATTCATTGTCAGAATATTATTCGGTTAACTAATTATGAATCTTAGAGAAATATGTAGAGAAAGA
Organism: Fidelibacterota bacterium; assembly: GCA_014381725.1. Lineage (GTDB taxonomy): Bacteria > Fidelibacterota > Marinisomatia > SCGC-AAA003-L08 > JACNLC01 > JACNLC01. The sequence goes on along the minus strand of JACNLC010000060.1, from coordinate 7,485 downwards.
GACTATACAACCGTAATTGGAACGACTTACAGTTTTGATCCTTTATTTTTTGAAAGAGTTATACTGCCTGATTTAAGATTTGGGTACGGGAGAGAAATAGTGTTAATCGGTGATGGAGCGCAACTTTCTGAATCCATAAACAGGTGTTCTTCCCAGTTAAAACAAATTGGAAATTCTGTAGTTATTGAACCTGTTTATTTGCAAGGAGCATTTCACCCAAAAATATTATTAAAACTTGGAAAAGAAAAAGCACTGCTCATAATTGGTTCTGGAAATATGACGAATGGTGGTTGGGGTGATAATAGAGAAATATTTACTAAATTGGAATTCGATAAAAATAGTCTCAAACCCATGTCAGTAATAAAATCTGTTATTACATCACTTCTACCTTATATTAATAGCGAATTAGCGTATCAGCCACTTTATCGGGTGCTTGATAATTTATCAGGTATTGAAGACAATGAAGTAGATTTTCACATTACTCAACCTGATAAAACATTGGCTGAATTTCTTTTAAGTAAATGGCAGGGGAAGAATTTTAATACATTAAAACTATTCACAGGATCTACAGATGAAAATGGTGCTTTTATTGAATGGTGCCACAAGAATTTTGGTATAAAGAAGTGCACAATTGCTTCAAATGAATACAATATTTCATTTAGTAAAGAAAAAATAAAAAATATCCCAGTAGATATTTCAATATCCCCTATCGATTCGGATGATAGAATGCACGCAAAATTTTACTTATTTGAAGGTGATTCTGAATCGTGTGTGGTCATGGGTTCTGCAAATTGCTCAAGAAGAGCATGGCTTTTATCGCCACAAAATGGCGGAAATGTAGAAGCAATTGCTATTTACAATAATGTAAAAGTGAATGATTTTCAAGAAATAACTGAACAGTTTCCAAAAGAACTAAAATCAATTGAAGATATTGAAATCAAATCAGTTGATATCGAACCTGAGTCATCCATTAAGCATCCCTATAAAATCATCAGTTTAACTCTTGATGGATTCAAAACAGAATTGCGTCTTGAAATGACACATCCATTACCTAATAATAGTGAAGTCGAAATAATAATTAATGAAGATAAATTTCAACTTGTATCAGATGCTAAAAGACAAATTTGGAATACAATCATTGTAGAAAAACCAAACAACCCATTAAACATCACACTTTTTGGTGATGTTCTTATTAAAATTGCTGGTAAAAAGCCAATAACAATTCATCACTGGATAAATGATGTTGTCAGTATTAAATCTGCTTCCAAAAGCCGTCAATTACCTGGTGCAATACATAATTTATTAAGTTCAAGTAATGATTCTGAATACAATAAAGCATTAAGAGAAATTGCCTATGCGATCAATATCATTTTTGATGAACCAGATTCATTTGATGATCCAATTGCATATATAAAAAATGAAAAGCAGATTGATTATGCAGATGAAAAGACCACAGCAAAGCCTCTTACTTCTGAATCATTATTTCAATCAATGGCTGATATTAATGAGAGTTCTGCTTCAAATGTAATGCATGGCGGACAAATCAATACCTCTTTGTCGTTCGCTGGGCTAATGAATTTCTTTTTCTCTTTCCAGGACGAATTGAGAGATACTTCATCTGTTATTGAAGATGAGAAAGAAATTGATGATACTCAGGAAATTGAAGACGATACTTCTAATAAAGAACGAACAGAAAACCACCGACAGAAACAGAATATTGATGGAAAGATAAAATTAAAACTTGAGAAACAAATGGATGACTATTTTTCGAGGTTAAGGTCAGAATCATTTAGAACAAGTTGCACTGTTTCTCAATTAAAACAAGCATCCGCATTTCCTTTAGTCATTGCTGTGTTCGGAAAACAAAAAGGGTGGGTTGATAAGGATAATCTTGGAAAATGGATTACAATCATCATTGATATTTTATTTAAAATGGAGATAAATTCATTTGATGGTTTGATAGGCTTTGTAAAAAACAGATATTCAGAGAAATCACAGTTAGAAGTGTTTAATAAAGTATTAGGAGACGGCACACTTTGGGTAGCACTACTTACGGGCGTTGATACCATCAACTGGGAAGAAGAAAATGGTGCATTTAGCAAAGCATTTGCTATTTCAACTATATTAGAAAATCAGTCCTTAATATCTTCTACTAACTCTGGTCAAATGAAAACTCTAATTGATAAACATAAATTTCAAAAGACTTCAGATTGGATAAAAAATAAACCACTTAAAATTATAAATAATCTAAAAGCCATAAGTAAATACTTAGATAGACATTTTGACACTTTCGTTGATAAGCAAATTGGGAAAGAACATAAAAAAGGTGACTTGATATATGGTAAAATTGGTTGGGGTGTTGTGCAAGATGATAATGTTGCCATTCTGAACAATAGCAGTAGCATCAAAGTCTACATGCACTCAAGGGGTAAAGAAATAAAAGTTAGGGCATCTGGCTATTTTATTAATATTGAAATAGCAAAACAGAATGATTCAAAATTAGAAAAACTCTTTTTGGGGTTTGATGGGCAATAAATGATACTTACTGAAGAATCTTACATCCATAAAATCAATTCCTATTCGAAGAAGGATTGGGAACCATTAACTAAACTAATACTAGATATTGGAATAACAGATAAATTTGGAAAATTGGCTGGTGGTGAAAAGAATGAAGATGGAGTATTTACTATACCATATTGGGAGCAATCACTTATTACTTCAAAATTTTTAGATGCTGTTTATCAAATTCCAATTATAATAAGTTTTGATTGGGGTTCTTGGGATAAAGGTCGAGAGATGGCAAGTGATTCCAACTTTGATTTTGACACTATTGATATTCCAACGAAATGCAAAGTAATAACTGCAATCGTAAGAAGTGATAGATTTTGTGATGGTGCGTTGGTTTCAGCCTTCGAATCAGGGCTTATTTTGAAAATTTTGAAATCAATAGAAAAACAGGTTTTATAGAGGAGGGTATTGTTGAATAAAATGCATAACCCCCTCGAAACTTTTTTCGCCTCATCCCAAAACTATGGCTATTCGAATTTTCTGATTTAAGAGGTTTAGACATTTTAGAACATTCCATAAGTTTCATTATGATTTGATTTGCGTAAAGAGCGTAAAACAAAGAGACTAAATTTACGAGGCTCGATTAGCCATAAGGCTGACAGTACCACTTGTCTTAAACATCGAACTTTTCGGCTTAAGACATCACCCTTATAAAAATGAGCTGTATCTTTCTATATTGCGACAGATACAGCGACACATCAATACACACATCGTTTATACATTTTTTCGATTTACCGTGTTGTCCGGTCGATTATTACGTTAAATCGAACTTTTTTAGCAAAAGTCTCTGATTCTCTCTTTTTTGCAAAATACTCTGGGTTCGTATTGTAAGTCTCATAAATAAGAGACTTACAGCGTAATCGCTAAAAATAGACAAATATTGCACATTTTTGATAATAGAAAAGTTCGAGTTTTCAACTACGCTCAGGCGTTCACTACGGAAACCAGAACTTTTATATTAAAAACGACCCTATCTGTCCTTTTTCATTTGTAAGTTCTCATTACTTATGAGTGAGTTTTCTCAAATACAACGGCTACTTCGGATTCTCCAAATCTTAAGTAGTGGGCGAAAAGTAACTACAAAAGAGTTGTCACACCGCTTTGATGATGATGTTTCTTTGCGAACATTACAGAGGGATTTATTGGCGCTTTCTGAAGCGGGTATTCCGTTAATATCCGAAAAGACTATGGCCAATGAGAATGCTTGGTCATTGATGAGCAGTTTTCGATCTTTTATACCTATGCCTTTAGAAACGAATGAATACCTTGCAGCTCATATATTAAAAGCAAATCTTAAAGTATTTCAAAAAACACCTTTTGGAGATGAGATCAAATCTCTCATTAAAAAGATAGATCAAATAGTGCCAGAAGATGTCTTTTTAGAAACAGATTATGGTAAGGCAGATAAACTGTTTGAAAATTATACAGCAGGAATGTTTGATTATTCGCCCCATGGAGAAACCATCAACAGTTTAATTTCTGCTATATTATATAAAAATAATTGTAAAGTGACTTATCACAATCCTTATAGCGGAAAAGAGAAAACTTATCCCATTGAACCGGAAAAACTGGTTTACTACTGCGGTGGATTGTATTTAATTGCTTATTTAAGAAAATATGAGAAATTCCGATTGCTGGCGATTCAACGCATTAAGAAGTTGCATATAAAAAAGGAGAAATTCCCTAAAGATCATATATTTAATCCCGATTTATTTTGGAAGAATAAGTTTGGTTTATTTTCAGCAGATCAAGTTGATGTAAAACTAAAATTTTCAAAAGAAATTAGTCATCACATCGATGGAAGAACATGGCACCATTCTCAAGAAATCAAGAAATTAAAAAGTGGAGAATTAGTATTAACCATGAAAGTGGGGATTTCACCAGAATTAATTGCATGGATTTTAGGCTGGAATAAACAGGTGAAAGTCCTTTCACCAGATAAATTGATTGAAGTAATAAAGCAGAATGTAAAAGATATTCAACAATTATATGAAAATTGATATTCTCCACAGCGGAAGTGACGGGAATGCGTGTCGAGTTTATACAGAAAATACATCGATCCTACTTGATTGTGGCGTGAGTCAATCGAGACTCTTTTCAAAAGGGACATTCCCAGTGGATGCTATATTTGTTACCCATGAACACGGCGATCATTTGGGGGGTGTCGGCACAGTTTTAAAATCAATAACTGCCAAAGTTTATCTTGAAGAAGCCTCCTTTTCAAATAAAAGAAATAGTATCAATTTGGATGGGTGCGACCTGAATTTTATTGCACCCGGAGACAGAATAGACATGGGCGATTTTAGGGTTGAAGCCCACGAAACAAACCATGATTCTAATGGTGGTGTATTCTTTATTGTGGAAAATAAAATGACCAAATTGCGTTATGGACATTTAACGGATACGGGCATCTTTACGGAGAGCATGACAAAAGTATTACAAACGTGCGATGCGCTTCTTTTGGAAGCTAATCACGATGTGAAAACGCTCATGACTCACCCAAAATACAATGATTGGATTCGTGAGCGCATTCGGGGAGTTTATGGGCATTTATCCAATGAACAGACCATGGAATTTATTCGAGATTATTTAGATTTGGATAAATTGCAATGGATTGTTTTGGGGCATTTGAGCCAAAAGACTAATACACCGGAAATGGTTTTGGAAGCAAAGCATGAAATAATTCCCGAGTTTGTTAAGGTGTATATTGCGCCAGTGGAAGCTGAATTAAGTGAGTAACGTGTTTGAAGGAGCGAGAAATAAAAATTCCCATAACGACATGAACTGACTTGTTGCCCCTATATATTCAGGGTAACAATAGGAGTCAACCATGTCAAACATACAAAACAAACATACTTTATTACTTCAACTTGGGGTGTTATTTTATGATTCAGAAAATGAACGAGAGTTTCTAAAAGTTGATATTCAAACACCAAAAATTATCAAACTATCCAAAAAGGTTTCATCTCTTTCCCTTTTAAAACCATTCAAATTAACTCACGAAGAATCTATTCTTATTTCTTGTGCCTGGCTGGAAACGGTCAAAGATGGCATGAGGCGAATAGACCCATTGGATTTACTTTCTCGAATATATGGAGATAGACAGAAAAGCATCGAATATTTGGATTCAATTGTTTCTTTGGTAGAGCGAAATATCTTTTATTCCCAAAAGAAAAAGATTCATGGTAAAACAAATACATCTAACTTTATTTCATTCGGCGAAAAAGCCCGAAAGGTAAGTGTCTCAAAATCGACTCTATTAGAATACGACATTCATTTTCACCGTTCGTTTGTAAAATTACTCATGGGCGAAGAAAAAAATATCCAAGGAGACGCCCAAAAGCCCTATAAAGATAATAAAGAGTATTTATCCGATTGGTTTCAGTATGTAGAGCATTTGGATGATTGCCGATATAACGACTACCACAATGACCGTATGAACAGCGATTTAAGCGAAAGCGATGCCAACGATTTACTTAAAGCTTTGGAATGGCGGGACAGGATTTTTTCTCGCACTGAATTAACAGATGAAGTATTTCCCCTGCAAGACGTGGTTGAAGAATATAGCCTGGATGAAACAGAGGCCACCATTTTGGTTTATCTTGTAAAAGAAGATATGGACGATAATAACACAGATAGTGATGATGTTTTGCAAATCATCAGCCGGAATCAACATGAGAAATACCAAAACAGGGAATACATTTCGGATGATTCCAAGTTAGTGAAAACCGGACTGATTGAAAAAACAGAGTCCGCTTTTTTCAGGAGTAAAGGTACAGATTTACGAATTGCTCCGGATATTGTGAGGCATATTATTTTAAAATCGCCGGCTACCGATGAAGACCGGCTTAAGCAAATATTAAAAGGGGATAACCTGTTTACCATCCTTGCACCGAAACAAACTTTTAATGAACTTATCCTGCCGAAAGAGATGAAGGATACAATTCGCTTTGGAATGGGACAATATGAACAAAATGTAGATTCAGTTTTGACAGATTGGGGATTATATGATACGTCTATGGAAGTGGTGGGCAAAGTGAAAAAACAAATGGAACCAGGCATGCTCATGCTGTTTGCTGGTGCACCGGGTACAGGCAAAACTTTTGCGGCGGGTGCTATTGCAAAAGCATTAGGCAAAAACCTACTCATAACAGATGTGAGTAAAGTACAATCTATGTGGGTGGGGCAAAGTGAAAAAAATGTTCGAAGAATTTTTACGGTTTTTGAACGAATTGTGAGGCGAACAGAGAATCCACCTGTTTTATTATTAAATGAAGCGGATCAGTTTCTTTCAAAGAGATTAAAAGACACTGGCTCGGCTGTGGATGTTATGTTTAATTCTATGCAAAACCTGTTTCTGGAAGCATTTGAACAGCTTCGCGGTGTGCTTATTGCCACTACTAATATGAAAGAGAATTTAGACACAGCCTTCAGCAGACGGTTTCATTTAAAACTGGATTTCCCCATTCCTGGAGAAATGGAACGAAAGGCGTTATGGGACCTTCATTTGCCAAAGACCATTCCGGGCGCCGATGAAATGGATCTTCATTTCCTTGCGAAACAGTATCAACTCACCGGTGGACAAATTACCATCATTGTGAAAAATGCAGCCACGGAAGCCGCATCTCGGAAAGGAAAAAGTAAAATCTTAAAATTAGATGATTTAATGAAATATTGTGAAATTGAAGTAGCATACACTTTTGGAGGAAATTCAATGAGATTTGGCTTTGAAGCGTGAAGGGTTGGAAGAAACACTTACTCCACTGAAATTAGAATTACCGGATGAATTAATGACCAGTTTAAGAACAACCAATTGTATTGAATCTTTGAACAGTCAAATTGCCAGATTAACCGGTAGCGTTACCAGATGGCAGAACAGTAGACAAATCCATCGCTGGGTCGCAACTGCTCTTTTAG
>JACNLC010000075.1 GCA_014381725.1 Fidelibacterota bacterium | reverse complement strand
GGAGTCTCTGCGGTTAATCCATCATTGCTGTTATCTCCATCTGGCGAAACATATAAATCTGCATCAACCTGTTGTGGGTTTACTGCATTCAAAATATCAAATGTGAAATCATCCAAAGGTAATGCGTGATATTCAGTTGGATTCATCACCGTAAATGTATCTACGATAACATCAATAACAGGACAATTACTAGCAAAAATATCCGTTCCTATTCCACGGCCTGTCCGTCCTGTTGGAAGATTTATTGTGTTGTTGGAATAGATATTACAACGATTTTCTGCTGAAAAACTCGGTCTTGAATAAGAAGTGCAATAAATCCCGCCACCATACGAATCAGCCGAATTATTACTTATCGTCACATCCGCCAAACTCGGACTGGAATAGTAATAGCAATAAATCCCGCCACCATACGAATCAGCCGAATTATTACTTATCGTCACATTAACCAAACTCGGACTGGAAAACCTACAGCAATAAATCCCACCACCTCTAGAATCAGCCGAATTATTACTTATCGTCACATTAACCAAACTCGGACTGGAAAGAGAGCAATAAATCCCGCCACCAAAATATTCAGCCGAATTATTACTTATCGTCACATCCGCCAAACTCGGACTGGAATTGTCGAAATAAATCCCGCCACCTTTATAATTTGGATAATTTTGCGCATAACCGTTTTGTATTGTAAACCCTGTTATTTGTGTTGTTGAATCAATTACAACATCACTTTCCTCAAAATCAAACCGTATCACACTTGCCAGAGAATCGCCATCAATAATCGTGGTTTCTCTGTCCTCGCCAATCAGTTTTATACTGTTTGTAGCAGGCCAGATGATGTTTTCATAGTAAGTGTCAACAGCAACTAAAACGGTGTCGCCTTCGCTTGCGACGTTTAAGCCGGCTTGGATGGTGCTGTAATCGGCCGGGATGTTAATTGTATTTGAAAAAAGCAACCCGCTAATCAAACCACAGATTACACAGATTGAACGGATTAGTTTCGTTATTTTGTTTTTCATTGTTTTGCTCCTTTTAAGTTTGTCAAGTTATGGTTGGATATACAAAAATAGGTGCAGAAGTTTCTTGTGCTGAAACGGAAACGCACCAAATGGTCAATAATAATACTATAATTTTGAAACTTTTCATAATTAAATGTGTTTCGATGAACAAATTTACATTGTTAGTTTCGGTAGTAACAAGAAATTGTTTTAAGGTTCACAACGAAAACGCCGAATACATCGAATAATATCGATCTTAACAAGTCCGATTTACTTTATTCAATAATCAATATTCAGTTTATGTCAAGAAATGGTACAAGCTCACCTTATTGTTAGTAAATTATTAGTGTTTTATTGAATTTGGCCTTACTCAATCACTGCCTGATGCCACTGCTTACTGCTTCGGTCTCATTTTCTCTTGTCTTCACCTAGTGGAATTCCAGCTTTGCGGGACCATCTTCGATGGATTCCACCGGGTTAATCAGGATTTATAGGATTAAATGGTGCAAGGATGAAAAACTTTTTGGTAATCCTGAAAATCAACTCATCCTGCAAATCCAGATTCTGACACTGTTTTTATTCACAACGAAAACGTCCACCTGAAAAACGTTGGCGGACAAGCCTAAGTTATAAACTTGTTTTATTTCGTCTGTTCGTCCGTTAGTTGTTTATTTTATATTTTCTACTATTTCAACAACAACATCTTCTGAGTACTTACAAAATCTCCAGCAGTCATTCTAACGAAATATAATCCGCTTGGTTGATTTTCTGCATTCCAAACTACTGTATGATAACCAGCTTCCTGACTACTGCTTGCTAACTCCTCAACCAGTTGTCCCTGAATGTTATAAATAGCAAGTAGCACGGAGCTAGGAGCAGGGAGTTGATAACTAATAACCGTTGTAGGATTAAATGGGTTTGGATAGTTTTGGGATAGATTAAATTCTTCAGGTAATACTTGAGTCTTGAATAATATCGGTTCAATATCATCACCAATAATTCCATTAATCTCGAATGCTATTTGATCAGTTACATCAATATTCTGGTTAGTATTTGCTTTATAAACCTTGAAATCAAATTCTTCACCCAATTCACCATAGACCATTAAGTTAAAAGTAAACCTATCAGTCAAAGGAAAATATGTAGCTTTAACCATACCTCTGCATTCATTATCTACAAACGCAGATAAAACATCGCCTTCATTCATTTCATCCAATTCAGATGTAATTGCCATATTATGCTCAAATCTATGTGGATTTACCGATAAACCTAAATCCTGATTTTCTATTAACTTGGTTAACCTAACTACTTTGCACAAACAATCCGGTTCAAGATAAAACAATTGATCATCAACATTCATTAACAACATATATCCTTCACCAGGATACATATTATCTAATCCGCTTCCACTGTACCAACCAAAATCATTATAGTAATTTGCGAAAGAACTCTGGTTTTTTATAAATGATGCGTTTGGTTCAATGCCAATTAATGCGTTATTAAGAGTCTCACCACTTTGTGGTAAATAAGATATCCAATTCCATCCTTCAGATAAATCAATTGTCGTCGTCCAAAATTCTACTGGCAAACCTGTGTAATTAAATTCTACATCTGCAGAAATATTAAGCATATACATACTTTTTACATCAAACTCATCCATACCATACCAACCAAAACCCTCATAATATGAAGCGAATCCAGATTGATTTTTGATTAGTATTCCGATATCTCCAATTGATTCTAAAACTGAATTAAGACTCATTTCATCATTTTCAACATTTATAGAAAACCAGTTCCAACCGGCATGAAATGGTAATTGGATTGCAACTTGGTCTAAATCAATTTCTTCTTTTATATATCCACTCCACGCACAGAATTGCCCAACATCGTTTATCCAATAATCAAGATCTTCTTCTATGTATTGTGGAAGTCCATCGCAAAGTTCAATTGACATTTCAACTAACTGCCATTCGTTAGGAATAATATGCCAACTCCAAGGAGAATTAAACCCACCATTTCCATAATCAAGTGCTCCATCTATATGCAAAGTTCTTTGATCTTCTGGTAGTGCAAGTTGTGTTTGACAAGCTTGGATTGTTGACTCATCACTCGTTGCAACTACAAATTCGTATTCTGTGGTTGATGGATATCCGTGAATTCCAACTTTATAATAAACCATCACTTCTTCTTCATCTTGTACAACAAATTCTACAGGAATATCAATTTCTGAATTTGCAAAATCATTCGATACAATTCTGATATTTCCGCTGTAAGTTCCTACAGAAAGATCTTCAACTGTTGGATCACAAATTACACTAATTCCCTCTTCATCTCCAGAGGCTACAACACCAGATGATGGATTAACTGCCAACCATCCTGTTTGGTTAGTTGTTATACTCATTGTAATATTTCTTGCTCGATGTCCGCCATCACCATAAGTATCTTGAATCCAGAGTTTCCAATTTCCAAATAATTGTTCACCATTAAACTCGGTTTTAGCTACAGTAAACGAACCGTTATTATTGCTATTCGCAATTTCTACTACAGTCCCAGCTGGAGATTCAGCCCAAAACGAGCCTTCTTGAGGCCAAGAATCTGTACTCCAGTCATATAAGATTTCCCAACTCGTAATTTCACCTGCATCAGTTATATTATAATCTGTCCATCCAAGTTCAGAATAAGTATTTCCACTCCAGCTACTTGCAGAAGGACTATCAGGAATTGAATATATGAAGTTATCTCTGGATTCTACTGAAGCAATCAGGGAATAACTCAAATTACCAGTACCAGAATTGCCTATTGTAAAGGAACCCTGAATAGCACTTCCTGGAATTGTATTAAACTGTAAAGAAGTAGGAGAAACTTCAATAATAGGATTTACAGTAGTTGGAAATTCAACATAATCAATCCATCCACAATCAGAACCACCTGAAACATACGCATCTTTCACAAAAGACCATTTGAAAGAATGTCCGCCAGAAGTTACAGGATATGATACTTGTGTCCAATCTACTTCTCCTGCCCATTGTTCTTGCTGAACATTATCAATATAGAAATTCAGAAAATCGTAACCGCTTTCTGAAGATACTTTTACATAAAAAGATACTTCTCCACCAGATGCTAATTCAACATCAACCGTAGTTGTAGAATTTTGATAATCAGATATGACTCCAGATCTCGCAGAATAAATTCCATCATAAGCTTGTGAATCATCAATAAACCAATCTTCATTACCACTAAATTCCCATATTGGCGAGAACGAACCAGTCTCAAAACTTTCTGCAGTAGAAATAAATAGTTCAAAATCGAAGGTTGTATTTTCAGTTGTAACTAAAACACTTTCTGTAAATGTTGCATAGCCAGGGGAATAAACACGGAATGTGTATAAATCCTCAAAAATATTACTTATCAGATATTGTCCATCAGCATCTGTATAAACAGGATCGATTGTGGTGTCAATTAATTCGATACTTACACCACTTATTGGCAAACCACTTTCTCCGTCAGTAACTGTTCCAGATACTTGTACAATTTGAGCTAATTCTAACGCAACATCCAAAATAGTTTGTGAGTCATCTTGTATAATAACATTTTCAACAGTTTGTGGAATATATCCGAAGGCAGAAAAAGTTATATCATAAGAACCGTTTTGTAGCAGACGATAATATCTTCCAAAATCTTCGTCGCTAATATACGGATTTCTGTAACTTCCGGTATTATCAATGCCATCAACATAAATTTCTGCCACGAGAGGGTCTCCAGTATTTGCATCAGTAATATGACCAGTTACAGTTGAATGATTTACACGATCCAGTAAAATCATTGCTGCTTCAATGTTATCTTCACAAATACCATTAATCTCATCGGATGGTGGAATAAATACAGTACCAAGTTCTACTGTGAAAGAAAAAATTCCGTGTTCACCATAAGAAAAATCATCTGTAGTTCCCATACACGGATATAATTCTAAACTCTGTTGCGGAGTATAATGCCCACCATATTCAGAAGGTATTGTTACTGCCATTTCAGTCGCTAATTCCTCTAATGCACCTTGATCCGGAGCAACTGCTCCATATTGATAACCAAATGGGAAAAGCACGAGTTCACTATAACTGTGATATGTAATGCCCGTTACAAAATGATGAGATTCTACTAATCCTTTCATTGCAAATATTTCAGGTTCCGACCACGCTTCCGGTCCGTGATAAACAGGAGATGTAAATTCATCTGAAGTTCCTACAGACCCCCACTCCCAACCGTAATTTCTGTTTGGGTCAACACCATCTGTTCCATATCCTGATGAATTATCGGTGTCAAAATTACCATCTAAATTATTATCACGGATGTTCTTACGCCACCAAAGATCAATTTGTTCGGTAACAATTCTATGACCATTAGGATTAACCAATGGAATAAACCAAATCTGCGAATTATTTACATTGTCGGTTATCGTCTGGTCAAGCCCATAATTATCGAGAATGTAGTATAAATTTGACATTACAACTTCCAAACTAATCGGTTCACGGGCGTGATGTTCTCCCATAAAATAAACTGATGGTTCATCCTCTTCAGTTTCAACATTGTCTGATACTTTTAAAGCCCAAATTTCGTGGTGATAATTGTCGTAGTAAGAATTTCCATTGTCAGAATATTCTTTTCCCCAACTTTCGCCAACATCATATAATTTACATAATCCCGGATATTCTGCTTCAATCTGCTGAAGTTCATTTATTACATCTTCGTAATTACGATACCCCGCTAAGTCTCTATCTGTTCTCATTTTCAAATTATTCTTCAACTGATTTTCAGTCTGAACAATATCAACAGTATAACCCAACTCAGTTATTCTATCATATTCACTTTGTGATACAACAATATCCCAATACTCATTTGGCTTATAGCCCGCAACATCGTAATTATCATGATTAAATTCTTCAATTATGAATTTGTCTGGTTGGTTGAATCGGATAACCATTCGTTCTTCGGCAAAACTGAACGCAACAATCATTCCAAGAAAAATAATTATAGATACTCTATTAAAAATACTCATCTTGTTTCTCCTCTTTTTTATTTTAAAGTGGAAAATTTAAAGTAAAAAGTGTTTCGTTTACTCTAAACTTTCAACTTTTTACTAATTTACTTCATCAGCAACATCTTTTTTACTGTGCTGAAATTGTCTGAAGTTAGCTTATAAATATACACACCGCTGGACACTTTTTCACCATACAAATTATGTCCATCCCATTTGACTGAATAGTATCCAGAAGGTTTGTATCCTTCAGCTAAATCAATTATTTTTTGACCGTTCAAATTATATACTGATAGTGAAATATATGAATCTACTGGTAATTCAAAACCGATTTCTGTTACAGGATTAAACGGATTTGGATAATTCTGTAATAATACAAATGATTTAGGGATTTCTTGTTCTAGGCGTAGTAGAATCGGTGCTAAATCATTCCCAATTATTGCATCTGCTTCAAATGATATCTCATAAACTAATTCAATTTCTTCGTTTGTCGCACGGTTGTATAGTTTAAAGTTTAGTATTTCACCAGATTCTCCATAAATCATCATATTGATTGTATTTTTCTCATTCAACGGGAAATATGTCGGAGATGCTACACCACGACACTCGTTGCCTACAAACGCAACTAATTCAAAATCAGAATTTTCCAATTCTATGATTGCAGTTAAAGCCATATTATATTCATACAAATGAGGATTAACTTCCCAATGAAAATCCTTAATCTCATCATCAACCTTAACTAATCCAACAGGGATACCATAAACCAATTGATCTTCAGTTGACATTTGTAACATAAAACCATCGCCTGCTGACATTGTATTCAATCCTGATCCGCTATACCAACCAAAATCATCGTAATAATTAGCAAAACCATTTTGGTTTTTGATAAATACACCGTTCGGTTCGATACTTATGAGCGCATCATTCAAATTGTTGGGAGATTGTGGTAAATATCCAATCCAATTCCAGCCAGCAACTAAATCAATCGGAGAATTTTGATAGTCAACAGCAGAACCGCTAAAACTAAACTCAGCGTTAGAAATCATTTCAATCATATACATTTGATTGTTGTCAATTTCTGTTAATCCCGAACCACTATACCAACCGAATTCTTCGTAATAATTAGCAAAACCCATCTGTCCTTTAATAAACTCTGCACTACCTTCAATTGAAGACAATACTATATCAAGACCCATATCATCTGCGATTAGATTCACAGAAAACCAATTCCAGCCAGTCATAAAATCCAAGGTTATTTCCGAACCAGATATTGCGTGAAGTTCAAAAGGATTTATATCGTCCCCTACAATGTCATTATTCACAAAAGTTAATGTTTCTTGGACATTATCAAATATCATATCTTCAGAATAATCGTAAGCTTTGAATGTGATTGTCTCTCCGTTTGTATTTCCATATATCATCATATTCACGGTATAATGACCTGTTACAGGGAAATAAGTTGGATAAGCAACTCCACGACACTCATCATCGGCAAATGCACCTATTACATCGTTATTATCATAAGATTCTTCATCATTAATAAATAACAACCCTGCAAGAGCCATATTAAATTCAAAATTTACAAAATCCACATTCCAATCTGGATAGTTTGGTGGAAATTCATCGTTTGCTGAAATGTAATTAGTCTTTGTTTCTGTAGATGATAATCCGTTTTCGTCGGTAATTGTCAAACTGATTGTAAAGTTTCCTACTTCTTCAAAAGTGTGCAATGGGTATTGTAAAGTACTCGAGCCACCATCTCCAAAATCCCAAAACCAATTGATAATATCGCTATTACCTTGAGTTGATAAATCTGTAAAAGATATTGTCAAAGGAATGCTACCGCTTGTAGCATCTGCTTCAAATTCTGCAATTGGTGGAATTTGCTGATCAAATCCTGAACCACTTACCGACAAATAATTAAGAGGATGATTACTATCATTGCTCGTTATTGATACATTACCGTTGTAAGTTACTTCATATAGTGGAGAAAAAGCCAAATCAAACACTTGAGTATTTCCAGCACTAATTGAGTAATTAAGAGAATTTCTACCGTTCTGAACTGAATATCCTGTTGGAGTTGAGATATTACCAGTTAAAGTAGCATCTCCGTTATTCGATATTGTAAATTGTTGAATTGAAGTTTCTCCAAGTGCAACTTCTCCAAACGCTAAACTCGATGGACTAAGTCCAAACTCTGGTGCTGGTGGTATTTCTGTTGGCGGGAAAATGATATAGTCAACCCATCCACAATCAGACCCATTACTCACAGAGCCATCTTTATCAAATGTCCATTTGAAAGTATGATTTCCGGAATTGACTGAATATGATTCTTCACCCCAAGATACTTCACCGCTCCAGCTATCTCTTTCAGAACCATCTATATAAAATTTCAGATAATCATAGGAGCTTTCTGATGAAACTTTCCTAAAAAATGAAATCTCTCCTGATGAAGTGATGTTCATAGTTATTGACATAGTTGATGTCTGATTATCAGAAATATTTCCTGATTTTGCACTTTGTGAGCCGTCATAAGATTCACTACTAGTAATTGACCAATTTGCATTTCCGCTAAAATCCCAATCTGCACTAAACCCGCCTTCAAAGCTCTCGGCATTAGACTCAAATAATGTAAAATTAAACTCATTGTTCTGCTCAGTAATTTGAACTGTTTGTGAAACAGTTGCATAATCTAATTTTGAAACTCTTATTGTGTAAGTATCTTCTAAAATATTGAGAATTGTGTAATCTCCGTTACTGTTTGTTGTAACTGGAGAAATTGGAGTATCGAGTAGTTCGACTGTAGCACCTTGAATTGGTAAACCAGTATCTCCGTCTATTACATTTCCACTTACATCTACAGTTTGTGCTTGATCTAACACAATATCAACTACTGTAATATTTCCGTTTGAAACATAAACATTGTTAATAGTTTGAGAAATATATCCGAATGAAGAAACTAATAAATTATAACTTCCAGGAGCAATCATTCTGTGATAATTTCCAACTTCAGGGTCTGTAAAAATATGAGAATTATCAAAATCATGACCTATAATTTCAATAGTTGCGTTTAGTGGAGTCCCGCTTTCGTTGGTTACAATTCCACGGATTCCGTATAAAGTTTCTTCCATATAATACATAAACGAATCTTTATTGTAAGTCCAATGATCCAAAAGTTCGTTTTCAGGAAGTAGTTTTTCATTAGAAAGCTCAAGTGTCATTTCTCTGCAACCATGAAAATAATTCATATAATCCTGTCGTCCACCATCAATCGAATACCAATCATAACCATTTGTAATTCCATCATCAAAACTGCTCATATATCCGTAGGGACTATTACTTTGTGCGGCATCCGCATAAGTGTGCGAAACATCCTGCCACCAATCGTCATCAGCATGCCGTTGAGACCAAGTGTCCCAAGGATAATTTACCACTTCAGCTCCACTATGCAAATTTGATGATAAGATGAAATTATGTTCATCTGCCAAAGCCATAAATGCTATTGTTTCGGGTTGCCAACTGTTGCCATCAGGATGTTGCCCATCTTGAGGGTCTGGATAATTTCTGTTCAAATCTACTCCGTTGGCATTTGAACGAGTTGCTCCCCAAACAGAATTATTACTAGAATTATATGTGCCATCTGGATTTGAAAGTGGATTGATCCAAATTTCTGCATTATCAACTAAATTTGCAACTTGAGAATCTGAGCTATAATTGGATAAAAGATGATCAATTAACCGAAGCATTAAGACATAACCAACAATCTCGTCTCCGTGCATTGTTGCTGTATACAAAAATTCAGGCTCATTTTCGTTAACATTGACATTGTCTGATATTTTTGCTATTAAAAGTTCTCTGCCTTCAACAGATGAACCGATATTTTCAACTACGCATAAATCCGGATAATCTTCTGCAAATTGATACATCATATCCACATAAGTAGAGTAAGTTGGATATGAATCCCAATCACGCATTTGATCTTTTGACGAAGCCATCTTTGGCTCAAACATCATACTTGGATTTTGTAGAATTTCGTAATCATATCCCAATTTTACAAATTCTGCAAATTCATTTTCGTTTGCATACGCATAAATTTCCAAACCATCGTGATGATGATCAATTGATACTATTTTACTCAACGCATTTACTTCTTTAAACGTCTGTACAGAAAATTTGAAATATTTTTCAGTATTATTAGTAGCCATTAAAACAGTTACTGCGATAAGTATATTGATGATTATATATATTCGTGATTTCATTATTCTATTCCCTTAATATTTTATAATTTTTTTCTTTAATCCTTAGAGGAACAATTTTAATGGTTTCTCAAAGGATTCTTCTAACATAAACATACTCTAATACTTCCAACATTCACAATAAAATAAATGTAACATTAGGTAACAGGATCCCAAGCTAATTATTTGATATTAATAATTAACAATAGTCAATTTGTAGGAATAATACCTACAAATCAATAAGAAATGTACCTATTCTCTCAATGAACTTAGTCTGCCTAAAATACGCAAGTTATTTGATCCTTGAAATATAGTTTTTATTGTTTCAGCGCTTACTGCCGTTCTCCTTCTTCAAGGCAATATTATTAAGCGCCGCTAGGTTTGTCCTCCTCAGATTACGCCTGGCGAAATATAAAAAAGAGCAGATGATTGTCTGCTCTTTTTTATTGAGCTTACGATGTAAATAATAATTTTTATTCAGTATATAAATTGGTAATTTATTCAATAATTTTGACACACATTTTATTACTTTTGACACTAAAACAAAACTCATAAAAGGAGATATAAATGGATAAAAGTACTATCGTAGCCCGTGATTTAGCAGGACCGGGAATTGGAACTTACGAGGAAGTAGAACAAGTTCTTCCGAAAAATTACAGTTCGATTCTTAATCCGAAAGAAACTCAAATTGCAATCACAGCTGTAAAAGATTATATTGAGAAAGGTCTTTGTGAAGAACTCAATTTAATTCGAGTTACAGTTCCTCTGATTGTGGATAGAGATAGCGGAATGAACGATTATCTCGATAGAGACGGTTCACGAACACCTATTGATTTTCAATGCGGACTTGGACTTGACAAAAAAATTGATGGTCAAGTTGTACAGGCAGCGACTAAATGGAAAAGATGGGCGTTACAGCAATTTGGCTTGGATATCGGAGAAGGCTTATATACCGATATGCACGCTGTCCGAAAAGATTATTTTCTTGACCACGACCACAGTTCTTATGTTGACCAATGGGATTGGGAACAAGTGATAACTGAAAAAGAACGAACTTTAGAATACTTAACAGATGTTGTAAAGAAAATTTGGAAAGTTCTTAAAGGTGCAGAAACTCATGTTCAGGAATTATATCCACAGTTAATAACTGATGAGCATCCGAATCTTCCTGATGAGTTAACTTTCTTACATGCAGAAGAAATTTTGGATATGTTTCCGGATTTACCCAGAAAAGCTCGTGAAACTAGAATTTTGCAAGACTATCCTGCAGTTTTCATTTATGGAATTGGATGGACACTAAAAGACGGTTATCCTCACGAAATGCGCGCTCCCGATTACGACGATTGGGTAAGTGAAACAGTATCTAAAGACGGCAAGCCAATGCACGGATTAAATGGTGATATTTTGGTTTGGAACTCATTAACTGAAAGACGACATGAACTAACATCGATGGGTGTAAGAGTGAACAAAGAAACGCTCAAGCAACAGTTAGAAATTACTGATCAGTTGGATTTCTTGGAAATGCCATATCATAAAGCAATTATGAATGATGAAATTCCACTAAGTATTGGTGGTGGTATTGGTCAGTCTAGAGTTTACCAATTATTGCTTAAGAAAGCACATATTGGTGAAGTGAGCGTAACAGTTTGGCCACAAATCTTAAAAGATATCTGTAAGAAAAAGAATATCCATGTTCTTGAATAGATTTCTTTGATTTTTAATGGTAAACCAAAAATCCCCAAGCTGAAAAGTTTGGGGATTTTTTTGTCTAAAAAGTTCATTTACCGTAAAATATTTAAAAACAATTTGAATATAGATTTGTAGAATGTATTTACGATATTTCATTTAACTCCTACGGAGTTTATTATAATTTTCAATTCAATTCTATAAATATGTAATCCCTACGGGATTTTTTAATGTTTTCAATTTTATTCTACAAATATTTAATCCCTACGGGATTTTTACAGTATCTCAACTTGCCTAAGTTGAACTTCTTAACACCCCGTCTGCTTCGCATCCACCCCTCTAGAGGGGAATAAAACCATTTCAACTTTTTCACCCTGCCTGCCCTGTAAGGAGCTTGCGACTGTACAGGGATTCTGACATTGTTACAATATAGACAATTTATCATCTTTTAACGATTTTAATATGTAAACAAAAAACATTGTGGAGGTGGCGAGAATTGAAGACTCGCCGTAGGACAAGCCAACGGCTACGCCGAGGCCTCGCGTCCGAATAAATTAACTCTGTAAAATGAACTTATTTAGTTTTTCTTGAGGAAATGATTTAATTAGACTTTTCTTCTTTTCCCCTCTGTCGGATGTTTTAGAATTTTCTCTCGTACTCTAGCTTCTACTAAAGTTTCGAATTCTTCATAATATACAAGTGTTAATGGTCTTCGATAAGATGTACTTTTACATCTACCTCCACTATGCTCTCTCAAACGACGAGATAAATCTGAAGTAGAACCAGTATATAATTTATCATCTTTTAACGATTTTAATATGTAAACAAAAAACATTGTGGAGGTGGCGAGAATTGAAGACTCGCCGTAGGACAAGCCAACGGCTACGCCGAGGCCTCGCGTCCGAATAAATTAACTCTGTAAAATGAACTTATTTAGTTTTTCTTGAGGAAATGATTTAATTAGACTTTTCTTCTTTTCCCCTCTGTCGGATGTTTTAGAATTTTCTCTCGTACTCTAGCTTCTACTAAAGTTTCGAATTCTTCATAATATACAAGTGTTAATGGTCTTCGATAAGATGTACTTTTACATCTACCTCCACTATGCTCTCTCAAACGACGAGATAAATCTGAAGTAGAACCAGTATATAATTTATCATCTTTTAACGAGTTTAATATGTAAACAAAAAACATTGTGGAGGTGGCGAGAATTGAACTCGCGTCCGAATAAGGAGATCAATCAGCATCTACATGCTTAGGTCATTTTTTAAGTCTTATCTGATTTTCGCAAATAACCCAACTATAATCAGACCAGTCTGTAGTTCTCGTTTCATTCATCCAGACAGTGAGTGAAACCAGTCTGCACAAGATGATGTCTCGTTAACAGGCGGCAGACAAGCCCGTTAGGAGACAGCAACCGTCAGTTAAGCGGCTGCAGCGTAGCCATAATCGGCATTTAACTTGTGTTCCCGGAAGATTTCCGAGGTTACCGAGAATCCTCGACATGCCACTGAAAGCCCTTGCTTACCCGTCGAAACCAGTCACCCCCTCAAATATTATGTCAAAAAACAATGTCGTAATTTATTACTAAATTCTGAATGATTTAGAATAAAATTAGTTCCTATAAAAAAGGGGCTGAACAAAACCGAACAGCCCCTTAACTTAAGTTTTGATGATCTTATTTGATCATCAACATTTTATGAGTTTCTCTGTAACCGTCTGCAGAAATTGTATAGATATAAATTCCACTAACTTCAGATTGACCTCTATCATTATATCCATCCCACTGTACAGAATGATAACCCGGTTGATAATTTGCATCAACAAGAGTTTTCACTTTTTGTCCAAGTACATTGTAAATATCAATTCTTACATCGCTTAGTTCAGGAATATCAAAACTAATTGTTGTAGTTGGATTAAACGGATTTGGATAGTTTTGATTCAATCCAAACTCTGCTGGAATTGCATAATCAGCAATTGACAATAATGGTGTCAATGTGGCTGAAGCTGCATCAGTAATTACACTTTCTTCATTCCAACGAAGATTCATAACATTAACCACAGTTTCTGAGTCACCCTCAAAGTTATCTGCAACTTCAAATCTTAGAGTAGCCATTATATCAACCACATCTTGCGCTTCAGTACGAGCACCAACGAATATGATTTCACCATCTCTTGGATTTACTTCAGTAGTAAATGTTGCAGTTTCTGACCAAGCAACTTCCACAAATGTTAGAATCTCAGGATCATAATTTACAATGTATTCGAATGACAATATATTATCATCATCTGCCAGATATAAAGGAATATCTGCCATCTCACCAGCTTCAATTTGCTGATCTGACATATGCATTTCACCACTTGCTAATAATGGTTCACTATATGGTAGTTCAGGAATTATGTTAACAAGATATTGAAGAATGATAGTCGCATCTAATGCAGATACAGTACCGTCCAAACTAACATCTGCATTCATTAATTGTATATCATCTAATTCAATATAATCCGCAAGATACTTTAAGATTTTTGAAGCATCTAGTGCTTGAACAATTCCATTTTGATCAACATCACCATAGAATACATTAACAGAAATCATAGTAGGATCTGTAGTGTCAATACCGTGAGTTGTTTCAACTGTCAATGTAACAGAAAATTCTCCGTTGATTACGAAAGTATGTTCAGGATTTTCTTCAGTTGAAGTATCACCATCGCCAAAATCCCAAAGGTAAGTTACATCAGAACCTGAACCTAAATCAGATGTATTTGTGAAAGTTACTGTTAATGGAGCATAACCTTCAGTTACATCCGTTGTAAACGAAGCTTCCGGAGCATATTCACAAGAACCGTCATCTTCTGTTACAGTATCATCGTAGTTGTCTGCTACAGGATCACTACAACCGTAGATTTCTTCTCCTAATCCAGCATCAGATGACCAAGCTTCACCTAAGTCCGAACAGACTGCATCACAAGCTGTGTAATCTTGAACATCATTGTAATAGCCGTCACCATCTATATCTTCATAACAAGTAACGGTATCTTCATAATAACAACTTCCATCATCTTCTGTTGCTAACTCGTCAAAGTTACAAGCTTCTATATCAGTACAGCCAAATAGCTCTTCTCCTGATCCAGCATCAGATGACCAAGCTTCTCCTAAGTCTGAACAGACTGCATCACAAGCTGTGTAATCTTGAACATCATTGTAATAGCCGTCACCATCTATATCTTCATAACAAGTAACTGTATCTTCATAATAACAACTTCCATCATCTTCTGTTGCTAACTCGTCAAAGTTACAAGCTTCTATATCAGTACAGCCAAATA
>JACNLC010000038.1 GCA_014381725.1 Fidelibacterota bacterium | reverse complement strand
CAACACTTTCTAAACTATCGGCTAATTGATGAAATCCGCTTGTTCGGAAATAACCAACTAAAACATCAAAATATTGAGAGGCTATTAATGTTCTTTTAAACCTATCTAACAAGGTTTTCCCTTTTTCATTAGTAAAAAAAGTTTGGTCAGTTATTGGCATTTCATTACTCCATTCGACATGTTATTTTGATAATAATTTAACATAACCATTTAGTTTTAACCCAAATATTACGAAGATGAGATTGTAAATCATGTTGACAATGTTTTGCACTGTTTCCATCCGTCAAATTTAACTAAAAACAGGGAAATAGTGTATAAAATAATTTTACTCACTGAATAACATAAAGAAGAGCAACAAAATGACTAAACGATGAAATATCACACTTTTAAATATCAATCGCTTCGTAATTATCAAAATCAGTAAATTAAGAGCATGAAAAATTATTGGTTATCATATTTTATATGGTTGGTTTTTGTAATTCTGTGGAATTTTCTATTTCCTGGAGTTAAACCAATTTGGGATGTCGTGATGGCTGTAGTTCTTTCTTATTTTAGTATTCAAATGAAGAACTTCACAAACAAACTAATCTATAAAAAAGCTATTAAAATTAGAGCTACAAAAAAATCCAATCTTGAAAATAAATAAATTCGACTATCTCTGTTGCTGTTGATTAAGTTAATTATTGACATGCTTTATTATGATATTTATATATATTCACTTGATAATATACCACTATACTCAGTAAATTTTTTGTATAGTTAAACATACAATTATCAATAATAAACAATACGGAGAATAAATAATGAAAATATTAATGTCGGTTTTAATGATACCTGTTCTGGGAATTTCTGCTTGGTCACATCTGATTAATTGGATGATGCCGGAAGATAGTCGCCCGGGTAAAATTGAATTCAAAATTGAAACAGTAACACCAGTAGAATTTGAAAGTATATCAGATGATATTCAAACAAAATATCAAGATTCATTTAATCACATTGACAGATTTCGTGATGCTGGAATTTTAAGTTATGAAGGTCCAGAAACTTGTCTTAAATGTCACAAAAAGATTACAGTAACTGATGCAGAAACTGGTAAAGAAAAACAAGTAAAATTGATGAAAAATCTCACAAACTCTACACATTACAAATTTTTTACAATGGAGCACAAAAATGTATGGGGTTTTAATGGTGAACTTGCTGATAATTTCCCAATGGGTAAAATTGACAGGCCTTGTCCAAAACCTGGTTCTTTCGCAATGACAGCCTGGGCTGAATTTGTTGTTACAGAACACGGAGATACTTTATCTGAAGGATGTGGACAATGTCATATTGGAGGTCAATATCAAGCTCCATTAGGAGAAATGATGCCTGGCTATTCTACTCTTCAGCGAGAAAAGGATGCAATTGATTGTCTGATTTGTCACTCAGTTGCCTATGATATGAACAAGAAACAAGTTGTGCAGGATGATAACGGACTTCATCGTTGGGAAATGGACAGATCAATGAAAGCGGCGATGTCTGTTGTAACTCCAACTTCACAAACTTGTTTGAGATGCCATCAGCATAATTTTGGTGGTGATTTGTATGTTGATCCTGCCGGACCAGAATTTTCTGAGAGTTTACAAAATCTCGGGCACGAACGACCAAGAATCCAGCATCCAGGATCAAAAAGAGGGACTCCATACACTCCATCTTGGGATGTTCATGCTGCCGCAGGGTTAAGTTGTATTGAGTGTCATGAGACTGAAGGTCATATGATTGCTAAAGGTTTGCATACTACCACTATGATGACTAATGACCTTACGAATACAGAAGTCAGTTGTGAAAAATGTCATACCGAAGAACCTCACGAATCAAATGAAGATTTAGCAGATTTCCTAAATATGCATACAGAAAAAGTAGCGTGTGTTACTTGCCATATTCCTTCTCTACATCCTGATAATGCCACGATGAGAGATTTTGATACTCCAATGTATGAAGAACATCCAGGTGTTTTCGTTTATACCGATACAGAAAAAGAAACTGAACCGGGAAAGGGCATTAAATATATGTGGTGGAATGGAGATGCTACCTTCTTAGGAAATCCAATTGGTGATAATCCTAATGGAAAAGATCTTTATAGATTTTACAATCCTACTAACATTTGGCCAGAATATGTGGATTATGACTATGCAGGATATTATGAACGAGTTCTAAGACCAATTGCCAAAAAGAAACCATCCAAACTCTATGCAATGAAATTGTTCAACGGAAAACAACATATTGATTTACAAAATATTGGTCCATTTGGTGGTATGTTTGTACCATACAATCTCCCAACTTATTACACAACTGGAGATCCAGAACAAGCCGCATCAAAAGAAATGGAAAAGAGTATGATGAAAATGATGTACGGATGGATGTTCGATATTTATTTAATGAATAAGTTTATGAAATTTATGGATGATGGAACAGGTGATCACATCAAAGGATGGAACACCAAACCTTATGATGATGTTGTGAATATGGTTGATGGGAAGGTTGAACCTCGTTGGATTCCGAATGATGCATATTTGGAAATTAGTCACTCTATCCGACTTGAAGGTGCGTTAACCTGTGAAAAATGCCACTCACCTAACGGTGTTCTTGACTGGAAATTCCTCGGTTATGATGACGAAGACATCGAGTCTCTAACAGAAAATCCATTAGACTGATATTTCAATAGTATTGTAGATTAAACGCACTATTTGATTTTAAATTCGGTAGTGCGTTTTTTTTATGCATTTACTTTGGATGATATTTTGATATACTCCTAAATTTCGACCAATAATGTTGAAGTTATTTAATAAAATCATTCTATCTTTAATTCCATTTCTTCCATTATCTTTTGTTAGGTTAATCGCTGGACGATATGTTGCCGGTGAAACTAAGGAAGAAGCATTGGATATTGTTCAGACGCTAAATGCGAAAGGATATTCTGCTACTATTGATATTCTCGGAGAACATGTAGAAACCAACGAAGCATCAAAAAAAGTAACAGAAAATTATCTTGATCTATACAGTGAAATTCAATCGCGTAATCTTGATTGCAATGTATCCATAAAACCAACACATATCGGATTAGATATAGGTGAAACTACTTTCCGTGATAATCTACTATCACTCCTTTCTAAAGCTGAGGAGACTGATAATTTTCTCAGAATAGACATGGAAAATTCTCCCTTTACTGATGTGACTATTAAATTAACTCAAGAATGTTTTAGTAATTACAAAAAAGTTGGTACAGTATTTCAAGCATATTTGTTTAGAACAAAAGATGATATTGCGGGTATGTTCGGACCTGAATTTAATTTTAGACTCTGTAAGGGAATTTATAAAGAAGACCCGGAAATTGCGATACAAAATCGTCAAGAAATCAACAGCAATTTTATTGAGCTGTTGCGATTAACATTTCAAAATAAAGGATTTGCTGCAATTGCTACACACGACCTTAAACTGTTACGGGATGTTTACACACTTATTGAAGAACTCGATGTACCCAAAGATCGTTTTGAATTCCAAGTTTTATATGGCGTACCTATGTCCGGCTGGTTAGAAAAACATCTATCAAAAGGTTACAAAGTCAGAATTTATGTTCCGTTTGGACCTGATTGGTATGCATATTCAACACGCCGATTAAAAGAAAATCCAAATATAGCCGGTTATATCCTCAAAAATTTTATTCGACGCTCGTGATAAAATCTGAACTTTTATTTGTTCTTTTCTATATATATTTTGAGTGAAAGCTTTTCAGTAGTAAACTATGCCCATGAATATCTTAGATAAACTCTCTATTTCGGGCAAAATAGTTCTACCTATTATTGAAGGTGGAAAAGGAATTGGTGTTAGCAATGGCGAAACAGCAGGTGCTTTTGCTGCTGCAGGTGCAGTCGGAACTTTTTCTGGTGTATTTCCCCAAGTTATTGATGATAACGGTGAAATAATTCCATTAATCTTCAAAGGGAAAAATAGAAAAGAACGCTTTGAAGAAATTATTGATCATTGCATCAAAGGTTGTATTTCTCAAGCACAAATTGCAAGTGATATAGCAAAAGGAAACGGTAGAATTCACATAAATATCTTATGGGGAATGGCTGGTGCAGAACGAATCCTAAACGGTGTGATGGAATCTGCAAAAGATAAAATTCACGGTATTACTTGTGGTGCAGGCATGCCATATAAATTGGCTGATATCGCAGAAAAATATAAAACTTATTACTATCCAATTGTATCTTCAACTCGTGCGTTTAGAGCATTATGGATGAGATCTTATAATAAATTCTCTGACCTCCTCGGTGGTGTAGTTTATGAAGATCCTTGGAAAGCTGGTGGTCATACCGGTTTAACTCAGAAAGATAATCCCGATGTTGAAGAAGATCCATTTCACAGAGTTCGCGAAATCAGACAGTATATGAACAAAGTTGGTTTAGAAAAGACTCCAATCATTATTGCTGGTGGAGTTTGGTATCTAAATAAATTCAAAGACCTGATTGATAACATCGAAATCGGACCAATTGCATTTCAATTTGGCACTAGACCTATGCTAACACAAGAAAGTCCTATCTCAACTCGTTGGAAAGAAAAACTCTTTTCACTCACTCGCAAGGATGTTACTCTGAATAAATTCAGTCCAACGGGATTTTATTCATCTGCAGTAAACAATGAATTTTTGATAGAATTGAAAGAACGCTCTAAAAGACAAATAGATTTTAGAAATGAATCAGATTCTGAATTTAACACTGCTATTTCATTAAAGTCCGATGCTAAACCAATTTATGTAAAATCTATTGATACAAATAGAATAGATGAATGGAAAAGTAATGGATTTTCAGTTGGGCTAAAAACTCCAGATTCTACAATTGTCTTTGTTTCTTCAGAAAAAGCCACTCAAATTCGAGATGATCAAAGAAACTGCAAAGGCTGTTTGGCTGGATGCAAATTCAGCAGTTGGATGCAAAGTCCAGAAACTAATTATTCTACAGGAGAAATCCCTGACCCTAGAAGTTATTGCATTCAAGGAACTTTACAGAACATCATTCAAGATGACAATATTGACAACCAACTTATGTTTTCTGGATCAAATGTTTTCAATTTTTCCAAAGATTCGCTATTTTCTAAAGGATATATTCCTACTATTAAGGAAATGATTCAACGAATTCTTAACGGAAAATAAACTTATCCCGTAACAATTCTATAAATTTTTCATCTAACTTTTATTAAGTGGATTACAATGTGATGAATACAGATATCGAAATTAGACAAATTCTCAAAATGAAAACTATTGCGGTGGTTGGAATGTCACCCAAACCAGAAAGATACTCTCACAAAATCGGGAAATATCTAAAGGAACAAGGTTATACTGTTATTCCTGTTAATCCGGGACATGATGAAATTATTGGATTACGAACATATCCAACTCTTAAAGATATTCCATTTCCTGTGGATGTGGTGAATGTTTTTCGTAAAGCGGAATTTTGTGAACCTATTGCCAAAATAT
Source organism: Fidelibacterota bacterium (assembly GCA_014381725.1). GTDB lineage: Bacteria > Fidelibacterota > Marinisomatia > SCGC-AAA003-L08 > JACNLC01 > JACNLC01. Next base: position 10,488 of record JACNLC010000038.1, on the reverse strand, counting down.
CTGTAGAAATCGGTGCAAAAGCTCTTTGGTTACAAGAAGGGATTGTAAATAACAACGCAATGCAAATATCTACAAAAGGTGGATTATTTTATGTTCAAAATAGATGTATCCTAAAAGAACATATTTTGTATTCGGAATAAACTAATTGTTTTCTAAACAGTCACGACAAATACATGATTTGTCTTCTATAACAGTCTTTATCTTAGGCAATTGCATACACCAACAATCAATTTTGCCATTTTCAATATCACAAACAAAATAATTACCACATTTTGAACAAATCTGTTTTTTTCCTAAATCTTCCATAATTATTCGATCTATAATAAAAAGTGGCGAATATTCATCCGCCACTTTTAAGATATAATTACCTATTTCATTAAAATGATTTTACTTGTCCTAATATTACCATCGAATAAGAACTGAACAAAGTATATTCCTGTAGAAATATCTGAAGCATCCCAAACTAAATCATAAGAACCAATATTGCTATTACCTCGGAATAATTGGATAATTTGCTGTCCTTGTAAATTTAGTATTGATATTTCTAGCATTCCCGTTTTGTTCAATTCATATGAAATTGTAGTTTGCGGATTGAAAGGGTTCGGGTATATTTTTTCTACATAAAATTCTTTTGGGATTTCAAAAAAGCTATTGTTCACATAGTTTACAGGTTCATCACTAATGAAATACCCGTTTCTAAAAGCATTACCTCGAAAAATACTCCAATAGTTTTCAGTATTACCATTTTCATTTTTTATATCCACACATATCATATCTGTAGAAGTACCAGCAAATATTTCTAAATCTCCGTCGGCATCCAAATCAATAATTGTTGGTGCACCCGCAAAAGGGGAACCATAATTTATTGGGAAATAATCTACAAAAGAACCATCTAAATGCAATGCGACTAAATCGCCTTGGCTGGTGCTAGTAACCACTTCTGCATCGCCATCACCATCCAAATCTGCAAATACAGGAGACGATATTATATCACCACCAAGATATATTGGCCATCCCGCAAGAGTTTCACCATTTGATAACACCGCATACAAATATCCATCATTAGAACCGAAGAAAACAACAGGACCAATTCCTTCAATATCAACAACTCCGGGAGATACTTCAGCATTACCACCAGTTTCAATGGTAAATCGAAGAGTACCATTTGCGTTTATCCCGTAGAAATTATCATCTCTAGAACCTACCAAGATAATTTTATCATTATTATTTTCTTCAGCTAGCTGAAGTACTACTGGAGCACAACGAATATCACCACCTGTTTCATATGGAAATCCAGTAGCTATTGTTGCATCATCTAAAATCACATAAATTTCTTCACTATCCGTGCCACAAATAATATCAACTTTACCATTTCCGTTAAAATCTGCCAATGCAACTCCACTTTGAACTTTTTCACCTAAATCAAAAGGGAATCCTGCAACATCACTACCGTCTGGATTAACTGCAAAAATATACTTATCTCCTGAATATCCACCAAATACAATTTCTAAATCTGCATCATCGTCAATATTCCCAACAGCTGGAGTTCCCATAATCCACTGATGAGAATTATAATCTGCTTGTACGCTACCATCAGAATTAAGAATGAAAAGATGTTTATCTTTTGAGCCGATTATTATTTCAATATCACCATCATTTTCTAAGTCTGCAACCGCTGGCGATCCCCAAATCTGATCTTCTAAATCAAAAGGAAATCCATCAATTTCAACACCATCAATTCCAATTACATGCAGAAGTCCATTTCCATCTCCAAAAATAACTTCACTAACACCATCGTCATTAATATCAACTACAACTGGAGATGATTTTACTTCTGCATCAACGCTCATAGGCCAATTAACCTGATTTAAACTTACATCAATCGGATAAGTAAAATTTGCAATGTAGGTATAAGGTTCTTCGTATAAATCAACATAATCTGCTTCTATTAATAAATTTAAATCGAATTCTCCCAATGTGATTTCTGGATTTAGAATAAACTCCAATTCGATTAATACTTCATCTTCAACTTCCATAAATTCAGAAATACTCACTTCTGGATTTTGTAATATTACATTTTCATTATCTACTGAAAAAGTTCCAACTATATTATCAGCACTTAGCAATAGAGATTCATTTCTTATGGTAAAAGATAAATCAACTGTTTCGCCTGGATTTACTACAGAATCTCCATCTGTATCATTTGTCACTCCATTTAGCTCACTGTTAAAAATCAACATATTATCGAGTGAGATATCTGTCATACTCGCTTGAAGTATTTGTTTATTTCCAGAAAACGACTGAACTATTGCTATAGCTTTTAGTGTTTCCATATCCCAATCTTGATTTATAGGAATTACACCTTCATAAATTCCTGTTTCTCCAACTTCAGTCAGATTAAAAGGTGTGTCATCATAAGCAATCACTGAACAAAAATAGTCGTTATCTTGGTATCTTGTCAAAATAAATTCCACTTTGTTATTGGTTGTAGAAATGCTACCAGTTACTTGAATATTTGCTTGAATTATTAAATTTTGACCACTAATACTTGTAGTTTGAATAAGAGATATTGGGCTATTATCATTTACTACTTGATTGTATTTTTGCAGATATCTTTGGTAAACTTGGTTAACATTATCTCCACCACCAACATCTTGTAAATAACCTCCAAACTGTGCTGTAGGTAATGCTGGTACTTGATACAAACTACCTCTGCCAGCATAATTTGGACTGGCATTTTGAGTATCACCTTGCCACATAAGTGGAATTACGAATGTTTGTTGTTCTGCAAGGTCTTGTAAAGCCGCACGGGCTAGTGGACAGTATGGTCACCACGCTTCCGTAAATACTTCACTAACTACTATAATCTGAGTTGCGTACATAAATGAGAATGAAATTATTATACCCATTATTATTTTTTTAATTTTACTCATTGTTTCTCCGTTTTATTGTTAATTGTTAACTAATTTTATCTTCAAGTTTATTCGTTCTTATAGCAATTTTACAACTCTAATTTTATTTTCTTTTCGTATTAAATTATTGGAGTTCTAACCACTCTACATAAACTGCATCTAATTTTAGTTGAAGTGATGCTTTTTCATCCATTATCTCTTGAAGTTTAGCATAATTATTGGAAATTGGTTGGTTACTCATTTCCGATTCTTTTTCCTTGATTGATAACTCCAAATTTGTTATTTCAGTTTCTAACTTTTTGATCTTTCTTTTTTGCTTATTTTCAATACGATTTTTAGCTTTTTGTTCTTCGTAATTTTCTTTTCGCTTACTTTTATCGATATTATCTTCTTTGATTGGTGTTTTTGATTCTATTTGATTTTTCTTCCAAATATAGTAATCATAATTACCTTCGAATTCTTGGATATTTCCAGAATCAATTTCTACAACTTTATTACAAATCTTGTTTATGAACTGTCTATCGTGACTTATGAAAATAATAGTCCCGGAAAACTGCTTTAGTGCAGATGTCAGTACATCCTGAGATTGAATATCAAGATGATTTGTCGGTTCGTCTAGCAATAACAAATTTCCAGGATTAATCAACATTTTTGCAAGTGCTAACCGAGCTTTTTCTCCTCCTGATAGTACCGAGACTTTCTTGTCAATATCTGAACCTGAAAACTGGAAAGAACCCAAAAATGACCTCAACTGAGTATAACCAATTTCGTTTGATAGTCCTTCAACAGTTTGAAAAACTGTCAAGCTAGGATTTAGCGCTTCAAGTTGGTGTTGAGCGTAATAATTCACTTCAACATTATGCCCCAATTTTACTTCTCCTGAATTTGGCTCAATTACAGCTCCAATCAGTTTAACAAGCGTTGATTTTCCTGCACCGTTTGGTCCAACCAAAGCTAATCTATCACCTCTTTCAACTTGAAAATTAAAATTATCATAAACTGAAACCGTGTCATACGATTTGTTGACATCCTTGATATCCACTACTTTTAATCCACTTCTAATAGGTTGTGGAAACGAAAAGTTTATTGTTTTCTCATCATCTTTAGGAACTTCAATTCGTTCCATTTTCTCTAATTCTTTGATTTTACTTTTTACACGAGTTGCTAATGTATTTTTGGCTTTAAATCGTTCAATAAATCGTTCAGTTTGAGCAATTTGTTTTCCTTGATTTTTAGCTTGTCTTACTAAGGTATCATTTCTTACTTCTTTTTCGTTAAAATATTTCGAATAATTACCTTTAAATGTCCAAATTTTATTTCTAGATATTTCTGCAATATGTGTTACTAATCTATCTAAAAAATATCTATCATGACTAATAACAATAATAGAACCTTTATAAGATGATAGAAAATTCTCTAACCAAATTAACGATTCAAGATCAAGGTGGTTTGTCGGTTCGTCTAATAGAAGTAAATCTGGAGAGAGCAACAAAACTTTTGCTAGAGCTACTCTCATTTTCCACCCACCACTTAGAGTATCAACCATTTGATAAAACAAAGACTCTTTGAAACCCAAACCACTCAATATAGTTTTAGCTTTATTCTCAGCAGAATATCCCCCTATATTTTCTAATTGAATTTGGTAATCACTTAATTTAGAAAGCAACTTTGAGTTGTTTGGTTCATCATTAAGCTTGTTAGAAATTTCTACAATCTCATCTTCGATTTTGGATATTTCAGGGAAAATAGATAATGTTTCAGAAAGAATAGATTTCCCAGTAAAATTCTCAACTTCTTGATGGACAACTCCAAATGACAAATTTTTGTGATGCATTACATTTCCTGCATCAATAGATTCTTCACCTAGAATTATTCTGAACAAAGTCGTTTTTCCAACGCCATTACTTCCAATTAAACCTAATCTCATATTTGGTTTAATTTGCAAAGAAGTATTAGAAAATAACTTCTGTTCCCCAAACGACTTTGATATGGATTCTATCCTTAACATTATCCAAAATTTAGTGAGTAATGGTTATAGGTTCTATGTAATATTTGGGAAATTTATTCGAAAGTATTTTAAATTTTTAATGAATAGAATATTATATATTCAAATGACAATGACGGAACGATTAGTTTTGTACTACAATTTGTTCTTGTTGGGCTTTACAGTTTTATTTTATGGTTCTCTTGAAAATTCAGTAACTATAATTTCAATCCACATAATATTTTGTAACTAATTTATAATTACTCTATCTAACTAACAATACATCATAAAAAGGGAAAATAATGAAACTTATAAATCTATTACTCTTCACAATTACATCAATATTGATTATTGGATGTAATAATTCAAATGCGGATGAAAACAATCTGAAAGTAACGCAAACAATTCAAGCTAAACAAATTGTTAAGAATGAAGACATTGTCAAGACAGTTTCTCAAGAGATTGAAAAAGGCACCCTTATCTTCTTTTTGAATCCCAACGGACGACCATGTAAAATGCAAGACAAAATTTTCAAAGAAAACAGTGAAATAATCAATAAATATGTTGATATAAAATATGTTCCAACAACTGACCCTAAGAGTAGAAATCAGTTTAACAAATATGGAATTCGTTCATTGCCATCACTAATATTACTAAATTCAAATGGTGAAATATCTAAAAGATTCTCTCCAGGAATTCAACAGATGAACACGCTTTTATCCGCATTTAATAGTGCAAAATAATGGTTTTTAGTTTAACAAACATACTATTATCAATAGGAGCTGGAATTGCAAGTGTTGCATCACCGTGCGTATTGCCAGTTGTTCCAATTATTTTAACGGGTAGCAGTGAAGATTACAAACATCGTCCATTACTGATTGTCATTGGCCTTTCAGTTTCTTTCATTGCAATGGGAATTATCACCTCTCTTTTTGCAGGTCTCATTGCAGGTAAAATGAACTTAATTGAAAAGTTTGCAGGTATCATCGTAATTATTATGGGAATATTGATGTTATTCAATATTAATATTTTCAAAAAAATCACAGCATTTAACAAGGTAGAATCAAAATCTACAGGGAAGTGGTCTGGTTTGTTTATTGGATTAACGCTCGGACTTATTTGGATTCCGTGCATTGGTCCACTACTATCTGGAGTTTTGACGATGGTGGCAACTGAAGGTTCAATCGTAAGCGGTATTACATTGCTATTTTTCTACTCAATTGGATTCTCAATACCAATGCTGGTTGCTGGATATTCATCGCAATTCTTCAGACAAAAAGTTAGTTTTATCTATTCACATCCCAAAGCTGTGGGATATGTTAGTGGACTGATTTTGATTCTATTCGGAGTTTACATTTTGACCAAAGGTGTTATTGCAATTGGATAGTAATTAGGTTTCCTCATAAAGTTTGAAATTTGAGATTTACTACTAAATGAATAGGTGAAGTGAATGGAAATAGATCAAATTTTAGGATTTGAAGAGATTGAATAATTCAATAATCAATTAATAAACAATTTATTACTAATATATATAACTTGGTATTTTTCATCTATACTTTATGAGCATATAAAAAGATAACGAACCCCTAAACTTCTGAGGTTCGTTATCTTTGTTAGGTAACAATAGGAGGAATAATCCTCGTTTATTCAGCCAAGTATTTCCACTCTATGGTAAATACTCCTGAATTTCCTTCATCGTCATAATAATTCACAACTTCAAATGCTGGATATTTTCCATCTTCTGTGTTGACAATGTAGACATAATCTAACGGGTTAACTATATGGTTGTCGTCCGTTTCATACCATCCATCTTCAAATGTGCTAAAATTCGTTGTAAAAAGCTCGGATTCAGGAATATCAACTATATCTGATAATCCATCAACATTAACTCTTACAACTGAAATATCTTCATTTGCAGTTATGAAAGGATCCCATACATCAGGTGCACCCGGCGCAGGCGACCATTTCAACGCAGTAAATGCAATATCCCAAGCAGAAGTTCCTGAAGTATCTCCAGTATTTGTTTCAAAACTAAAATGGTCTGTTAAACCATCTTTAACATTTACAGAAACAAATGTATTAACTTCACTATCATTATTCACGATCTTAACTTCATTATCGCTATTCACGATATTATCTTCACAGCCCACAATTACCAAAATTGCAGTTATTAGCATTGTGATTATTTTCTTCATTTTTCTATTCTCCTTTTTTATTGTTAAATGAATATCCTAAACTAAAATACCATTCTCTTCCGGGCATAGGTCCCCAAACCTCATCAAAAACATCTGTTATATTGTTGATTCCAAATTTCATTTGTAAAGAATTCAATATTTTCACATTAAATGAACAATGGCAGAGAATGTAATGGTCTAACCAATAATCAATAGTTCCGTCATCAACTACACTCGCTTCACCATAGTAGCGCTCACCAAAATACTGAAATCGTATGTTAAAATGATACTTTTCCATTAGTGTAATTTTTAATTTTGAATTAGCTTTATGTTTGGATTTTAAATTAATAGGACTTTCGTTATCAACATCCCAAGTATCTAAAATAGAATAACCAACTGACCACACAATATTATCAGTCAAGAAATATGTCAAATCCAAATCCACTCCCTGAGTTCTAGCTTTTCTGATATTAGATGTTTGCCAAAGCTCTAAATTCGTTTCTTGTTCTGTCCCGTTTGAAATGTAATCAATTAAATTGGAAATTTCATTATAAAAGAAATTAATCCGACCGTGATAAATATTTGTATGCCATCTTTCAAAATCGACATTAACACTTTTTGAAGTTTCAGGTTTTAAATCCGTGTTTCCAATAATTCGATAACCTATATCAAATACAGTATAGTTTAAATATAATTCTTTGAATGAAGGTGCTCTAAATCCTTCACCATACGAAATACGAATTCTAGATATCATCTCTGGTTTAAACATTAAGGATAGTTTCGGAGAAAAATATGTACCATAAATTGAATGAATATCAGTTCGGTACCCAGATAATAATATTACTTTGGGAAGAATATTGAGTTCGTGCTGAAGATAGTAATGAGATAAACTCGAATACTGATAATTCCCAAATATTCTATCTGAATCTATTGATTCTGATTCATAACCAAATCCACCATTAAGAGTCCAATCCTCTTCGTTTTTACTAAAGGAGAATTCTACTTTGTTCAATTTGTCAAGTGTTGTATCGCTACTTTTTTTAAAGCTTGAGGAAGTAACATATCTTTCGTAAAGATGATTATAATTCGAATGTTCTAAAGTAGTACTACAATCAAAATTCTTAATATTAAATTGATGTTCCAAGTAAGCTGTTAATCGTCTATTACTTGAAAAATCTTCAAAAAATCCCAAGTCTTTTATTTGTTTCTCCATCAGATTATTAAAATGAATTTTTATATTGCCGAAAGTAGATGTTTTTTTATGAATTTGAAGTCCAATATTATTTTTATTATATTCACTTCCGTTTTCCCAAAGACTTTCAGAATAGATTGCATTTCCTCCATAAAATTGTGAACTAATATAAAACTTTGTGTTTACACCAAATAATCCACCGAAGAGAGAGATATCGCCGACCGCTTTTCCATAACTACCAATACCTGCGTTGACTTGAGTACTAAAATTCGATGTTGGTTTTTTAGTAATTATATTGACTACACCACCCATCGCTTCACTTCCATACAAAGCAGACGAAGCTCCTTTCACAATTTCTATTCTTTCAATTTGTTCCGTTGGAATCTGACTTATATCAAGTTGACCATTTGTTCGACCTATAAGCTTCATTCCATCAACCATAACCAAAATATGGTCAGAATCAAAACCCGAGAGTTCAATACCATAACCAAACTGATTTTCTACAATAGCTATTCCTGTAACTTCTGATAATACTTCCGATAGATTGACGGCACCTGTTTCATTAATTACATCTTGATTAACTACTTGAGTTGTTACAGGAACATCTTTCAAATAGCGTTCAGTTTTTGTACCTGTTACAACGATTGTGGACATTTCAATTCGTTCTTGTGTTAAATGTATTTCGAGAGGTTTTGCTAAAGGCAATGTTAAAATTTCGTTATGTTCAGCGTAACCAATCATAGTAAATGACAAATCACAATTTTGTTGCACTATAGTGTCAATTTTGAACCAACCATTATCATCGGTAGCTGTGCCTATTGAAGTTCCTTTTAATACAATATTTACCGCTGGAAGTGGATTACTGGTTTTGCTATCAAATACTTTTCCAATAATACTATGTGAACTGGATTGTGCAAATAACAACTGAAAAACCAACAAAATTTGTAACAAAAATACTGGGGCTCTACTCACTCTTGTTTCGTCCTAATAAATTATCAAGCATTTCCTCAATTTGTTCCTCTGTAATATCTCCGGAATCTTTACCCCAAAACACCATTCCGTGGAAAACTCCACCGAGTGCTTTTAATACAATACGAGGTTCCATTTGAGGAAATTGCTTTTTCTCTATTCCAGTTTGAATCAAATGCAATAAAGTATTGTAGAGTTTCTGTTGATATTCTTTCCACGCAGGCTCAGTACCAGTTTGTTTGTCTAATGTTTGTGGAGCATAAAAAAGAAATTCATACAGTGGACGGTCATTGTTAACTAATTCTGTTATATTTTTTATAATCTTGATAAATTTCCTTCGTGGACTCTCATCTCCAACAATATCGTCTTCAATGCTTTCCCAAATTACATTCCAACCATGTAGCAGAATTGAATTAAATATTTCTTCTTTCGATTTAAAATAATAGTACAGTGTTGCTTTCCCAAAACCTGCATTTTGTGCGATTTCATCCATTGTTGCTCCATCCAGTCCTTTGGATTTAAACACATTAATTGCACTTTTCAGGATAAGTTCTTTCCTCATCTTCCGTTCTTGTAATTTCCGCTCGCTTATAGTCATAATTTAAATATTCTCAAATTGGTGTTTTAATATTCGACTCATTGGTCGAAAGTTAGGATTAATCGAATATACTTGACAACTATTTTCCCAAAATATTATTTTCATTATGAATATATAATGTAATTAATACTGCAAACCCCTCAACCGCTTGTAGGGTTTGGGAAATAATCCTTGGATTATTTTAAGTGGTACTGTAAAAGAACTCATCTAAATCGTAAAGATTATAGATTTTGATGATCAAGAAAAAGCGTTTGATGTGATATGGCGGAGAATTTGGAGGGTATGATTTGTCTGTAATATAATATAGATTTTAGACGGTGCTACTTAGATGGCATGGGACAAGGCATACACTTAATTGTAAACAATCACTAATTTTTCGACGCCACAACAGTTATACTGTAGATCCCCATTCCGCTTTTGTTATATTTGTCCAGTTGAATGTCATCCAGTAATGATTTTAGTATATCTTTCGGTAAAATAATTTCACGGGATTTTTTTATTTCAACATTTTCAAATCCCGATTTGTTAATTATGTCCAGATAATCATCTTTTTGGAGAGCACCGGATACACATCCTGCGTACATCTCTGCAGATTTTTTTATATCGGGTGGTATTTCCCCTTCCAACACAATATCAGAAACACAAAAATGAGCACCGGG
>JACNLC010000037.1 GCA_014381725.1 Fidelibacterota bacterium | reverse complement strand
CAGTATGCAGGAAGCTGGTTATCATCAAATAACTTGGGATGCAGATAATCAACCCAGCGGATTATATTTTGTTAGAATGGCTGCTGGTGATTATGTTGGAACACAAAAAGTGTTGTTGTTGAAGTAATAGAATAAAATCAACAACGAACCGACGAAATAAAGCAAGTTCGTAACTTAGTTGTGAAGTTTTAAACTAATCGTAAGGGCGAGTGCAAACTTGCCCTTATTTTTTAATAAATCAAACGGGCTCTAAGAAAGATGTTGCAGATGAAATAAGTGAATTATTTTCAATTACAATTAAATAGTCTAGTCATCTTTATTTTACAAAAAAAACATTCTTATAATAAGTGATAAAGTTAATAAATTTACTGCTGTTATTATTTGCAAGATTATCTATATAGCTAAAGCAAAAATTAAAATTCACTAAAAAAGATAAAATATGGCACATATTAAAATTAAAAAGGGTCACAATATAAGGATTGCAGGTCATCCTGAACAGGTTGTCCACAATACAATTCAGTTGACTCGACTAACAATAATTCCGCTTGACTATAAGGGAATTAAACCAAAATTATTAGTCAAAGTTGGCGATGAAGTTAAAATCGGAACTCCGTTATTTTTCGATAAATTGCAACCATCGGTTAAATTTACATCTCCTGGTGGTGGCACAGTTTCCGATATCAAGTTTGGAGAAAGACGACGAATTGAAGAAATTGTCATCAATTTGAATAAAAAGGAAAGTGCAGAATCATTCAAGAAATATGATGAGTCTTTAATCACAGGATTAAATTCAACCGAGATTAAAGAACAATTGCTAAGTTCTGGATTATGGACTGTCATTCGACAACGACCTTTCTCAAAAATTGCCAATCCAGAATTAACTCCTAAATCAATTTTTGTATCAACTTATGCAACAGCCCCTTTGGCTCCGAATCAGGAATTTCTACTTTCCGAAAATAGTGAAGGATTTCAGTCAGGTCTTAATATTCTCTCGAAACTGACATCAAGTGTGGTAAATCTTGTTAATGATAAAAAATCTGATTTTGATCTGTTTACTAAAGCAAAGAATGTAGAATTGCATACAATTACAGGACCACATCCTGCTGGAAATGTAGGAATCCAAATACATCATATTGACCCAATAAAACAGGGAGATGTAGTGTGGACGATTTCTCCGCAGGATGTTAAGGCAATCGGAGAATTATTTTTGACTGGAAAGTATCCAACAACTAAATTGGTAGCAATAGCTGGAGATGGAGTAGAAAAACAGCATTATCTTAAAACGAGACGCGGAGCAGTTATCAGTGATTTATTAAAGGATAATCCTCTCAATGAAGATGTTAGAATTATCACTGGTGATGTGTTAACAGGAAGAAAAACTACCATCGATAGTGCAGTTGGTTTTTATGACAATTTAGTTACAATTATTCCTGAAGGACGAAAAAGACTATTTATGGGTTGGGCGTTACCAGGATTAAACAGATATTCTCTCTCAAATTCATTCTTGTCAAAACTTCTTGGGAAAAAAGAATTTAGTTTAGATACAAATCAAAATGGTGGAGAGAGAGCAATTGTTCCGTTTGGTAGTTGGGAATCAGTTTTACCAATGGATATTTTGCCTACATTTCTAGTAAAAAGTATTTTGGCTCAAGATATCGACGAGATGGAAAAATTAGGAATTTATGAATGCGATGAGGAAGATTTTGCACTTTGTGCTTTTTCTTGTCCATCTAAGTTAGAAATTACAGAAATCATCCAGCAAGGTCTGGAATTGGTAGAGAAGGAGGGATAACCGCAGATGAAGTTTTTGCGAAAATTTTTAGATAAAATTGAACCTAATTTTCAAGAGGGTGGAAAGTTAGAAAAATTCTCTGCACTTTTTGAAATGTCAGATACTCTTTTATATACTTCGGACAAAGTTACTGATAATGCTCCACATATTCGTGATTCCATTGACCTTAAACGAGCTATGTATATGGTTGTTGTTGCGTTAATTCCGATAGCAATATTTGGGATGTTCAATATCGGCTATCAAGATGATGTAACTCGTTCTATCTTGGCAAACATCTTAGCTGGTGCTAAAGTCTTTTTACCTATTCTATTAGTATCGTATCTAAGCGGAGGATTTTGGGAAGTTCTGTTTGCAACCGTTAGGAAGCACGAAGTCAATGAAGGATTTTTTGTTACGGGTTTGTTAATTCCTTTAATTGTTCCACCAACTATTCCACTATGGATGGTTGCAGTTGCAACAAGTTTTGGAGTTGTCATCGGTAAGGAAATATTTGGTGGAACTGGTTACAATATATTCAATCCTGCATTAGTTACAAGAGCATTTCTATTTTTTGCATATCCCGGAGCGATTTCTGGAGACACGGTTTGGGTAGTTGACGGAGTAACAAAAGCAACTCCACTCGCAACTTATGCTACGGGAAGTGCAACTTCGCACACTTGGTTAGATATGTTTTATGGATTTATTCCTGGTTCAATTGGTGAAACCTCAACTTTAATAATTCTTTTCTCAGGATTATTTCTGATAATAACCAAAATAGCAAATTGGAGAATCATTTTTGGAATTCTGACAGGAATGGTAGGGTTTGCGTATCTCACAAACCTAATGGCATCTGCAAGTAGCAATCCGATGCTTGCTTTAACTCCGCAAACTCATCTGGTGATTGGTGGATTTGCATTCGGTATGGTGTTTATGGCTACTGACCCAGTTTCTGCATCGCAAACTAACGCTGGAAGATGGATTTATGGTATTATGATTGGAGCACTTACTGTCATCATCCGTTCGCTTAATCCTGCATTTCCAGAAGGAATGATGTTGGCGATTCTGCTTGGAAACGCATTTGCACCGCTGATTGATTATTATGTGCTCCGTGGACACATCAAAAGGAGGCAAAAACGCTATGCACAGTAATGCTTACACTTATAAATTTATTATTATTTTAACAGGAATTGCGGCACTACTTTTATCTCTTGCATCAACAGGATTAAAAGATAAACAAGATTTCAATCGTGAAATTGATACAAAAAAGAATATTCTAAAAGCAGTTGGTATTTTTGACAAAAAGATGAAATCTACTGAAGTTGAAGATTTGTTCAACAAGAATATCACTGAAAAATTTGTAACCAAAGAAGGTGTTGAAACTAGTGATAAAACTCAATTACAAGTATTCATTTTTGGAAATGGAGAGTTACCAAAAGGTTATATTCTTCCAATTTCCGGTAAGGGTTTATGGTCAACTGTAAATGGATTTTTGGCTTTGGAACCCGATTTGAATACAATTAAGGGAATCACATTTTACGAACACGGAGAGACTCCCGGTTTAGGTGGAGAAATCGACAAAGATTGGTTTACTTCGAATTTCAAAGGAAAAACGATTTTTGAGGAAGGCAAACTAGTTTCAGTTAAGATTGCTAAAGGACAACTACAAAAACCAAATCCGCATGAGGTGGATGGAATTAGTGGTGCAACTTTGACTACTCAAGGACTTAACGAGTTTATTTTAGAAGATTTACAAAAATATATCAACTTTCTTAAAGGATAGAATATGGCAAGTAAAAATTTAAAAGTATTTTCCGACCCGTTAATTACAGATAATCCAATTACCAAGCAGGTTTTGGGAATTTGTTCTGCATTGGCGGTAACGGTAAAAGTAGATACAGCTTTAGTAATGACGGCTGCTCTTACTTTTGTGTTAGTGTTCTCCAACATTATCATATCATTGTTGAGAAATCTTATTCCTACAAAAGTCAGAATAATCGTATTTCTTACGGTCATCGCATCTTTAGTGATTTTAGCAGACCAAATTCTGAAAGCTTATTTATTTGATATAAGTAAACAATTATCAGTTTTTGTCGGACTGATTATCACAAACTGTATTGTTATGGGAAGAGCAGAAGCATTTGCAACTCAAAACGGAGTTAAAGATTCAGCACTTGACGGACTAGGTAATTCCTTCGGATATGGCGTGATTTTGATTTTAGTTGCTATGTTTAGAGAAATCTTAGGTAGCGGTACCTTTTTAGGATTTAATGTTATTCCTCAAGCCGCGTATAACGCTGGTTATGAGAATATGGGATTGATGTTATTGGCTCCGGGAGCGTTCATTGTTTTGGGATTAATTATCTGGGTTCAGCGAACTATAACTGGATATACGGAGGAATAGAAATGGAATTTTTATCACATTATTTAAGTATAGCTACAGAATCAATATTTATACAGAATATTCTGCTATCTTCATTTTTGGGGATGTGTTCATTTTTGGCAATTTCAAAAAAAGTGGAAACATCATTCGGACTTGGATTGGCAGTTATATTTGTTAACGGAATTACTGTTCCTGCTAATTGGATGATTCGAAAATATTTACTTGAACCCGGTGCGTTAAGCTGGTCAAATATCGAATCGCTACAGAACATTGATTTGAGTTTTCTAACTTTTATCACATTTATTGCTACGATTGCTGCTATGGTCCAACTTGTTGAAATGGTATTGGATAAATTTAGTCCTACATTATATCAAGCTTTAGGAATATTTCTTCCGTTGATTGCTGTAAACTGTGCAATTTTGGGTTCATCATTATTTATGGTTGAGCGAGATTACAATTTGGGTGAATCAGTTGTATTTGGTGTAAGTGCTGGATTTGGATTTTTCTTAGCTATCATCACAATGGCTGCAATACGATACAAATTGAAATATTCCAATGTGCCAAATGGTCTTAAAGGGCTTGGAATCGCAATGATTTTGACAGGGTTAATTTCAATGGCGTATATGTCTTTTTCCGGAATAAATTTATAAGAAAGAGTTTTTATGATTATTACTGTTGCTAGTGTAGTTGTTTTTGTTTTTGTGATTGTTTTATTGGTAACTGTTTTAAGTTTTGCTGAAAAAAAACTGTTACCTCAAGGCGATGTGAAAATTCTAATCAATAAAGATGAAGATAAATCTCCAATTGTCAAACCTGGAGGAAATCTTCTTACTGCTCTCACCAGCGAGAAAATATTTTTACCATCAGCTTGCGGTGGCGGAGGAACTTGTGGAATGTGTACTTGCAAGGTTTTATCTGGTGGAGGGAAAATATTACCTACAGAACTGGGCCATATTTCTCGAACTGAAGCTAAAGAGGATTGGCGACTTGCTTGCCAAGTTAAAGTGCGTGAGGATATGGATATCCATATTCCAGAAGAGATCTTCAATATCAAAAAATGGGAATGCACGGTGCGGTCAAATTATAATGTCGCTACTTTTATCAAAGAGTTAGTGCTTGAGCTCCCAAAAGGTGAAAATCTCGATTTTAAAGCAGGTGGATATATACAAATTGATGTTCCTACTTACGACATTTCATTCAATGATATGATAATTGAAAATGAATATCGAGAGGATTGGGATAAATTCAATTTATGGGATTTACATCATAAAAATGATGAACCGATTTTCCGAGCTTATTCAATGGCGAACCATCCAGCAGAAGGTAATATTGTTATGCTAAATGTTCGTATTGCAACACCACCACCAAAACTGTGGAATGAAGCACCTCCTGGAATTTGCTCAACATATATCTTCAATTTAAAACCTGGAGATAAAGTGATGGTTTCTGGTCCTTATGGTGAATTTTTCACAAAAGATACTGACAGAGAAATGGTATTCATCGGTGGTGGGGCTGGAATGGCTCCAATGCGTTCTCATATTTTCCATTTGTTGAAAACAGCTAAATCCACGCGTAAAATTTCGTTTTGGTATGGAGCTCGTTCATTGAGAGAAATGTTCTACCACGATGAGTTTTTGGCTTTGGAAAAAGAATTCTCGAATTTCAATTACAATGTTGCTTTATCTGAACCGATGAAAGAAGATAACTGGGAAGGTCCAACTGGATTTATCCACAGCGTTCTTTATGAGAATGCGCTCAAAGACCACGACGATCCTACAGAAATAGAATATTATATGTGCGGGCCACCATTAATGATTGATGCAGTGGACAATATGCTCTATAATTTGGGTGTTGAGCAAGAAATGGTAATGTACGATAAGTTCTAATGAAATTTAATTTGATCCAATTAAATTTGTCTAAGGTTCGATTGCTACAGATGGGCTTTCTTCTTATTGGATTATTAATGTTTTTTGTGTGTAAGTCCATTCCAGAAGAAACAGTTATTATTGGTAAAACAATGGGAACTACTTATTCCATTCGTCTATCTGGAGTTTCTTTGTCAGAAAATCAAATTGAAGAAGTTCAAGCAAAAGTAGATTCAGTTCTTGATGTTATAAATCAGCAGATGTCCACCTATATTCCAACGAGTGAAATATCTCGATTCAATAAAATGAAATCGAAGAAAGATATAAAAGTCTCAAGTGGTTTTTATCAAGTTTTGCAAAAGAGTTTAGAAATCTATAATTTAACCGATGGAGCTTTTGATGTAACTGTTCATCCGTTGGTAAAGTTGTGGGGATTTGGAAATCAGCGAGCACGGTTAATTCCACCTAAAGATGATAGAATATCTAGCTTGTTATCTGAAATTGGTTCAGATAAATTGCAAATATTGGGAAATAATGAAATCGTAAAATCTGAACCAAATCTAGAAGTGGATTTAAGTGCAATCGCTAAAGGATATGGCGTTGATTCTGTTGTAGATTTATTACAGTCATTGTTTTATAAAAATGTAATGGTGGAAATTGGAGGAGAAGTCCGGTGTACTGGAGAAAATGCAAATGAAGAACAATGGCGGATTGGGATTGAGTATCCATCGAGTGAACATTTACCTAATCAGAAAATATTGGATGTTGTGCATTTTAATACAAAAGCAATGGCAACTTCTGGTGATTACCGCAATTTCTTTGAATTTGATGGAAAAAGATATTCTCATACAATTGACCCCAAAACTGGATATCCGGTAGAAAATAATGTGGTTAGTGTAACGATTTTATCAGATGATTGTATAACAGCAGATGCTTACGCAACAGCACTTATGGTAATGGGAAAAGAAAAAGGAATGAAATTTATTGAGTCACTAGAGAATACTGAATGCTCAATTGTAGAACTTGATGAAGAGGATAGTTTTAGTATCTTCCAAAGTTCTGGATTCGGTAAATTCTTGAAAAAATAAATGTTTCAAAATAAAGTACCAAGAACCCAATATCCAGCGTCAAGTATTGAGCTTATTTTCACATTTTTTGGTTTCATCGGATTTACAGGAGCAATCAGCACCTGTATTACTGCAAGAAGTATTCAGTTGTTTATTTGACACTAAAGTACCAATGCTCAACAACAAAATTGCCAATCCTACTACGCCAAGTGTTAATAATACTGTTATCATAATGTGTATAAATTTATAAATAAATAAGTAAACAAAAGTAAGGACAAATAAAAATGAGAAAAAATATTTTAAAACTAATTCCACTAATGGTAATTATGCTACCAAGTTTTATGTTCGCTTCGAGTGGAGGAGAACATCATCTTGGCAATGAATTACCTCTTTTCAGCATAATACCGTTTGTGGGAATTTTATTATCTATCGCGGTATTACCATTATTAGCTCCACAATTTTGGCATCATAATTTTGGTAAGATATCTGCATTTTGGGCTTTGATGTTTCTTATTCCATTTTGGATGTGGAAAGGTTCACACGATACTGCTTATGAATTTTTGCATGTGATGTTACTCGAATATGTCCCTTTCATCATTTTACTTTTAGCACTTTTTACAGTTTCGGGTGGGATTAGATTAAAAGGTTCACTTGTTGGTTCTCCAAAAGTCAATTTGATTATTTTGATAATTGGTACTGCTTTAGCATCGTGGATGGGTACAACCGGAGCAGCGATGTTACTTATTAGACCATTAATTCGTGCTAATAAATGGCGTAAACACAATGTGCATGTAGTCATCTTTTTCATATTTTTGGTAGCAAACATCGGAGGTTCATTAACTCCACTTGGAGACCCTCCATTATTTCTAGGATTTTTGCACGGAGTCAATTTCTTTTGGACAACCAAAGCGATGTTGGTCCCGATGTTATTTACAGTAGCAATTTTGTTGGTTGTATTTTTTGTATTGGACTCATTCTACTACAAAAAAGAAACAAATTATCCTGATAATACTAACGGAGAAAAATTTGGAATAGAAGGAAGTATAAATTTCGTTCTACTCATTGGTGTAGTTGCATCGGTTTTGATGAGTGGTTTTTGGCACCCGCAATTTGGATATTCTATAATGGGAATTCATCTCGAATTACAAAATATTTTAAGAGATTTATTGCTTCTTTGTTTAACAGTTTTGAGTTGGAAGATTACAAAATTAGAAATCCGAAAAGCTAACGGATATACTTGGTTTCCGATTTTAGAGGTTGCTAAATTATTTGCAGGGATATTTATAACCATCATCCCGGCGATTGCTATTCTGAAAGCAGGAACTCACGGAGCGTTGAAAAGCGTTGTTGGAGCAGTTACAGATGGAAATGGAAATCCGATTGATATGATGTATTTTTGGTTAACTGGCATACTCTCTAGCTTCTTGGACAATGCACCAACTTATCTAGTTTTCTTTAATACAGCCGGCGGAAATGCAGAAACTCTGATGACGACATTGAGTTCTACATTGCTTGCTATTTCTATGGGAGCTGTTTTTATGGGTGCAAATACTTATATTGGAAATGCACCGAATTTTATGGTAAAATCAATATCTGAAGAAAATGATATAAAAATGCCAAGTTTCTTTGGATATATGGCTTGGTCGGTTGCTATTTTAATCCCGATATTTGTTGTAGTTAGTTTGATATTCTTTTAGGAGGTTCACAAATGTTTAATAATATACTTTGCCCGACGGATTTAAGTCCACGAGCAGAAATGGCAGTAAAAAAAGCAGTACAAATGGCACATCAATTTAATTCTAAAATTACATTATTAAATGTTCATGAAGAATTTATGAATAAGGACGAGATGGAAATGCTTCGTGTTAGTGTAGAAAAAATGCAGGATAAATTTAAGGAAATCGCCCTTTCTGCACGAGAAGATATGAAAACTCTTATTCATAAGTTACACGCAGAAGATATTGAAGTGGCTTTTTTGCTAAAGGAAGGTAAATCTTCTTCTTCAATTATAGAAACAGCTAAATCTATTAATGCAGATTTAATCGTAATTGGCACAAACGGAAAACCTAGTTTATCAGAATTTATTTTAGGTACAACAGCTGAATATGTTGTTAGACATTCTGAATGTCCAGTTTTAGTTGTGCCTAATGCTTCTTGAAGTACATCCAATTAGAGAAATAATTGGAGGATTATTTAAGTTAGTATATTTTATAAATCATCAGTTATAATTCATAAGTAACGCGTTTTATCTATGAGTAAACCAAATTACAACGCAAAACAATTAGAAGCTATCAATCATCCACCTGCACCTTTGTTGATGATTGCTGGTGCTGGAACGGGGAAGACTACAACTATTGTTGGTAGGATGGCGCATCTCATCCGTGACATTGGGGCAAAGCCAGAGAAGATTCTTGCACTAACATTTACAGTGAAAGCGGCAGAGCATCTAAAAAATAAACTCGAAGATGAAATTGGTCCTGATGGTCAGAAAATATGTGCTTCTAATTTTCATTCATTTGCACAATCTGTAACAGAAGAATTTACTGACAAACTTGGATATTCCACATCTCCAAGAGTGATGAACGATTCTGATATTTACTTTTTATTACGAGAGAAGTTTGACGATTTAGACACTCTTAGAAGTGCAGATTTAAGAAGAGATCCAATAAACGCTATAAAATACTTCAAAACTGTATTTGATAGATTTAGAGATGATTTATTAGGGATTAAAGATCTACAAAAACTGAAAGAAGAAAGTCTGAATGAAATCTCTAACATTGAAGATGACAAAGAAATCAATCGAATTTACAAATTAGCTGATGCAGTAGATGTATTTCCATTATATCAACAATGGAAAAGAGAAAATAATCAGATTGATTTTGGTGATATGATCTCCAATCTTTGGGAACTATTGAACAAAGATAAAGATGTTTTAGAAATTCTTCAAAATCGTTTTGAACATATTATTATTGATGAATTTCAAGATAATAATTTTGCATTAAGTCGTATTATCCAGAAAATTGCTGAACCACAAAATAGCATTACTGTTGTTGGAGATGACGACCAATGTATTTATTCGTTTCGTGGAGCTAATATCCAAAATGTACACAATTTTGATAGTACATATTCTTCTCATAAAAAATATCAAAGAACCGATTTACTGCAAAATTACAGATCAATTCCTGAAGTATTAAAATTTGCAAATTCCATAATTTCTGAAAATCCCGAAAGAATGGAAAAAGGAGATTTGTTCTCTGAATATCCTTCTGGAATAAAGCCACTTCTGGGTATTGGTACACCAGAGGAACAGGAACATTTTGTTATAGACAAAATTAAGGAGTTGTTGTCGGATGGTGTATCACCAGGAAAAATTGCAGTTTTGTGCAGAACGCATACTAAATGTTCTAAAATTGCCTATCAACTATTACTAAATCGTATTTCTACTGATTATCATTTTGACAAATTGTATAATCAAAAATATGTAAAAGATATATTGGCTTATTTCAACATTATTACCGATACAGGATTGTCTTCTTTGTCATTAGTTAGAATTTTGCAAAAGCAGTTTTCTAAGGAAACATCTGCCGAAATTACAAAACAATATAAAATGTATAAAGAACAAAATTCTTTACTAGATTGGTGTGCAAAAACTAAGATTAACATTCCAGTTGAAGTAGGAAACTTTGTAGATGAATTAGTTCATCTTAAACAAATATCTAAAGGGTGGAATATCACAACTGTATTTAGAGAAATTTTGAAATTCAGCAGAATTCTAAGAGATTACAACCACAAAGATATCCAGTATGTAAAAAATATACAGTGTATAATCCAACTACAGAGAATTGTTGAGGATTTTAGTATTGGATATTCTCATTCTGTTTTGGATATGTTTGTTCGATTTCTTGATGTGATGCTAGATGTAAACGAAGAAATATTGGATATGGAACAATTCAGTAATACTAAAAATTCAGTTCAAATAATGACTGTCCACAAGGCCAAAGGTAAAGAATTTCCGTATGTGTTTATTCCCTATTTGGGATCTGGTGGATTTCCACTATATCCAAAAACTGCTCAAACTTCAGATCATTTACCTGTTTCTTGGAGAAAATGGGATGCAGGCGAAAGAACTGACAAAGAACTTCATTACGAAGAAGAACGAAGAATATTTTATGTAGCAGTTACTCGAGCTGAAAAGGGATTGTATTTAACAGCACCTGAAAAAAGGCAATCAGTTTTTGTTAAAAAAGTAAACTCAGAAATAGTTGACAAGGAGTTATTAAAAATGGGAGAAAGTGTATCTAACATTTATGAAGATATTATAGCCGAATTTCAAAATCGTTTAATCATTGAAACATCTTTAGAACATTATGAAATAGCAAAGCAAATCGTTGATGCAATAAGTAATCTAAAATCTTTAGAAAATGGGATAGATCCCGTTTGGAATAATAATCCATTTAAAGCAGAAATTGAAGGAAAACTAAAAATTGGAACTGTTGATAGTTTACCAACTAAAAAATTGAGATTATCTGCGACACGGATTAGAAAATATGATACCTGTCCATTGCAATATAAATTTAGTGAGATAGATAATATCCCAGGTCAATCTCAAAAACCATATTTTCAACTTGGAAATGTAGTCCATAAAGTGCTCGAAATATTCCATAATGAGGGTTACACTCAAAAAGATGATTTATACAGATTGTTGGATGAGAATTGGGAGTCAGGAGGTTATGTATTTGAACAAGAAGAAGAACAGAATAGACATGATGCAAAAGCTATGATTGATAATTATTTTGATTATTTGAAAAATAATAAAGTAGATTTATTTTCTAGCGAGAAACTGTTTTCATTTCCATTATCAAACTGCGATGTTTCTGGTAAATGCGATAGAATTGATGTGGACGATTCAGGAGCAATCAAAATAATTGATTACAAAACTTCTAAATATCAGAAGTCAGAAAGAGAATTGAAAAAAGATATGCAAATGGCGATTTACGCGATGTATGCTCAAAAAGAAAAAACCGAGAGTAAAAACGGAAAATCTCTTGGTGAACTACCAGAAGAACTCACACAATTATTTTTAAGACACGAAAATCCAGCAGTAACAGTACAATTTAATGATGAAGAACTAACACTATTTAGACAGAAAATCGAAGAAATAGCACACTCAATTAGAAAAGGAGAGTTTGATCCTTGTAAAGGAAATCATTGTCAATATTGCGATTATAGAGACTTAGTTTGTCCGTTGTATGATGCTTGAATGTTTAGTATTGATAAGCATTAATTTTAATTTCCTTTTTTAGTTCACCATTATCAATCTAAAATTCCCATCGATATTTTTGTTAAATTTATACAATTGAGGAAATAAATGAAAATCGGTCTAATTGGACTTCCAAACTCAGGTAAAACAACAATCTTTAACGCACTCACAAATTCAGAGAGTGAAGTAACTGCTTACGCAAACACAAAGGTTGAACCAAATCAATCTCAAGTTAAAGTAGGAGATGAAAGAGTTGATAAATTATCTAAAATTTATCAACCCCAAAAAACAACTTATGCTAATATAGAAATGATTGATTTTGTTGGTTTGTCAACAGAAGAAAAAAATGGAGAGTTATTCTCTGGTACAGCTGTCCCGTTGATCAAAAATACAAATGTTCTTGCGTTTGTTATTCGTAATTTCGAGGACTCAATGGGGAATTCTCAAAATCCAATTTCAGATGTAGAAACGATTATCAATGAACTTTTGTTATCAGATTTGATACAAGTCGAAAGTAAACTTGATCGAATTAATCACACTATCCAAAGAGGGAAAAAGACAAACGAATTACTTATCGAACAAAATATATTTAACAAACTTTTGAATCAGTTAAATTCTGAAACACCTTTAAGACATCTTGATTTAACAAAAGACGAAGAAAAATTAATTCGAGGATATCAGTTCTTGACAATGAAACAAATGATGATAATTTTAAATTCTGATGAAGATAATTATGGAAAATCAAAAGAAATAATTACTGTACTTGAAGAGAATCATCCTACAATTGAATTTGCTGGTAAATTCGAAATGGAATTATGTCAACTTGATGATAAAGATAGTGTATCAATGTTTATGGAAGATATGGGAATTTCTGAATCGGCTACTAACCGTTTAACAACACTTTCTTATGATGTTTTAGGATATATCAGTTTTTTCACCGTTGGGAAAGATGAAGTGAGAGCTTGGACTATCAGAAAAGGAAGTACTGCTCAAGAATCTGCTGGAACTATCCACACCGATTTATCGCGCGGGTTTATACGAGCTGAATGCTTTCATTATAAAGACATACTTGAAACTGAAAGCGAGAAAATACTCAAAGAAAAAGGTAGGTTTCGTTTAGAGGGGAAGGATTATATTGTTCAAGATGGAGATGTAATGAGTATTCGTTTCAATGTGTAAGTAATTCAATTTTGATTAATTGCTCTAAAAGGGATAATATCCCATATTGTAATCAATAGTAATATTCTAAGTTAGAGAGAATGATGAAAATATTTAGCACAATAATTATAGTTATTACTAGTTTACTTTTTAGTAAATATCCAGATGCTATCGGCAGGAATGGAGCTGTATCTTCTACAAGTCAATATGCTACAGAAGTTGGTATTGAGATTTTGAAAGATGGTGGAACTGCAATCGATGCTGCAATTGCAGTGGGATTTGCTCTTTCAGTTACACATCCGGGAGCAGGAAACTTGGGTGGCGGAGGATTTATGGTTATCCGATTTGCTGATGGAACAGTTACTACTATAGATTTCAGAGAAACTGCTCCTGCTCTTGCTTATCGTGATATGTTCTTGGATGATAGCTTAAATGTTATTCCCGGAAAAAGTTGGATGACTTCTTGGGCAAGTGGTGTTCCAGGATCTGTAGCAGGATTTGGTTATGTCCACGAGAATTACGGAAGTAAAAAATGGAAAGAACTTGTTTCTCCCTCAATAAAATTAGCAAAAAGTGGATTTCCATTAGATTATCTGAATGTTCTAACATTAAATGGATACAAGAGTTACTTAGCTTTAGACGAAATTTCAAGAAACATTTTTCTAAACGAGAATGATTGGAAACTTGGAGATATTTTCAAACAACCTGATTTAGCGAAAACTTTGAAGCGGATTTCTAAAAAAGGATTTAGAGAATTTTACGAAGGCAAAACTGCCACAATGATACTTGATTGCATGAAAAGAACAGACGGTTTAATTTCTCCAGAAGATTTGCTAAATTATTCAGTTATAGAACGAAGTCCCATAGAGTTTGATTATAGAGGTTATACTGTTTATTCTATGCCACCAGTTTCATCCGGTGGAATTGCTTTAGCACAAATCTTAAATCAACTTGAAAATGTTGAATTTGGAGAGTTTCCATTCCATAGCGCTCAACATATTCACTTTGTAGTTGAAGCAGAAAAACGAGCTTTTGCAGATCGCTCATATTTCTTAGGTGATCCTAAATTTGTTCAAATTTCACAAGACACTTTGATTTCTCAAACATATGCAGATTTTCGATGGACATCTGTTGATACACTTTTATCTACCAATAGTTCGGAAATTGGTTATGGTGAGTTCCCTATAATAATTAAAGAATCTGACGAAACTACACATTATTCAATTGTTGATAAATGGGGGAATGCAGTAAGTACTACTGTTACTCTTAATGGTTGGTACGGCTCAGGTATAACAGTTGATGGAGCTGGATTTTTGCTGAACAATGAAATGGATGATTTTTCATCAAAACCTGGGCAACCAAACACTTATGGATTGATTGGTGATCAAGCAAATTCAATTCAACCCAATAAAAGGATGTTAAGTTCAATGACTCCCACAATTGTAGAAAATCTTAATGGAGAATTATTGATGGTTGTAGGTGCAGCAGGTGGATCAAAAATTATAACAACAGTAGCTCAAATTATTTCAAATGTTATAGATTTTGAAATGAATATAGATGAAGCTGTTGAAACACCTCGGTTTCATCATCAGTGGTTACCTGATTTGCTTTTTGTAGAATCTGCAGGATTTTCTCAAGAGACAATCAATTTACTTTCATCAAGGAGTTATACTATCGATATGATGCGAGGTACAGCAGAAGCAAATTGTATTTACTACGATTCAGAAAGAAAATTGGTAATGGGTAGCGGAGATAGCAGAAGAGGAGCTAATGCTCAAGCTTACTAATGAAATTTGATAAAACAATATTAAATTGGTTTGTAACTTTTGTTTCTGTATTCTCATTACTAATACCGCAAGAGCATTTATCAATTCACATTAGAGAATTACTACAAAATAAAAACACAATTATTGATTTTGAGAAAATAGATTTAGATGCTAAAAATATCAAAACTCCAGAAAGATATCAAACAGTATTAAGCCGAGAAATCGTCGGATATTTACCCTATTGGATGTACTCAGAATATCCCAGTTTACGATATGATTTATTGTCTCAAATTAATTACTTTTCAGCTGAATTGGATTCTTATGGTAATATTACAAATTATCATAATTGGTTGTCTTCAGATTTAGTCGAGTTTGCACATGATAGAAATGTAAAAGTCAAATTATGTGCTACCTTGTTTGGTAGTTCATCTTTAGAGAATCTGCTTGGAAATCCTCAAAACCGAACAAATGCTATACAAAATCTATTATCTGCAGTTTCAGAAGTTGGTGGTGATGGTGTGGATATAGATTTCGAATTACTTCCTTCAAGTATGCGGGATAGTCTAAATGTATTTATGTTAGAATTAGTAAATACTTTTCATGAGAATATTCCAGGTTCAATCGTTACAATGGCAACCCCTGCTATTGATTGGTCAAACGCTTGGGATTTTAACTACCTTGCTCAAATAACTGATGGACTATTTATAATGGGTTATGATTATCATTGGTCGAGCGGACCAACTGCAGGGCCTGTAAGTCCTTTAGGTGGATTTTACTATGACTTAGACTATACAGTTGTTGACTATTTGGACGAAACAAATTATCAAAGTGATAAAATAATTTTAGGATTGCCTTATTATGGATATGATTGGCCAGTAATGGATAATTCGATCTATTCACAAACAACCGGATCTGCTACTGCTCGAACTTATGCTAATATCCAAAATATGTTGGGTGTTGAATCGCTTTTTAATGAATCAACTTCATCCTCTTGGTTTGTATATCAAGATACAAATTGGAGACAATGTTGGTATGACGACAGCTTAACCCTTTCAATCAAATATCAATATGCTGATGTAAAGGAATTATCTGGAATTGGAATGTGGGCATTAGGTTATGATGGCAATAATACTCAACTTTGGGATGCAATTTACAATCAATATTTTGAATGTGTAATCGGAGACCTAAACCAAGATGATACATTTGATGTTTATGATATTGTACAAATTATAGATTTTATTTTGGAAAGTGACTCAATTCCGAATGAATATGAATTTTGTGCAAGTGACCTAAATCAAGATTCCATTATCAATATCGTAGATGTTGTTCTGCTATCCGATCTTATAAACAGATAATATTTAAATCTTCCACCAACTGTCATTATGGCGCACATTAATTCTGTGGCACATTTCTTGTTACGGTTAAATCAGAAAATAATTAATAATTTAATAAAATGGAGAAATTATGGGAAAAATAATTGGAATTGATTTAGGAACTACAAACTCTTGTGTTTCTGTGATGGAAGGTGGAAGTCCAACAGTAATTCAAAATGCTGAAGGTGGAAGAACAACTCCATCCGTAGTTGCTTTTACGAAAGATGCGGATAGACTAATCGGCCAACCTGCAAAAAGACAAGCGGTAACAAATCCAGAAAATACAGTATTTTCGACGAAGAGGTTTGTTGGTAGAATGTACAATGAAGTTGGAACAGAAATTGAAGAAGTGCCTTACAAAATTATTAAAGGTAAAAATGGTGAGGTAATGTTTAAAATTGAGAACAAGGAATACAAACCACCAGAAATTAGTGCAATGGTTCTTCAAAAACTCAAACAAACAGCTGAAGAGTATCTGGGTGAAAAAGTAACCGATGCTGTGATTACAGTTCCTGCATATTTTAACGATAGTCAACGGCAAGCTACAAAAGATTCAGGTAAAATTGCTGGATTAAATGTTCGAAGAATCATTAACGAACCCACGGCTGCCGCATTGTCATACGGATTAGATAAGAAGAAAGATGAAAAAATTGCTGTTTTTGATTTTGGTGGTGGAACATTTGATGTTTCAATACTAGAATTAGGTGATGGAGTATTTGAAGTTAAATCAACCAATGGTGATACACATTTGGGAGGTGATGATTTAGATCAAGCCCTGATGAATTGGTTAGCAGATGAATTTAAGAAATCGGATAGTATCGATTTACGCAAAGATCCGATGGCTCTTCAACGATTAAAAGAGGCTGCAGAAAAAGCAAAATGTGAATTATCTTCTTCAAAGCAAACAGATGTTAATTTACCATTTATAACAGCAGATAAAGATGGGCCAAAGCATTTGAACATCAGTTTAAGTAGAGCTAAATTTGAATCTCTAGTTGATAATTTGATTGAAAGAACAAAGAAACCGTGTATTACAGCGTTGAAAGATGCCAAATTAAAAGCATCCGATATTGACGAAATTATTTTAGTTGGTGGGTCTACTAGAATTCCAAAAGTTCAAGAAGTTGTTAAAAATATTTTTGGTAAAGAACCTAATAAAGGTGTAAATCCTGATGAAGTTGTAGCAATAGGAGCCGCAATTCAAGGTGGTGTTTTAGCAGGAGATGTCGAAGATATTCTATTATTAGATGTAACTCCGTTATCACTTGGAATAGAAACACTTGGCGGTGTGTTTACACGATTGATTGAAGCAAATACGACAATCCCTTCAAAGAAAAGTCAAGTATTTTCAACAGCTGCAGATAGTCAGACTTCAGTTGAGGTTCACATTCTTCAAGGTGAGCGAGATATGGCATTGCACAACAAATCGCTTGGTAGATTCCATCTAGATGGAATTCCATCTGCACCAAGAGGAATACCTCAAATTGAAGTATCTTTTGATATTGATGCAAATGGAATACTAAATGTTTCAGCAAAAGATAAAGCAACTAGCAAGGAACAAAGTATCAGAATTGAAGCTTCAAGCGGTCTTTCTGAAAATGAAATTGAAAAGATGAAAAATGATGCTAAAGAACACGAAGCTGAAGATAAATCAAAAAGAGAAGAAGTTGAAACTCATAATCAAGCTGATCAGCTTGTTTATCAGACTGAAAAACAAATGGAAGAACTAGGTGACAAATTATCTGATGATGATAAAAATCCTATTCAAGATGCTGTGGAAAAATTAAAAGAAGCAAATAATAATACTGACATTCCAACAATAAAAGATAAAATGGATGAATTAAACAAGGCGTGGAACAAAGTCAGTGAGAAAATGTATCAACAGACACAAGAAGAAGCAGCTCAACAGCAAGAAGCTACTCCTCAGGGTTCAACAAAATCTGAAGGTGACAATGTTGAAGATGCAGATTTTGAAGTAGTGGATGACAAGTAAGAGAAGACACTAATATTGAAAAGGGGTGGATAATATTATTGTCCGCCCTTTTTTTATGAAACAAACTTGTTGTAATTTTTTATATAATAACAATGGCAAATAAAAAGATAAAGAGATGGTTTGGGAGTATTATTTTACTCACCCTAATTATTGTTTTGATTGGGGGAGGTCTATTTTTATTTAAACCAGCATTATTTGTTAAAGATATTCAAAATCGTATTGTCAACCTAATTTCTAGTTCTACAGATATATCAATCAAAATTAATGGATTTGAAGGAAACTTCTTTAGTGGTTTTGTATTACAAGATGTTGAATTATCTAAAAAAGATACCAGGATTAGCTATATAAGCAATATTTCGATTGACATAGAGCTTCTAAAACTTATTTATGGTAATTTGCAATTTAACGATATTACAATACAAAATGGATATTTGTTGTTAGATACATATCTTGAAAATATTAGTATTATTTCTCGAACTAATGAAATTCCTTTTTCTACTTCTATTGACCAGTTAACTCTAGATAATATTCTATTAGTTTTTCAAAAAGATTCAATCAATATTGATGCTATATGTGATGTAGATATTTCTGATGTATTATCTATCGGATTAGACGAGATATCCTTAAAATCTAACAGAATCACAGATAATGTGAAGCTCAAGCGAGGTAAAATCTCACTCGATGATAATTTTCTTCATTTTGATGCAATTCAACTTTCAATCGATGAATTATCTGGAGATATTTCTGGTAATTTGAATATAAACGAGTTATACGATTTTGACTTACTTGCTACAATTAATGATTACAGTTTAGACATCACTAATGATGATAATGTTGAAATTTCAGATATTGAAATTAAAGTTGATGGAATTACAGAAAGTCAAACTATTAGAGCATCAATAGATAGCAAATGTAATTTCCACAATAAATCTTATGACGAGTTATCTTTCTCAATTTTACTAGATACTTCAGCTGTAAAGATTGATAGAGGAACATTGAAAAATTCAGTAGAGAAACTAGAGTTTGTTGGAAACTACAATATTACTAAAAGAAACTGGCAAATAAGTACACACGCAACAAATATAGAATATAAAAATGACTCTGTGCTACTACAATTAAACGGTGATATTTCAGTTCATGGTGATACTAAATTAGAACACTTGAATATTCAAACTGATTTAGAAAATTCCTACTATAATGATTTTGCTGTAAATTCTATTTCTGGAAAATTCCTTTATGGAGGGGGAAAATTAGAATCAACAGAAAATGTAATTTTCGATGGAAATAACTTGAGTGGTAATATATCCTCAATTTCCATTGACACCGAAGAGAATAATATGTCAATTTCAGGATTGTTTACACATAGGAATTTGGATATTTCTGAGTATTACGAAAACGCACCGCAAATTCGTCTAAGTGGAATATCTGATATTAAGTTATCCAAGATAAAAGAAAACTGTTTTATTGATGGTTTAGTTAGTCTAGATTCGACATCAATTGCTGATAAATTATTTATTAAAGAATCAAATATAAAGTTTGATATTTCAATTGACTCTACAAATTCGGGTTTTATACAATCAGATTTTACCGGTTTACAAATTTATGATTTGGATTTTGATACTGCTGATGTATTTTTGTCGTTAGATGATGGAAACATCACTATATCTGATTTGAATATTTGGAACGCAAATGACGAGTATTTTGCCTTACAAGGTGTTCTGTTTGATAATTATAATGAGTTTTATGTTGATTCTCTAACTGGAAACTTTAGAGGTGTAAACTTTTCTTCAGATGATATTCATTTCACAAAACTCGACAATAAATTTGTGTTGAAAAAATCGCTATTCAAAATTGGTGATGGGTCTGCTATTGCAACTGGAGATATTATAGACAGTAAGAAATACCGATTTTGGTTTAATACTGAAAATTTAAATCTCTCAGAAGTCAACACAATATTAGGAAACGACCAACGCCTTCAAGGAATTGCAAAAGGAGAGTTTCACATCTCAATGTGGGAAAAATATCCAATAATTCTATCTAATGTTGAAATAAGAAATGGTGTTTTTGATGACATTGAATTTTCTAAAATGTTAGGTAAATTTTCATATCGGAATAATAGATTGTTGTTTAGTGAGTTTTCAGTTAACAATCAACTTGGCGAAATTTCTTTATCTGGTTGGTTAACAATAAGTGGAAAAGATTCTGCATCGATATTTTCTGAAACTGATTCTTTGAAACTTAATGGAAGTTTTGATAATTTTGATTTAGTTTCTCTAAATAGATATTTTCCTTGGTCTCATAATACTGAGGGTTTGATTAGTGGTGAATTTAGAATGCAAGGTCCTGCTTCAAATCCGTTGTTTAGGATGGACCTCAATATCAATAAACCAGTGTTTGACAAAATTAACGGGAAATCAATTTCAGGATCCATTGTTTATGAGAATAAACAACTATATATGAAGGGAATTAAACTTCTTACGGATACTGGAAAGTATACATGTTCAGGATATTTGCCAGTGAATTTAGGGTTAATTTCAACAGACATAGAGCATATAAAGCATTATCCAATGGATATTATGATTACAGGTAAATCGAAAGAATTTGAATTTTTACTTCCATATATGGCTATTATAGACTCTGCAAATGGTAATTATTCTTATCAATTATCAATTACTGGTACATTGAAAAATCCAATTCGAAACGGTCAAGTAATAGTTCGTGATGGTTCTATAAGTCTTATGCCTTTAGAAAATTCATTTCATAGCTTAAATGGTATTGCATTTATTAATAATAACCGTCTTATATTGGAAAACTTTACTGCAACATCGTACGATGTTCAAAATGAGAATAGTATCGTTAATAAAATCAAAAGATTCTTCACGAAGGAAACAGATAAGCAAGAAGAACCAAATATTACCATTAAAGGAAGTATGAGTTTAGAAAACTTTTTCCAACCGGACTACTCTCTATTATTGACAGCAAACAATTTGTATTTATCAACTCCTGCTGATGGTTTTGAAGGTGTTGGAGATGCAAATTTTACTATAACTGGCAAAGATACTATAAAAATTACTGGGGAATTTACTCCTCATCCATATAATTTTACTGTTACATCAGAATTTGCTAAAGGAGATAATAATAAACTGCGCAAAATTAATCCCAAAAAAACCATAGTTTATAACATTCATGTTCCTTTGGAAAATATTGTAAAAATAGAAAATGACTATTTAGATTTAGTATTAGAAGGTGATATGAATATCACAGCTGTAGGGAATGAGAAGTTTCGTTATTCAGGTAATTTGAATGTAATTGATGGCACTTTTTTCTTTAATGGTAATGAGTATAGTCAGACAGAAGGTACAATTATTTTAGATCCTACTACTGCAATACCAAAATTAGATTTGCACGCGAGTACGAATGTAGCTGGTGAAGGTGTCGATATTGTTTTATTAGGTGAGTTGGATAATCCTAATTTAATTTTAGAATCTGAACATGGTTACTCGCAGAATGATATCATCGAATTATTGTTGTTTAGAAATTCACCATCTGATGAAAATGAGATTGCGATAAATAAAGCAGGGAATTTTGTTTCAAATTATCTTGAGAATGAATTTGAGAGGAACATTACAAAGTATACTATTATTGATAAATTTCAAGTACATAGCAGTGGGTCGTTAATGAGTGGGTACGATGATTCAAGTCTAAGTTTATACATTGGCAAGAATCTGTCTAACAAGACCTATGTTAATATTAAGAGTGGAGTTAATAACGAGGAAAATACTTTCGAGTACGAATTAGGATATAGATTAAATAGAAACATGTCAATTATTGGTCGGATAGATGAGGATAGATACTTACACCTAAATTATAAAATTAAATATCGGTATTAATGTACTATTTTAGGTATTTATTATTATTTCTTTATTTTGGTATTGCTTTTACTGCAAATAATAGATACATAAATAATGTAGAATTCGATGGAAACTACTCTATTCCATCAAAAGAACTTGTATTAGTAACCAAATCTGTATCTCGTCAATTATTCAATAAAACAAAATATAATCCAAAATTGATAAAAGTGGATGAGTTAGCGTTAAAAACATATTATCTTTCCAAAGGATATCTCGACGCACAAGTACATAATATTACAGATCAATTAGATGAAAACAATTATAATATTACATTTCACATAAACGAAGGGATACGCTATAAACTTCAAAATATTGATATAGTTGGTAACAAATTATTTTCTGATCAGAAAATTCAAACTATATTAGATCATAACATTAATGAATTTTACAATCCAGTTAAAATTAGAAGTCAATTAATTGTGTTAAAAGAAAGATATTTAGTTCTTGGTAAGATTAAGATATCAATTGTTGAAGAAATAGAAATTATTGATAATAAAGTTATTCTGAGGATTAATATCTCTGAAGGTATAACTTATAAAATAAACAATATTACTATTTTTGGTTTGGAAAAACTTCCTAAAATGTTCGTAATGAGAGAATTACTTTTTTCCTATCAAGATATATATAATTCAGTAGCGATTAAAGAATCTCAAAAGAGAATATTTTCATCAGGAGTTTTTAGCTCTGTTGA
The DNA here is from genome assembly GCA_014381725.1 of Fidelibacterota bacterium. Classification (GTDB taxonomy): domain Bacteria; phylum Fidelibacterota; class Marinisomatia; order SCGC-AAA003-L08; family JACNLC01; genus JACNLC01. The sequence continues at coordinate 36,974 of JACNLC010000037.1, read as the reverse complement.
GATGATTCCTAAAATTGTAAACAACTTTGAAGATTTTGTTGATATTGATATTAAGATTCGTGAATACAATAATCGAACAATTGAAGGTCGAATTGGATTTGATCAAGAAGAATCTCCGATGGGCGAGGGTGCCCCGCCAATGTCAACCTTTAATGGAAAATATAGATGGACTACAGGTAATCTATTTAATACAACAGGTAGATTAGAATTTAAAGGTGGTATTGGTGTGAAATTAGATGAAGATTTCACTTTACCTCAGAAAGAATTTTCAGTTGTGTGGCGAGCGCCATGGACGCTGGGTTTTAGAATTCCACTTAGGATTAAATACTTTTATGACGAAACCTACGATAATTATTCAAAGATTACACAAGGGCTGGAAACCTCATTGTTTTATGTACGTGGAGAAAATTATCGTTTTTTAACAAATTTGAATTTTCAGTACATTAAATCAGATGTAGATAATATTAACAACTATGAGATTGAAGATAGGAGCTCCTTAAAGTTCACATATATATATGAAGATATTGAAAATTTTCTGTATCCTCAAAATGGTATATACTTTATGACAACTTCTACTATCGGGAGTACAATAGAATTTTCCAAATTGCAACATTACAAATTTGACGCCGAGTTTAAACAATATTTTGACTATCTATCACCAATTATCCTATCTTATCGTTTTAAAATAGGTTTTTTAGAAGAAGTTAATGTTGAGTCGCTTCAATTCTATGATAAATTCTATCTTGGTGGCTCTACATCTCTTAGAGGATGGAAAACAACTGAAGATTTTAATTCAAATGGAGGAAACCTTAGAGTTTTATTTAATTCTGAAATTCGATTTCCTATATTCTGGAAAATTGGTGGAGAACTTTTTGTAGATGCTGGGCAATTAATGTCAGATTATAGAGAAATTCTAGAAGCAAGACTAGCTTGGGATGTTGGCGCTGGTATTACAATTTCAACTCCATTAGGACCAGTAAGAGTTGATGTTGCTTATCCTGAAGCTAAAAATACTAAACCAACAATTCTGTTTGATGTGTTATATATGTTTTAAAATGTTTGTAATATAAATTAGTAAATATGCGTAAACTTGAACTTAATATTTAATAAAGAAAATGGAGAAGTAATGAAGATAACTTTAACAACAATCGTACTACTGGTTTTAATGATTGCATGTAAACCAACAAGTGATCCGTTGAATCATTGGGAATCAGCAAAAAAATTCAGAGATGAACAAAAAATAACTGAATGCATTACTGAGCTAAAACTGATTATTGACAACTACCCGGAACATCCAAAAGCACCTGAATCTCAATTTATGATTGGTGATATTTACCTAAATGATGTTAAAGATTATGAAATTTCTATTGAAGAATTTCAACTTGTACTCAATAATTTCGAGGAATCAACGCTTTCAGCAAAAGCAATGTTTATGATAGGTTATGTTTACGCCAATAATTTGCACGCTTATTCTGATGCTGAAGAATATTATAATAATTTTCTCAAAAATTATCCGGAACATGAATTAGTGTTATCAGTTGAGTATGAATTAGAAAGTCTAAAAGAAGCTCTTGCTGAGATAAAAAGGCTTAATTCATAGATATTATAATCATAGGATAATTAATGGAAACATTTGATTTAACCGTTCTTAATGAAACTATTAAAGAGAAATCTAAATTTATTGATGTACTGAAATCTCAAATATCGGCTATAATTGTTGGACAAGAGGATTTAGTTGATAAAATGATAATTGCAGTTTTGTCAAACGGACATGTGTTTTTGGAAGGATTACCTGGTCTTGCAAAAACACTTACTGTCAAAACATTAGCAGATTCAATTGACACTAAATTTCATCGGATTCAGTTTACACCAGATTTATTACCTGCTGATATTTTAGGTACTTTAATATATAATCCAAAAGATGCTAGTTTTGAAATTAAGAAAGGACCAATATTTTCAAATATTATCCTAGCTGACGAGATAAATAGATCACCTGCAAAAGTGCAGAGTGCTTTGCTAGAAGCAATGCAGGAGAGACAAGTAACTATAGGAAATGATACTTACAAATTAGACGAACCGTTTTTAGTGATGGCTACTCAAAATCCAATTGAGCAAGAAGGAACATATCCGTTGCCAGAAGCACAGATTGATAGATTCTTATTCAAAGTACTGGTTGATTATCCAACTGAAGAAGAAGAATTATCAATTTTAAAGAAAATGGGGACAATTACTGAAATCCAAGAAGTCAAACCTGTAGTTCACACTCAAGATATTTTACAAGCTCGTAAAATTGTTGATCAAATACATATGGCTGAAAATATCCAAAAATACATTGTTTCTTTAGTGTTAGCAACTAGAGAGCCCAAAAATTTTGGATTAAGTGATTTGTCTGGACTTATAGACTTTGGGGCGTCTCCAAGAGCAACAATATATTTAGCTGTTGCTTCTAAATCTCAAGCATTCATGGAACATCGAGGGTATGTTATTCCTGAGGACATCCGAAAAGTTGGTCGAGCTATCTTGCGACATCGGATATTACTTACTTACGAAGCAGAAGCTGAAGATGTTTCAACTGATGATATTATCACTAGAATATTCGAATCAGTACCAACTCCATAAATACCTAAAGTAATACTTTAATGTTACCTGTTGACATACTGAAAAAGGTTAAACTTATAGAAATTAAGACGCGCCGTTTGGTAAACAACATATTTGGTGGTGAATATCATTCTGCTTTCAAAGGGATGGGTATGGAATTTGCAGAAGTTCGCGAATATCAGCCAGGAGATGATGTTAGAAACATTGATTGGAATGTTACAGCTCGGATGGGCAAACCTTTTATAAAAAAGTTTGACGAAGAACGAGAATTGACTGTAATGTTAATGGTTGATGTGAGTGCTTCAGGCTATTTTGGAACTGGCGACTTCCTCAAAAGTGATGTTATGGTTGAGATTGCTTCAATATTAAGTTTTAGTGCAATCAAAAATAATGATAAAGTAGGATTGTTACTTTTTTCAGATCAAATTGAAAAATATGTTCCTCCTAAAAAAGGAAAATCTCATGTTTTTAAAATAATTCGAGAATTAATATATTACGAAGCTGAAGACAGAAAAACCGACATTCCGCTTGCTATTGAATATACGCTTAAAATGTTAAAAAGAAGATCAGTTGTTTTTCTTATTTCAGATTTTATTGACGAATATTACAAAAAACCGCTACAACTTATCAATCAAAAACACGATCTAGTTTGTATTCGCTTAACAGATAATGCCGAAAAAAATATTCCAAATGTAGGCTTAACCAAAATTCACGATGTTGAAAGCCAAACATATCATTGGATAGACACTTCTTCTGATAAATTACGAAACAAGATGCAATTACAAATCAAATCAAAACTAAATAATCAATCATCTTTCTTTAAGAAACATCAAATTGATTTTATTCCGATACAAACTAATCGTAGTTATGTAGAACCTTTAGTTGATTTTTTTAACAAGCGAACCTCAAGAAAGTGAAAACCAACATTATCATTAGCACTTTTCAATTGTATTGCTTTACTACTTTGAAGAGAATATCCATAATAGTTTTATTTTTTAGCATTTCATTCGCAAAAATTGAAATAAGTACAAATATCTTTCCAGATAATATAAAAATTGGAGATAGCGTTTTTTTTCAAATTGATGTTAAAGTATCAAATAACCATGGAGCAAACTATCCTGAAATTCAGTTCGAAAACGATAATGCAATTTTGTTGGATAAAATACTATTTAACAATTCTGTTAAATATGTGTTTTCATTTTGGGAAGTAGGGGAGGTTGTTGTTCCTGAAATTCCTGTTCAAATAATCAAAGACGGTGAAATTGTTAAAGAAGTCTATACAAAACCACAAAAGATAGTTATTTCTTCAGTATTGAGTGATACTTCTTCAACTATCAGAACAATAAAAGAAATGCAGAATGTAAAACTTGGAACAGATTTAATACTGGTTTACATTTGTATTTTAATATTGAGCATAGTAATTATTATATATTTGTGGAAGAGAAGGCAGAAAACACTAGAAAAAATAAAAAAATATCAACCACCTCTTGAATCTGCAATAACTCGATGTAAAAGAAGGTTACAAAATGTAACGACCCCATTTCCAATTACGCCTGAATCAACTGAAGCATATTTCATAGAATTATCAGATATTTTCAGAGAATATGTTGGATCTATTTATTTTATAAAATCACTCGAGATGACTACTTCAGAATTCAAAATATTTCTTAAAGAATGTAAAATAGATGAAGAATGCCTAATTGAAACATATCGTTTGCTAGATCGAGCTGATTTATGTAAATACGCAAAACATTTACCAACTGAAGAAGAATTTGACTCTGACAAAAATACTGTAGAGAAGTTAATTGAGAAATTTTGATTACCCAGCAGAATATTCTATCATTGTTTGAATAGTAAGAATCTAATTAAATTCATTGTAGGCAGAGAAGGAAAATGATAAAAAGTAATCTACTATGTTAATTCAGGTACACTCAGAAACTCCTAATCCAAGGCACATAAAAATGGCAACAGATGCTTTGAAAAATGGTGAATTGATTGTTTATCCAACTGATACACTTTATGGTCTCGGTTGCGATATTCATAACAAAAATGCCATTGAGAAAATATATCGAATTAAAGGAATGAATAAAAAGAAACCACTTAGTTTCATTTGCCACGATTTTTCTCAAATTTCAGAATACGCAAATACATCCAATTTTGCTTATAAAATAATGAAGTATTTGACTCCAGGACCTTTCACATTTATTTTACCTGCCAAAAACCAGGTCCCAAAATTACTGCAAACCAAACAGAAAACAGTTGGTATTCGAATTCCAGATAATACTTTTGCTATAACAATAGTCGAAGAATTTGGTGAACCGATAATTTCAACAACCTTTTCAACGAAGGATGAAATAGAATTTTCTGACCCTAACATTATAGAGGAAAACTTTAACCACACTATCCCATTGGTATTTTCTGAAGGTATCAGTTATTCAGATCCATCAACGGTTTTAGATTTAACAGGAAATGAAATAGTCGTTCTAAGAGTGGGTAAGGGTGACATCAGCTCTTTGTAGTTAATTCAAATGGCATTGTGGTGGTTATTTTGGTTTTATCCAAATCGGATTAGTTAGTGCAACTCGTTGTCCTCTATAATTAACCGACTCAATTTCTGCTCTCAAATATGAATAATCATTTATTTCTATAGATATATTATTTTGAAAATTCAATGTATTTGGTGCTTTTTTATAAATCAACATTTCAGATCTATTACCGATAATTCCTTTAAAAATTAGCAACTTAGTAATCTTACCAAATTCTTCTGATGATTTAGAGATAATTTCTAGAATTCCTTTTTCTGCTATTACCTCAGAGCCCATAGGAAATATTTGATCATTAGAAATAAAGTTAATTTTTAGATAAGGACCATTTGTAATAAAACAATTTCCATTTCTTAATGTTTCAATTGCAGAATCTACATTGTGCTTTTCATTTGGAAAATATCCGGTACGGCATTCTCCAAATACTTGCTCATCCTTTTCTTTAAGTGACAGCATCGGAGTGCTTATTTGGCGAAATATATTAAAGTTCCCATGTGCATCATTACCAGCGTAGATATATTTTTTGTAACCAAGTAAAAGCAACGAAGTCCACTTTTGCATACCTCTTCTAAATCCAATATCTATACTTCCATTTAATATTTGCATACCTACAATGTAATCTTTGGTTAGGTCCTCGATCTCCCATTTACCTCGCTTAACTAACAACCATTGCTTGAAAGGAACTGGAGCAAGAGGATGTGCAGCGATACAAAGAGAATTTAATTCTAATTTATTTTTTAGGGTCTTAGAATTATACTCACTTTTGAAATTAAAAGGTATTTCCGCGCTATCTCCTTGTCCAGACAAGAATACTTTGTTGTTAAGTACGAGTAAGTGGACGTTACGTTTTTTTGCATTGTGAAGTGAAAGTTCTTCTCCTTGAATAATAAATGGAGCGAATTTTCGCTCATTATTTAGCTTTGAAACATCCTTAAGTAATATTTCCCATTTTTCAAGTTGTGGATCTGCTTCTACCCAAGATCCAATTTTATCGTCTAAATCATAAGAATGGTCAGTGCAAGCAATTGAATGAATACCCATTGATTTTGCTGTGTTCAATACAGACTCTAGTGGAGCACCAAATTCAACCATATCTTCAGTAAAATTGCTATGGTAATGTAAATCTACCCACTGTACGGTTGAGCATTTTGGATAAGAACCTTCAGATAAATATACTTTGAGTGGAGTAGGGGAGAGTAGATTGAGATTATGATTTATGCAATTGCAATTCTTCCCATTGATTTTATAATAATATTCTACGGTTATATCAACATTATTATTCATATTCCCTCGTGGAATGTAAATAGTTTTGAACCACCAAAGTTGAGATATTATTAAATTAAATTCAATTTCATTTTTATATATTATAGAATCATTTTTTAGAATTGAGATTTCGATGCGATCTAGGTACAAAGGGTGTTTGTCCGAATCTTTAATCAAAAGTAAGATTGGAATATTTTCATTTTGATCAATTCTAAATGGAATATCTGCAAGTATTTCAGGTTCATTTTTAAAGTAACGAGAAAATGGAATCCTAAATCTAAAGTGCATTTCAGTATACAGCACCAAAAGTAATAATTCCGTAAGAATTTGATTATTTACCTCAAAAATCATAGCAAAACTTAATCAACTCACCTAAATACAATGCAAAGTTTATTTGTGGTTGTTCTGCAAAACTCGTCGATAAACTTAATTACACAAAACAAATACTAAATAATGTTTGCATTATATGTTACAATATGTTTAATATAGTTGCAGGAAGTTATAATAAGTTAATTATAGTTAGCATAAAATATATGGCACGGAAGAAAGAAACAGATTACAGTGTAAGTTCGGTAAGATTGCCAGACAGGGTCTGGAAAATATTAAGGAATCTTGCTAGTGAAGGTTATCGAAATATGAATAATCAAATATTAAAGATTTTTGAGGATTGGCTAGTTGAACGAGGATTGATAGAAAATTCCGAACGAACAAAAATTGATTGAAAAATTCAAAGGGTAGGAGGATATCATGAATAGAAAGAAAACAAAAAAGAGAAGAATTGTATTATCGTTAGTTATATTAAGTACAATTCTTATAGCGGGAGAATTGATGGATATAATCAATTCTGGTTATGCGGGAATATTGTCAGCAATACCCGATTTACATATGGATACCTTAATTGCTATTTGCTTTGTAATTATAATGGCAACAACTTCAGCGGTATTTTATAATCATAAAAATCGGGTTTATGCCAGAAACAAGAAAAAGAAAATTAAATCTCCGAGTAGTTTTAAGTTCGTATATAGATACATTCAATTTTCTACTATCATTGTAAGTATTGGCTCATACATCACTAATGAAAGAGTGTTTTTTGAATTTCACAATAATATATTCTTGTTGTACTTCGGCTTAAGTATTGCAGTATTAGGATTAATGATGTTTGTTTCTTCAAAAATTACTCTTGGAGTACATTATAGTCCTTGTTTTGATTCTTTTGTACCAGCAGATATCGTTCAGGAGGGACTGTATAAATACGCAAGGCATCCAATATATTTCGCAAATGTAGTATTATTGTTAGGAATGTTTTTATCAACTGGATCTTACTGGATTTTGTTTAATGTTGGAGTGTTGAGCATTTACTATCTTTTCTCAGCGATTAAAGAGGAAAGTGTTTTAAAAACACAATTCCCGAAATATATTGAATATATCAAACATACTAATATGTTTTTTCCTATTCCAAGACATACCCACAAATAAATTAAGGAAACATGAACTATGAGTAGCAATAGACAAGCTATATTTAATGATGTATCACAAAACAGTTTTGTAAAAACTAAACAAGATGGATCACCAATACATGTTTATAAAGAAAACACGAAAAACCATATTTCGTTTAATGTGATGCCTGGGATGCAAGTTGAAGAAACATTGTTTATAAAAGAGTATCGAATTTTGGAGGATGGAATTGAAGCTGTATTCGATAGAAAATATTTTACTCTAATGGCGAAGAGTCCAAACCATTTGATATTTGTGACGGCGCTAGTTCATTTACAGAAGATGTTGTATGTGTATATGTGTCATAGGTTGGGCCTAAAATATAATCCTTTAGGTCCGGAAAAATTAAAAATATGGCCAACTTCTTTAAATATTGAAATGCCAAAACTTGTTACAAAAAAATCTGATATTGTTCATAAAATTAAAATAAGTGAAGTCACTAAGACAGGGCCAAAAAGTTATTACATTACTGCAACATCTGATGTAGAGGGCACTATTGAGATTAACGGAGAAGCTGCTGTATTCCTAATGTAGTTTGAGTAATATAATTAGTACTTCATTAGTTTGATGTTGATGAAGTATTTATGCAGATGATAAAGGGTGTGAAATTTCACACCCTTTTTTTAACTCAAATGTTATTATTTTTTGATTTGAAAAAGCTAAATGTTATTTGCTCCAAGCACCTTACTGCAGTTGAAATGTAAAAGTATTAGCTGGGTTCTGGGTAATTGTCGCGAATAATTGTAACCTTTCATTATTTTACTCATCAAAAAATAAATAATGATATCTGTAAAAAGTAATCGGATAGAATTAGCTATTTGAAATAAATTAGAGGGTTGTTTAATTGCTGTAAATGATAATTCAACCCGAATAAAAGGAGAAATAATGGGAGATTTTACGAAAACATTGACTGATGATAATTTTGAAATTGAAATCCTAAATTCAGATAAACCAGCATTGGTTGACTTTTGGGCAGAGTGGTGCGGTCCGTGTATTGCACTTGGACCGACAGTTGATTCAATTGCAGAAGAATATGATGGGAAAGCAGTTGTCGGTAAGGTTAATGTAGATCATCATCCTACTATTGCAGCAAAGTATAGTATTAGAAGTATTCCTAGTCTTTTAATTTTTTCAAATGGTAAAGTAGAGGAACAGCTAATTGGAGCAGTTTCTAAGGAAGAAATCACTTCCATTATAGATAGACTATTGTAATAAAGACAAGGAATTAATATGGAACGAAAAGTCATTATCATTGGTTCTGGACCTGCAGGATTAACATCTGCGATTTATACTGCGAGAGCAAATCTTGAACCTTTGGTGTTTGAAGGATTACAGCCGGGTGGTCAATTAACCATCACAACTGATGTTGAAAACTTTCCCGGTTTCCCCGAAGGAGTTACTGGTCCGGAATTAATGGACTTATTGAGGAAGCAAGCACAGAAATTTGGTGCAGAAACTCATTTTGCAAATGTTGAAAAAGTAGATATTTCACAAAAACCATTTAAAGTATGGGCAGGTGGAGAAGAATATAAAACTCAATCTGTAATAATTGCTACTGGAGCATCAGCTAGATTGCTCGGAATGGAATCTGAATCCAAATTAATGGGATTCGGAGTTTCTGCGTGTGCAACTTGCGACGGATTCTTTTACAAAGACAAAAAAGTCTTAGTTGTAGGTGGAGGCGATACAGCATTAGAAGAAGCTGTTTACCTTACTAGATTTGCTTCCAGTGTTAGTATTGTGCATCGAAGAGATGAATTGCGTGGGTCTAAAATTATGCAAGATCGTGTAATGAAACATCCAAAAATCGATGTGTTATGGAATTCAGTTATCGATGAATTTGTTGGTGAATCAAAAGGCGTAGGTCTCACAGGAGTAAAACTTAAAAATACTAAAAGTGGTGAGATTTCTACAGTTGAATGCGATGGTGTTTTTATTGCGATTGGGCATAAACCAAATTCAGATTTGTTTACTAACCAAATCAAATTAGATGATATGGGATATGTTAAAACTCAACCGGATTCATCAAAAACTTCAGTGGAAGGTGTTTTTGCCTCAGGAGATATACAAGATACAGTTTATAAACAGGCGGTAACAGCCGCAGGTTCTGGATGTATGGCGGCACTTGATGCAGAACGATATTTGGAGTCATTAGAATCCTAACATAAAGCGATTCAAATCCTTATGGCTTTTCGTCCGATGAAGAATGGACGAAAATGGTTCGACAAGATAAAATAGCGTATTTTACTACCTTTTTCGAAGGAGAAGGGTGGAGTGTGCTTTATCCTAAGATTGATCCTTTGGAAAGTTTAATTAACACAGTTTTATCCGATCTTATTGATCAGAATAAAGCAAGTGTTGTTTTATTATCAAAATATCAAACTTGGGATAAAGTTGCTCAATCGTCCATTCAAGAAATCAAAAATACTATACAATCTGTAAAATTCTATGATCATAAGATACAAACACTAATTGGTGTATTGCATTGGGCAAAACAGACTTTTGGTGAATATTCGCTACAAAAGTTATCTGAATGGTCTTCTGAGAATATTATCAATGAACTCACTTCGATAGACATGATTGAGATTAACTCGATTTCTGTGATGTTATGTGAAACATTAGAGAGAGATATTTTTCCGGTTGATACAGAGATTCAGAGAACTATTGCACGGATGGGAATTGTTCAAAGAGGTTTATCTTTGAACGAGACATTTGATTTGATAAATTCTTATATCCCCATTGGTCGAGATTATTTTCTATTCCGTAATTTGAAGAGATTTGCAAGAGAAATTTGTTTTGTAGATAATCCAAATTGCAAGGATTGTGTTTTACGAGAACACTGTGATTTTCACTTGAAAAAGAATGATTGGAGTGAAATGTGAAAGTAATTTCATTATTTACTAGATTTTCATTATCATATAAACAACAAACATAGATAAGAGTGGAACATTATTTAAAACACTACTTGAATCCTTTGAGATACCACGAAAAGGTAAAAGAGATTTAATATGAATAATGTTCTGTTAAATTTTATAAATACACTAAAGAAAGGTTAAGCTATGCAAATACCACTATTTGAAATTAAAAATGTAATATCACAAAAAAGCGGAAAAAAGATTCTTGAAATCAAAAATTTTGAAGTTCATAGAGGAACTGTTTATACTATATCAGGAGCTCCATGTTCAGGGAAAACTGCACTACTCAAACTAATGTCTCGTGAAATGAAATACAATTCTGGGGATATCAGATTTGACGGTCAAAACACAAAGAAATTATCAAAAAAAGAACTCTTGGATAATATTGCTATTGTTCCTCAAGAGACTAAACCTCCTAGAGGAACTGTAAAAAGTTACATCGAGAAAACAATTGGAAAATATTCTCACGGAAAAAAATATGTAGAGAAACGGCTAAAAAACATCACAACAAAAATGGAAATCGAAAAATTATTGGATATAAAAATGAAATCGCTTACACCAGGGCAATTTAGGTGGGTTATTTTAGCGGCACAAATTGCAGCAGATACTAAAATTCTGATAATCGATGAAATTGAACAACATTTATCTTCTGATTCAATGAATATTTTACTTAGAATTTTGTATAGAAAAAGTAATTACGACGGAGTTACAATAATTGTATCAACTCTTAATCCTGAGATGCTTAAAAAGACAACTTCGGTTTTTGTAACAATGAATAACGGTAGAATTTCTAGTGTGAGATCCTCTACAAAGAAAAGACCACAGAAGTCTCGGGGTAGAAAGCAATCTGCTAAAACTGAAAAAAAAACAAAGTAAAAGTTAAAACAATAAATGAGGGTAGATATGAAAATTGTTGCTGAAGGGCAAAAAGAGCTAATACAAAAACCTGATTTAGATGCTTTTAGACAATGGAATCGTGAAAATAAATCGAAAGAGTTAATCGATAAAATAATGTCAGAATCTGAAGCCATAAGTAAGTTTCTAAAGGATGGTGATTATTTGGGAATTGAGCTTTACGGAACCGTTCGTGCACCAATGTCTTTAACTCGAGAAATTATTAGGCAAGGTTACAAAAGACTTAGATGTGCCGGACAGGGAGTTTTTGAGTCAGATTTACTCGCAGCATCAAATTCAGTTAAGGAATTAGATTGGACCTACATTGGCTTAGAAGTTTACGGATTGTCATCAAATCTTCGTAGAGCTGTTGAAGGCGGATATGTCGAAAATATCGTTGAATGGTCAAATGCGGCACTGTCTTGGAGATTTAAAGCAACTGCTATGGGTGTTCCGTTCATCCCAACAAAAGTAATGCTTGGAACTGATACATTTAAATACAGTTCAGCCAAAGCTGTGGAATGCCCGTTTACTGGCGATACCGTTGGATTGCTTCCTGCACTTATCCTAGATGTTGGAATAATTCATGTTTCCCGTGCAGATAAATTTGGTAATGCTCAGATTGATGGAATATCAGGTTTTGCAGAGGAAATGGCAAGAGCATCCAAACGACTGATTATTTCAGCTGAAGAAATTGTTGATGAGGATGTTATCAGATCCAATCCAGAAAAAACGATAATCCCATATTATCTTGTTGATGCTGTTGTAGAAGCACCATTTGGCTCACATCCAGGTGAAATGACTTATGAATACGAACGAGATGAAGAACATATAAAATCTTATTATTCAGACTCAAAAGATGTTGATAAAACAAAAGCATATTTAGATAAGTGGATTTACAATGTAGAAAGTCACGATGAATATTTGGATTTAGTAGGAAAAGACAAACTCAAATCTTTGAAAATTGAGAGGAATAAGTAATGAGTGAGACAAAATATAATCCTTCAGAATTGTTAATTTCTATTAGTGCGCGACTAATGGAAGATAATGCAACTTGTTTCATTGGTACAGGAATTCCGATGTTGGCGGCATCTCTTGCTCAAAAAATGCACGCACCAAACTTAATCTCAATATTTGAGTTTGGTGGGATGGGAGCTCAATTAGAAAAGCTTCCCTTAGCAGTTGGTGATATGAGGACATTTAACAAAGGACTCGCTGCCGCAGGAATTTGTGATATTATGGAAACTGCTCAACGAGGTTTTGTAGAATACGGTTTTTTGGGTGGTGCACAAATTGACATGTATGGTAATTTGAACTCTACAATAATTGGAGATGACCACGATAATCCGAAAGTTAGGCTACCGGGTTCAGGCGGAGCAAATGATGTTGGATCTACATGTTGGAAAACAATCATTATTATGCAACACGATAAAAGAAGATTTATTCCAAAAGTAGATTTTATCACAACTCCGGGTTATTTATCTGGACCAAATGCTAGAGAAAAAGCTGGATTAGCACCTAACACTGGACCATACAGAGTTGTAACTTCACTATGCACTTTTGGGTTTGATGAAGAAACAAAATGGATGAAATTACTCGCTCTAAATCCTGGTGTAACTGTTGATGATGTAGTTGAAAATACTGGATTTAAGATTATAATTCCTGATGAGATAGGGGAGAATACTCCACCAACTCAAGAAGAATTGCGTATTTTAAGAGACGATGTGGATAAAGACAGATATTACATTTAGTCACAATCAATAAACGATTGAAAAACTAGAATATTTCCCTGAGAAATTTCTATTGCAAAATTGTCAGAGATTGATTCGTTAAGAGTTCCTAAATGTAAATGTTTTAGTTTAGTATCATTCAATGGGTATTTTAGATTTCTTGAAGTTATTTTGATAGTTGGATTATCTGCGATAATTGATACTTGCTGTCCAACAAAACTCTCAAAAGTTTGGTTATTTTGGACTAAAGTAAATATTCCAAAATTAGTTACAATTTGAATTTTTATTCTGTACTTCAGATTTTGAATTAGTGAAAGATTTCCTAATGTATGGTCTTCGCGAATTCCTGTAGCCCCAAGGATTGTTATTTCTTTAACACCATTTTCAACTGACCATTTAATGGCTTTGCTCAAGTCGTTATCTGTCTGACGATTGATTTCTATAATTTTGTTTTCAAACATTTCTTTAGTAACTCTAGAGATTGAATCCATATCACCGATAATAAAATCCGGAGTTTTGTCGAGTTTTAACAATTTATCTACAGCTCCATCGCAACAGATAATTAGTTGTGTTTCTTCAAGCAGTTTAAATGGGATTGGATGATTTGGGAATTCTCCATTAGCTAAAATTATAACTGAATTGCTTAGTTTATTATTTTCCATTATTCCACGATTCGTTTAACCAATTTTCATAGATTGACTTTTGTAGTTTATCAGCATTTTTCATGGGAACTATTGAATATTTATTCTTCGGTAACTTTATTGGGGAGATTTGAATATTTCTCAATAATCCATCACGATTTACGGTAAAATTAGATTCCGATTCAATTGATAGTGATGAAATTCGTTCTTTAACATTTTTTGGAGTTAAACGAATATCGTTTACAGCAATCATTTCATCTTTAACATTCAAACCACCTAAATAAGCTGGAGATTGTGCAGAAATCTGTTTTATGATTAATTTATCTTCATCAAATATTATACCGATCGTAGACTTGTTAACATCTTTTTTGTCTTTGTATTCTCTCAAAGTAATCAAGCCTGCTGATGATAGGATTTTATCAATATCAAATTCTTCTTTTGAATGAACGATAGTCCAGATATTTTCTAATGAACATCCGGCTACTTGTTCACAAATATTTATGAAATCGTCTTCCGAGAAACCGTTATTTGTTTTTTTGTAATTGTCCCATAATATTTTATAAACATCATCTAAAGACTTAGTATTTGTTGTGTGTTTCCGTATTGAAAAATCCAACCCAAGAGCAATCAAACTTCCTTTTAGATAATATGAAATTGTAGAATTGATAGTATTCTCATTGCTTTGATATAATTTAATCCACGCATCAAATGAAGATTCAGAGACAGATTGAACATATCTACCTGGTATCGCTTCATATCTTTGAATATCGTCAGCAAGTAATTTGAGATATTCTTCAGTGTTTATAACTGACGACCTTCTAAGAAGAAGATTATCATAATACGCTGTCATTCCTTCAGCAATCCAAAGTAGATTGGTATAGTTTTCTTTGCTATAATCAAATGGACCTAGTTCTTTGGGACGAATTCGTTTTACATTGTAAACATGAAAATATTCGTGTGAAACCAAACCCATAAATTTGATGTAATCTTCTCGTTTAGTAAACTTCCATCTGTCATAAATGAGAGAACAACAATTCTTATGCTCCAATCCTCCGTAAGCATTGTCGGTTAGATATAGAAAAAAAGTATAATGATCATAAGGAATATCTCTGAATATTTTATGAGCTTCTTCAAGTATTTTTATTGAATCATCTAAGATTGTTTTATAGTCGGGATTTCCTTTTCCAATTATCGCATAATCGTGATTTATTCCGGAAGCTTTGAATGATTCAATAATTTGATTTCCAAGTTCGATTGGCGTATCCACTAATTGATCATAATTTTCAATTTGAAATCTGTGTTTATCTCCTTTATCGGGAGTAAGTTCTGTAGTTACTTTGCTCCATTCAAAATATGGTTCGAGGGTAAGCATTCCTCTATTATGCTCAAAACCATTTGGACACATGAAAACACTAGCACCATTAATCATTGCGTGATCAATATCGAGAAAACTTGTTCTAACAGTCAAATCAAAAGCATATACTTGATATTTTAATGTGATTTTCTTATTATTATTGGTTTCAACTCGCCAAGTGTTTTTGTTTAATTTAGTAACATTTAGAGATTTGTTTTTGGAGTATGCAGATACATTTTGCACATTTTTGCAGAAATCTCTGACTAAATACGAACCGGGCGTCCATACTGGCATAGAAAAAATTTGATAAGATTCAGATAAACCAGTTAAACTAATTTGCACAGTAAATAAATGTGTATGTGGTTTTTCCATTAATAGATGATAATGAATGTCGATTTTTTTCATAAATTTTCTTTTAAGTTAATAATTTACTAATATCCATAAACAGTATTTTCTGTAATAGACAAAATACCTGTAAAATATACTACTAAAATTTGCGTAATATTTTACTCAATCCGAAACAAAAAGGTACTGAAAATGAAAACTATAAAAAGAACAAATGATGAACTAAAGGCGGCAAGACCAACTTTGGGAGAACTTAAGTTCATACCTCGAGTTCCAGTTTCGATATTAGTTGAGAATGTTAGATCAGTACATAATGTCGGTTCAATTTTTCGTTCAGCAGATGGATTTGGTGCAGAAATGGTGTATTTGTCAGGCTATACAGCATATCCTCCAAGAGATGATTTACACAAAGTTGCATTAGGTTCCGAAGAATCAGTACCTTGGGAGCATTACGAAAATCCGATTGAGATTGCTCAAAAACTAAAAAATAATGGTGTTCAATTGGTTGCATTAGAACAAACAAGTAAATCGAATTCAATCTATGAAACTAAATGGGATTTCCCAATTTGTTTTATTGTTGGGAACGAAGTAACTGGAGTATCTGATGAGTTAATTAAATTATCAGACTTTTCAGTTGAAATCCCAATGCACGGAGTTAAACAGAGCTTGAATGTCTCAGTTGCAACTGGAGTAGTTGGATATGAAATCTCTAGAGCATATAATAATGTTAAAGATGTTAGTAAGCTAAAATAGTGTATAATTTACAGAATATTAATCCAGAAATAATGTGATTGTTGTTTTGATTATTGACTAAAATATGTGCATATTTATCATAGTGAAATGAGATTAATTCCGAAATATATCATACTGATTTTAGTTATCAATTTTACTGGATGGTTGCTTGCACAAGAAACTCCAGTAGCTAATGATGATTTTTATTCTGTTTTAGAAGATGAAATACTACAGGTTGAAACTCCTGGAGTTTTGGAAAACGACTCTGGTGATAATCCACTTATAGCATTACTAGTACAATCTGCAACTTTAGGGACTCTAAATCTAGAAGAAAA
The DNA here is from genome assembly GCA_014381725.1 of Fidelibacterota bacterium. Taxonomy (GTDB): domain Bacteria; phylum Fidelibacterota; class Marinisomatia; order SCGC-AAA003-L08; family JACNLC01; genus JACNLC01. Next base: position 20,130 of record JACNLC010000037.1, on the reverse strand, counting down.
TGGTGCATTTACATATATTCCTTACGAAAATATAAATGGGATAGATACTTTCACCTATAGAACATTTGATAGTACAGAATCTGATACTGCAACAGTTACAATTACAATTAATCCAGTAAATGATGCTCCACAAGTAATTGATGATATTTATAGTGTAGATGAGGATTCTTTTGTTGAAATTACACTAACAGGTTCAGATTTTGAAAATGATCCTTTGACTTTTGAAATAACATCTTCTCCTCAATATGGAACTTTTCAAGATGGTATTTATACACCAAATAATAATTATTATGGAGAAGATTCATTTGACTATCGTGCTTGGGATGGGGTAGAATATTCAAATATAGGCACAATAAATATAAGTGTTGTTTCAATTAATGATATACCAATTGCTGTTGGTGAAGATTATATAATAAATGAAGACGAAGAATTGCAAGTTGATACACCAGGTTTATTGGAAAATGACTATGATATCGAAAATGATGTATTATCTATTCAATTAGAAATTTCAACAAATTACGGTACACTTAATGTCAACGAGAACGGATCATTTACCTACAATCCAAATTCAAATTATTTTGGCAATGATCATTTTAGTTATTATGTGTCAGATGGCCAAGATCAATCTAATATTGTAGAAGTCAACATTACTATTTCTTCAGTAGATGATCCACCTATGGCAATTACTGATTCTTACTTTGTTATGGAGGATGAAGCAATAAGCGAGGGTTCTCCAGGAGTTTTAATTAATGATTATGATGGAGATGGTGATAACCTTTCAGCTGAACTAGTAGAAAGCACACTAAATGGCCAATTGGAACTGTTTAGTGATGGGTCATTTAGTTATGCTCCTAATCAAAATTACAATGGTGAAGATTCATTCACATATCTAGCATTTGATGGTGGTTTGTATTCCGAAGCGACAGGAGTCATAATTACTATCAATTCTGTAAATGATGCTCCAGTAGTAACTGATTTACTAATAGAAACTAATGAGGATATTTCAATTGAAATCCCTTTTTTAGGAAGTGATATAGAAAACGATGAATTAGAGTATTATATTGTAGATTATGCTCAAAACGGTCAAATTATTGAAAATTCCTATTTACCGAATGAGAACTTTAATGGAATGGATAGTTTTACATATCGAGCATTTGACGGGTCAGATTATTCTAATATCGCTCAATGTGTTATTACTGTATTTTCCGTTAACGATCCTCCTGAATCTGTATCAGATTTCTACGAAACAGATGAGGATGTAGAATTGATTGTTAACTTAGTTGAAATTGGTGTTTTGAATAATGACTCTGATCCAGATATGCAATATTTATCTGCAGTAATTGTTTCTGAAACTCAAAATGGTAATATTGAATTTCAAGCTGACGGTACTTTTTCTTATACTTCTAATGAAAATTACAATGGTGAAGATTATTTTACTTATCAAGCATTTGATGGTAATATGTATTCGGAAATTACTGAAGTATTAATTACGATTGTTGCTATTAATGATGCTCCAGTAGTAACTGATTTACTAATAGAAACTAATGAGGATATTTCAATTGAAATCCATTATTCTGGAAATGATGTAGAAAACGACAACTTAGAATACTATGTTGTTGATCATCCGCAAAACGGGCAGATTATTGGAAATTCTTATATCCCCAATAATAATTATTTTGGTAGTGATAGTTTTACATATCGAGCATTTGACGGCAATGAAAATTCAAATATCGCACAGGGTGAGATAATGGTTTATTCTGTAAACGATTCCCCAATAGCAATTTCTGCTGAATTTGAAACAGAAGAAGATGTTATACTAAGTATTCTATTAACAGGAGAAGATCCAGTCGAACTTGATTATTTAACTTATTTTATTCAAGATAGTACTGTGAATGGTTATTTGTCAGGAACTACACCTGAGATTATCTTTAACCCAAATCCTAATTTCTTTGGAGATGACTCGTTAACCTTTTATGTAGTTGATGATGGTAACAGCAATGGCGAATATGATCCTCAACCTAGCGAACTAGCAACAATTTATTTTTCAGTCATTTCTGTCAACGATCCACCTACATTTTCTTTGAGTGGAGATATTACTGTTAATGAAGACTTCGAGGATTTCCGAAAAGTAGAAGTTGAATCTATTGATATTCCCCAAAATGAAATTGATGAGATTATTATTTTTGCTATAGAGCCATTGTCTGTTCAATTTGCAGAGATTACTTTTGACTCAACATCTGGTGAAGTTGAAATTCATCCGATAGAAAATGGAAACGGCATTCAAGAATTTACAATTACAGCAAATGATGGTATAGATTCCACTACTGATGTATTTACACTAATAGTGAATCAAATAAATGATGCACCCTTTATAAATTCGATTACTTTTGATGATAATGGAGATAATATTTTAGAAGATACAACTTCAGCGAATGTCTTTATAGATTATTATGATATTGATGCAGACACAATTTTAAATTCTAATCCATTTTCTTTGGATAGTTTAGTTTGGGATTTTCACTATACTACAAACCCAATGCATTTATGGTTTACTCCTGAAAATGATAGTTTTGTAATCGATTCGTTATTAGCAGATTGGAACGGAATTGATAGTATCACTGTAAATTGTACTGATGATTCTAATGCTGTATATACACAAACATTCTTTATAGAGGTTCAGCAAGTCAATGACATTCCAATAGAATTTCAGTTATTATCAAATCTGCAAGAATACCCTCTCGATTCTACTGTTTTCTTTTATGATTCTCTTCAAGCTAATTTTGTATATAGACTCCCAGTTAAAGATGAACCGCAGACAGAACAAGAACCTGAGAAATTCCTGTTTATTTGGGAGAGAAGTTATGATATTGATACTGACGCAGGTTTGAATAATGATAAACAATTCAACTTGAACTATCGATTAGAATTGGTCAATAACACTAGTGATTTTACAATTGTATTAAAAGATACTATTCCTGATGAATTATTCGATTCATCTGAATTTTGTAACAATCATCTTAACGCTAATGAAGTTTGTAATACAGAGATATTGTCTGACTCAACTTATGCATTTTGGTCAGTAGATTTGTCTGATAGTTTGATAGCTTATCTTGGAAGTGATTTTAATCCTAATGATACAACGATTGTCCTAGATTTATCAGGCAATACACAATATTATTGGAGAGTTCTTTGTCAAAACTTTGAAAATGATGTTTTTGGAAATGATCCAATTAAATTTAGCAACACAACTAACGAAATTCTGTTAGATTTAGTTCTTCCAAAGGGGGAATTTTATATCCACCAAAATGAGCTTATATCCGAGTATTTTGATTTATATGTTGAATCTTCTGAAGAAATGGTTATCCACGATAATTTAGATGAAAAGATTGAAATTTGGGTTAATACTGCTAACTATCCACAATATTATGCTTTGGAAGGAACAGCTGAGAATATTTATCATATTGCAAGTTCTTTTATTGATACAGGACTAACTACCCTTATTTTTCAGGGAAGAGATAGAGTTCAGAATTATGGGAGAACACAAGACTCTGTTTATTATAAATTAGTTTTACCTAGATATTTTGAGAAAGTTATCTCCCCATCAGGCACTGCTAAAATAGCAATTCCAGCAGGTTCATTAGATTCCGAAACTGGTATTTTAGTTGTCGAAAAGGAAATTCAAAATTCATTGGACAAATCCGAAAATTACCAGATAATACCTACTGTAACTATTTCTCCAGTAAAAACTGAGTTTAATAATTCTGTTTCGTTAACTTTTGAAATTCCAGAAGATTATTTATCTACAGATATACAAACTTGGAAATTTCAAATTATGGAATTTATTAACAATAAGTGGGAGAGAGTTAACTCCAGATATGAGTCTGGTACGATTACTGCGCAAATTTGCAAATTAGGTTCTTTTGCAGTATTTCTAGACGAATCCATCACAGAACCGATACCAGATGAATATTCTTTGATTTCAGTGTATCCAAATCCAGCAAATGGTTCAACTGTTATTAGATATTCTTTACCGGAAAAATCGAATATTACAATTCAAGTATTTGATATTTTAGGAAGAGAAGTTGTAACTTTATTTGACAATATTCAATCTCAAGGGTATCACGAAGTTAACTGGAATTTTTATCAAAACGAGAATATTCCGATAAGTTCAGGTTTATACTTTGTGAAGTTGAATACTGCTGATTTTACTCAAACAGAAAAAATAATGGTGTTGAAATGAGATTATTTATAATTATAGTATCTTTACTTTCAGTTTCTTGTGATTATTTTTCTGAACAAGAAGATATCAATTATAGATTTTACATTAACTCCGGTTGGTATGAATTTGAGCAAGGGAATTATGAAGAGTCCAAAGGTTTCTTTTCAGAAGCCATAGATTTGTTTGAAAACAATAACTCAGAAAATGTAACAGAAGCTCATTTGGGAATGGGATGGTCAAATGTATATCACGCTAATAATTCACCTGGATATTCACAATATAATTTGCGAGAAGACTACAGAATTGATGCAGAGGCCAATTTTAAAAATGCTGTTTCAGAGTTTACCGATGATGTAGCTAGTTCAATATATTATGATGCTTTGTTTGGACAAATTGTAATTTTAAGTTACTTCTCTATAAAAGCAGAAGTTAGTTATTATAACAATCCAAATGATTCTACTCTACTTGAGGAATCTATTGCTTACTCAGATTCGTTGTTAACCGGTTCAGAGGAATTGTTAATAATCAGTCCAAATTACAATTTTGCACACGATGAGAGAATCAATGTAGATAATATTTATCTCCTACGGGCGCAGACTTTTGTAAGAACTGATGAAATAGAATCGGCTTGGTCGGAAATAACTAATATTATAGATTTACCTCCCGAATGTGAAGAACAGGTAAATATTTATGAATGCCTTGATGCTTTCAATGAGTGGTAAAATAATTTGAGAAGACGAAATACTAGAGTTGTAAACATCGGAGGTGTTCCACTTGGTGGCGAAAATCCCATTCGTATTCAGTCGATGACAACAACCGACACAATGGATACCTCTGCAACAGTTAAGCAGAGCATCCGAATGATTGATGCAGGATGCGAATATGTCCGCATAACAACCCCAAGTTTGAGAGAAGCAGAAAATCTTACTGATATAAAGGAAGAACTTTCTCGCTTTGGTTATGTAACTCCACTTATTGCAGATATTCATTACACTCCAAAAGCTGCTGAAATTGCTGCACAGATTGTTGAAAAGGTTAGAATTAATCCTGGTAACTTCTCAGATAAAAATAAAAACAATAAAATATTATCTGATACAGAATATAAATCTGAGTTAAACCTGATATTTGAGAGATTCTCTCCGTTAGTTGAGATATGCAAAAAACACAATACTGCAATGAGGATTGGAGTTAATCACGGTTCTTTATCAGGCAGAATATTGACTCGTTATGGTGATACACCTAAAGGTATGGTTGAAGCTGCAATGGAGTTTGTTGATATTTGCAGAAAGCTAAATTACCACGATATTGTACTTTCTATGAAAGCAAGTAATCCCAAAGTTATGATAGATGCAAATCGTTTGCTTGTTAAAGTGATGAAACATAGAAATATGGATTATCCAATTCATCTTGGAGTTACTGAAGCCGGCGAGGGAGAGGATGGGCGAATTAAGTCTGCTATTGGAATTGGTACTTTGTTGAGTGAAGGGATTGGTGATACTATCCGAGTTTCTCTCACAGAAGAACCAGAGTTTGAAATTCCAGTGGCTCGAGAGATTATCAAATATTCTCAACCATCCAAGCTTATTTATAGAAAAGTAGAGGATGTTCTCGCAAATTCCGAAGCTATCCTAAATATTGGTGGCAATAATCCTCCTGTTGTTTTTGCGGATTTCAGTAATGCAAAATTAAATTTATCTGGGCTTTATCAAATTGGATACGAATATCAAAATGAAAGCGATAATTTCACACATAATGAAATTTCAGCTGATTTGGTATATCTAGGAAGCAGAGAACCGTTCTCAAAATATCCAAGAGATTTAAAGATACTTTTTGATTTTGATTATTGGAGAAATTCAGAATTAAAAGATAGTAGTTATCCCTTAATGAATTGGAGACAATTCAAGGACAACTCTAAGAAGGATTTCATTAAATTTGTTTTAACTACTCCTAAAGAAATTGATACAAATATTTTACAATCTTCAAAAACTACAGTTTTAGTAATTGATTTAAATGAATCAAAAAATACTTCTGAAATTAAAGAACTAATGAATTGTTTTTACGAAGATAACATAAATTTACCAATCATCCTTAAAAAAGATTATCATAATTTGGACAAAGAACAATTGCCGATTCAGACTTCAATAGATTTCGGGAGTTTGTTAATTGACAATATAGGCGATGGAATTTGGGTTACTCCATCAAACCGAAGAACAATTAATACTGCTTTTGGAATTTTACAAGCAACACGAAAACGAATTACAAAAACAGAGTATATCTCTTGCCCGTCTTGTGGGCGAACATTATTTGATATTCAAAATACTGCAGAGAAAATTCGTAATAGAACATCGCATTTAAAAGGTCTCAAAATCGGAATTATGGGATGTATAGTCAACGGACCTGGCGAAATGGCAGATGCAGATTATGGTTATGTTGGAGTGGGTGTTGGCAAGGTATCTTTGTATCGTGGACAAATTGTCGTTAAGAAAAATATTGCAGAAGCAAATGCTGTAGATTCGTTAATTGAACTTATCCGTTCAGATGGGAAATGGGTTGATGCACAATAATCATCTAATTTTGTAAATAAATATGTTGTAATTTTCGATTCGGTACAAATCACTAAAAGAGAGGAAACTTATGTTCGCCAAAGTTTTATCGAGTGCAGTTCTTGGAGTTGACGCCTATACAGTTACAGTAGAAGCCCATTTAGAAAATTGTTATCCAGCTAGATTTTTTACAGTTGGCTTACCAGAAGGAGCCGTCAAGGAAAGTAAAGAGCGAGTTCTGGCAGCAATGAAAAACTCAGGATTTCGCATTCCAAACAAACGAATTACTATCAACCTTGCCCCTGCAGATATCCGCAAAGAAGGTTCAGCATTCGATTTACCAATTGCTATAGGAATTTTATCGGCTCTCGGATATATAAACGAAAAATATCTTGATAAAATTATGTTAGTTGGAGAATTGAGCTTGGATGGAGCTCTTCGACCTATTAAAGGAGTATTCCCAATTTGTCTTAATGCAAAGAAAAATGGAATTAAAGCCATATTACTACCAGAAAAGAATACAAAGGAAGCTTCATTTGTTGATGGAATTAGAATTGCCGGAGCAAAAACTCTAAAAGAAGTTGCAGATATTTTAAACGATGAAAAGGAAATTAAACAAGTAGCTCAAGTAGATTTATCATCAATAGCAGGATTGCAAGATTATACTCAAGATTTCTCTGATGTAAAAGGGCAAGAGCAAGTCAAACGAGCCCTAGAAGTTTCTGCAGCAGGTGGCCATAATATTTTGCTCATTGGACCTCCAGGAAGTGGTAAATCTATGTTAGCTAAAAGATTACCGACTATCTTGCCTAAAATGACAGTTGATGAAGCTTTAGAAACAACCAAAATTCATTCTGTAACCGGACTAATAAATACTGAACACGGAATTGCATCTACCCGTCCATTTAGAAATCCACATCATACGATTAGTGATATTGGTTTAGTTGGTGGAGGACCAGTACCAAAACCAGGTGAAGTGAGTTTGGCTCATAATGGAGTATTGTTTTTAGACGAACTTCCAGAATTTAAAAAGAGTGCTTTGGAGGTGATGCGTCAACCTTTGGAAAATGGAGAAGTAACAATTTCTCGTGCAAAAATATCGTTGACTTACCCGTCGAATTTTATGCTTGTGGCAGCGATGAATCCTTGCCCTTGTGGATTTTTTACTGATTCACGAAATGATTGCACTTGTGCAGGAATGTCAATTCAAAAGTATTTAAGCCGAATATCGGGACCATTGTTGGATAGGATTGACATTCACATAGATGTTCCTGCAGTTCCATTTGAGGAGTTATCAAAAAAGGAAAAGAGTGAAAATTCTGCAATTATCAGAGAACGAGTTCAACAAACCCGTGAAGTTCAAACAAAAAGATTTACTAAATCTGCTAATATTCACTCTAACGCAAATATGGAGAAGAAAGGGATTGAGAAATACTGTCAGATTGATGAGCAAGGAAAAGCACTAATTAAGCAAGCTATGGATCATTTAGGATTATCAGCACGAGCTTATGATAGAATTTTGAAAGTATCAAGGACAATTGCAGATATGGATGGTAAATCGGAGATTACTCCTATTCATCTTAGTGAAGCAATTCAATATCGTAGCTTGGATAGAGATATCTGGCAGAAATAAATTAATGAGCTAATAATAGAGAGAATATTATAGTTTTGTAGATAGTAGAAAATGATTTGAGAATAATGGACAAACTTTCTACCTTCAAATTCTAAATAACAAATAATAGAGAGATTAAATGAAATTATACATACAAGCGATTAACGAAACAGCAAAAGAATATTACGAAAATCACGGTCATTTTCACAACGGAGATGCTGGATTAGATTTATATGTTTTAGAAGATGTTATTTATAAACCAGGTGAAACAAAACCTCTAAAACTAGGTATCATCTGCGAACCAGAGGATAATAAAGCATATTATTTATTTCCACGATCGAGTATTTCAAAAACACCACTGAGAATGTCGAATTCTATAGGACTTATTGACGGAGGATATCGTGGAGAAATTATGGCAATGTGCGACAATGTTAAATCTGAATCTTACACTGCCAAAAAGGGGCAGCGATTATTCCAATTGGTTGCTTCAGACAGCTCTCCAATATCCTATGAACTTGTTGAAACTCTATCTGAAACTAGTAGAGGTTCAGGTGGATTTGGAAGCACAGGTGAGTAGAGAAAAAAGAATTTAAAAATCCTCCCTGCTAGAAACTAATTTTTACTTCTGTCATTTAGGCAGAGGATATTTCGTGGCATTAAGTTTGTTATTAGTCAGTCGTCAAATTAACTTTGAAAATTAATCAATTTTATGAAAGGAAAAACAAATGAAATTAAAACCTTTAGAAGATAGAGTAGTTGTGCAGTCTGCAGAAGCAGAAGAAAAGACAGCTGGTGGTATCATTCTACCGGATACTGCAAAAGAAAAACCTCAACAAGGTAAGATAGTTGCAGTAGGTCCAGGCAAAACTAGTGATGCAGGTGCAAAGATTGACTTGCAAGTAAAAGTGGGTGACTCAGTGTTATACGGAAAATACTCAGGAACTGAAATTACAATTGATGGGGGAACTTTTCTCATTATGCGTGAAAGTGATATTTTTGCAATTTTATAAGAAAGGAAAATTACAATAATGGCTAAAATCATTGATTATAATATAGAAGCTCGCACTATGCTAAAATCTGGTGTTGACCAGTTAGCAAACGCGGTAAAAGTAACTTTAGGACCAAAAGGTCGTAATGTGATTATTGATAAGAAATTTGGAGCACCAACTGTAACTAAAGACGGTGTAACTGTTGCAAAAGAAATTGAACTTGAGAATCCTGTAGAAAATATGGGTGCTCAAATGATTAAAGAAGTTGCATCAAAAACTTCTGATGTTGCAGGTGACGGAACCACTACAGCTACAGTGCTAGCACAAGCAATTATTGATGAAGGATTGAAAAATGTAACTGCTGGTGCAAATCCAATGGATCTTAAACGAGGTATTGATTTAGCAGCTGGGCAAGTTACTGATTATCTTAGGGGAATCAGTAAAGAAATTTCTAATAAAGAAGAAATTGCTCAAGTTGGAACAATATCAGCTAACAGCGATAGCTCAATTGGTAATCTGATTGCAGACGCAATGGAAAAAGTTGGTAACGAAGGTGTAATCACAGTTGAAGAAGCTAAAGGAATGGATACTTTCCTCGAAACTGTTGAAGGAATGCAGTTTGATAGAGGTTATCTCTCTCCATATTTTGTTACTAACGCAGAAGCAATGGAAACTCTGTTTGAAAATCCTTACATTCTTATTTTTGATAAGAAAATCAGCACAATGAAAGACCTTCTTCCGATATTGGAAAAAGTATCTCAAACTGGTAAAGCGCTAATGATTATTGCTGAAGATATAGAAGGTGAAGCTTTAGCAACTCTAGTAGTAAATAAGATTCGTGGTACATTAAAAGTTGCCGCAGTAAAAGCTCCTGGATTTGGTGACAGAAGAAAAGAAATGTTGCAAGACATTGCAGTTTTAACAGGTGGAACAGTAATTTCTGAAGAACAAGGTTACAAACTTGAAAATGCAACTATTGATTATCTTGGTCAGGGGCGAACTGTTACTATTGACAAAGACAACACAACAATTGTTGAAGGTGCTGGTGAAGGTGATGCAATAATGGCCAGAGTAAGTGAAATCAAAGTTCAAATTGAAAAAAGTTCTTCCGATTACGATAAAGAAAAACTTCAAGAACGATTAGCAAAATTGTCTGGTGGAGTTGCCGTTTTAAATATTGGTGCGTCCACAGAAGTTGAAATGAAAGAGAAGAAAGCTCGAGTAGAAGATGCTTTACACGCAACTAGAGCCGCAGTTCAGGAAGGTATTGTTCCTGGTGGCGGTGTTGCTTTACTCAGAGCAAGTAAAAAGATTGATACTAAAGCTACAAAAGAAACTGACATAATTCTTGGTATGGAAATTGTTAAAAAAGCTCTTGAAGCACCAGCTAGACAAATCATAACTAATTCTGGGCTTGAAGCACCAGTGATAATTGCTAAAATTATGGATGGCAAGGATAATTATGGTTTTGATGCTCAAAGCGAACAATATACTGATATGATTAAAGCTGGTATTATTGACCCAACTTTAGTAACACGAACTGCTGTAGAAAATGCATCTAGTGTTTCTGGATTAATGTTAACTACTGAAGCTGTAATATCAGACAAACCTGAAAAAGAAAATGCTCCTGCAATGCCTGGTGGTGATATGGGTGGCATGGGTGGTATGGGAGGAATGGGTGGTATGTACTAAACACCATTCTCCAAATATATACAAAAGGGCAAATTTATTTAATTTGCCCTTTTTTTTACATCATAGATATAATTAACAGTTTCCATTATTATGCAGACTTCTCTTAAATTTAAAATAAAATAGGTGGAGTAATCTGATGAAGTCAATAAATCCTGCAACAAATGAAGTTATGAAAGAATACACAGAATATTCTTTCGAGCAAATTGATATAATCACAAATGAAGTACACAAAGAGTTTTATCAATGGAGACAAACTTCATTTTCTGAACGCTCTAATTTAATGCATCAAGTAGCAATCAAACTTCGTAACAAAATAGAAGAGTATTCAAAACTCATTACACTTGAAATGGGAAAACCTATTTTTGAATCTCGTGCTGAAGTTGAAAAATGTGCTTGGGTTTGTGATTATTATGCAGAAAATACTGAGAGTTTTCTACAAAATGAATTTATCGAAACAGATGCAAGTAAAAGTTATATTGTATATGATCCAATTGGTGTGGTTCTTGCGATAATGCCCTGGAATTTTCCATTTTGGCAGGTATTTCGCTTTTTAGCTCCTACAATAATGACAGGAAATACAGCTTTGCTCAAACACGCATCAAATGTATCAGGGTGTGCAATGGCTATTGAGAAAATATTTCAGGAGTCTGGATTCCCGAAAAACACATTTAGAACTTTACTTATTCCATCAAAATTTGTAAAAAATATAATTGTTGACAAACGAATTACGGCTGTAACGCTTACCGGTAGTGAATTTGCTGGAAGTAGTGTCGCAGAAATAACTGGAAAATCAATTAAGAAAACTGTTCTTGAATTGGGTGGCTCTGATCCTTTTATCATTTTGGATGATGCAGATATTGATGAGTGTGTTGATGTTGCAATAACTTCTCGATTTATGAATGCTGGGCAGAGCTGTATCTCTGCAAAACGATTTATCGTAGTTGAATCTCGTATAGAAGAATTTACCGAAAAACTAGTTCAAAAAGTTAAATCTCTGAAAATGGGAAACCCACTAGATGAAACTACGCAAATTGGACCACTAGCCAAAATTGAATTTGTTGAAGAAATACATAAACAAGTCAGCTGTTCAGTTGAGCAAGGTGCAAAGTTATTGACTGATGGCAAATTACATCAGTTTTCTGGTAATTTCTATCCTCCGACCATTTTAACCAATGTTCAAAAAGGAATGCCAGTTTATGACGAGGAAACATTCGGCCCAGTACTAGCTATTATCCCAGTTAAAAATATCGAAGAAGCAATAGATGTAGCTAACGATTCTGAGTTCGGCTTAGGGGCTAGCTTGTGGACTAGCAATTTAGAAAATGCGGAACTATTAGCTAGAAATATAGAAAGTGGTTCTGTATTCATCAATGGAATAGTAAAGTCTGACCCTAGATTACCATTTGGAGGAGTTAAAAAATCAGGTTACGGGAGAGAGCTTTCTCATTATGGAATAAAAGAATTTGCAAACATCAAAACTATTTGGATAAAGTAAGGGGATACTTCGTGGAAAATATAATTTATAAACCAATTGGAATTATTCATTCATCTTCTAAAACTCCAAAGGGAACACCGATTCAGCCTTTGACAGACAAAAAGAATCCCGGCTGTGTAGAGGTGTTTTCAGAATTTGCAGATGGTTTGCAAGACCTTTCTGGTTTCAGTCATTTATATTTGATTTATCATTTTCATCTGTCGAAAAAACACAAATTGAAAGTCATTCCATTTTTAGATGATTGTGAAAGAGGAGTATTTTCAACCAGAGCACCATCTCGCCCAAATTCAATTGGATTGTCTCTTGTAAAACTAGACAAAATAGAAGATAATAAATTGTTTATCAGAAGTTTGGATATAGTAGATGGGACTCCACTGATCGACATTAAACCTTATGTAAATGAATTTGAAAAAATAGAAGATTGCAAAATCGGTTGGTTACAATATAAAGCAAAAAGATTCAAATCCATCAAAGGAGACGACAGGTTTTAGAAAGTTTTAAAAGTCGTTACTTTTGTGGAATAGCCATCTTTATTGAAAGAAATCTAACTAATTTTGCCGATCAATTACAGCTGAACCAACTGCGTCACCCCAAACATTTATAGTAGTTCTACATCTATCTAAAAACCAATCAATAATCAATATTAAAGATATTCCTTCAATTGGAAGATTTACCGCTTGCAAAACAATTACCATTGTAACTAGTCCAGCTTCGGGAATACCTGCTGCGCCAATCGCAGCAAGAGTTGCAGTTAGGAAAATCACAACCATTTGAGCTGAAGTCAAATCAATTCCATAAATTTGTGCAATAAATATTGCTGCGACTGCTTCATATAATGCAGTTCCATCCATATTTATTGTTGCACCAAGAGGTAAAACAAAACTTGCTGTTCGTTTGGATACTTTATTTTTTTCTACAGCACATTGCATTGTAACAGGAAGTGTCGCCGAGCTTGATGCAGTAGAAAAAGCAGTCGTTAACGAAGAGGCCATATTGGCAGTAAATCGCCAAACATTTCGTTTGCCGAAAAATAGTAGAATGAGGGGGAGAGTAAGCATCCCATGAATTAGTAATCCAATAATTACGGTAGATGCATATTTGCTCAAACGAACTAATTCTGGGATAAAATCACTAAAACCACCTGCATTACCTAATCTCCCGGCAATTAATGCCCCAATTCCAATTGGGGCAACTAACATCAATAGATGAATAATTTTCATTATAACTTCATTAACACCTCTAAAAAAAGAAACAACTACTTGTCCGTTGGGACCTAGAGTTGTTAACATTGCTCCAAAAAGTAATGAAAACATTATTAGAGGGAGAACATCGTTATCAACCATTGCTTTAAACAAGTTTTTAGGAATTAGACCTGTAAAGACATTCTTTAAAACTGCTGTAATGCTTGATTCTTTGTTTTTTATTCTGTCATTAACTCTTAAATCTACAATATAGCCTTTACCAATTTTATTCGGTGTTGTGGTTGAACCGTTTTTATCGAGCCATTTTAGTATATTTACAGAATATTCAGTGGAATTAGTTTTAATCTCTCCATAAATACTGTCTTGATCTGTCAATATTATTGAGAAGTTATTATCATATACATTTTCAAACTTCCCCTTAGATAATAACAAATTATTGTTAGAAATTGAGTACTCAACATTATTCTTGGTTTCACCACCACGAAATGCAATTCTATCCTGTTCAGAAGAAATGAATCCAGGGTTAACAAGATTAACGAGAAATATTCCAACAATAACGGATAAAGCTGTAGTTGACATATAGTAAATAACGGTTTTGCGACCAATTTGTCCCAATTTTCTAATGTCACCGAGTCCAGTAATCCCAACTATAATTGAAGTCATTACAAGAGGGACAACAAGCATCAGCAGAGCTTTGATGAATAATTCTCCAATGAAATATATAGCTTTCCCAAATTCAGGATAAAAACCACCGGACAAGAATCCCAAAAGAATTCCGATTAAAATGCCTAATAACAATTTGTTTGAATTAATACGCATATTTTTCTCCAACTGAAATACATTATGTAAAGTAAGTAAGTAGTATTGGTTTCACTTCAATTAAACAATGTTAAATTACACCAATTAAATTAGTGATGAATTTAAGGATAATTTTACTTCATTTAAAGGGATTAGATATGAAAATTATTTTGACTTCAATAGATTCAAACGAAGAAGCAAAGAGAATTGCTAGATTATTGGTAGAAAATAAATTATCTCCTTGCGTACAGATTCTTAATAATTGTCAGTCAATATATTCTTGGGACAATAAAATTGTCGAAGAATCTGAATATATAATGATAATTAAATGCAAAGAAGATTTGCTAAAAGAAGTCTGCAGAATCGTTTTAAAAGAACATAACTACGATACACCTGAACTGATAGAAATTGATACTTTAATTCTAAACCCAAAGTTCTTAAAGTGGTTTAATGAAAATAGTCAGTAAAGGTTAGGCAATTTATCACAACATATACACACTCTACAGATCACTCACTACGCTATACCGATAATATGTATTATGTAAAGTGGGATATATCAATCCTTACCTGCTACTTCAATACAATATTTATTAATCTGCCTGGCACTACAATTTCTTTAATGATGTTCTTCTCTGCTAAGTAACCTTTTATTTTTTCTGTAGATTTTGCTAATTGTAGTAGATCTTCTTTTGAAATTGACTTATCTACTTCAATGTCATCCCTCAACTTACCATTTACTTGTATAGCAATTTTCAATGTGGATTTTTCAATGAGTTTTGAATCGAACCCGGGCCATTGTGTATCAAATACTGATTTATTATATCCAGCAATACTCCATAATTCTTCAGATAAATGCGGTGCAATCGGTGCAGTTAACTGTATTAAAGTATCTCTTGAAGCTTTATCGATTTTCTTTTTACTTGAGTGATGGTTGACAAATTCCATTAACCTACTAATAGCAGTGTTGAATTTCTTATTTGATAGGTCATTTGTTACTTCTTTAATTGTATAATGTAATATCTGTATATCTGAGCTTGAAGGCTTTTCTTCTGATATTGGTAACTGAGTTAATCTCCATACTTTATTCAAAAATCTATAAATGCCAGTTATACCTTTATCATTCCAGTCACCACCTTCATCAAATGGTCCCATAAACATCAAATAAGCTCGGAATGTATCAGAACCATATTTCTCTATAAATTCGTCTGGCGCGACTGTATTTCCTCGTGATTTGGACATTTTAGCACCATCTTTGGTAATTGTACCTTGATGATACAAACTTCTGAAGGGTTCATCAAAATTCAGATATCCAGCATCTCTGAGAGCTTTTGTTACAAATCGAGCGTACAATAAGTGCATAGTTGCATGTTCAGCACCTCCGATGTATTGATCTACTGGAAGCCAATTCAATAATTCCTCATCAAATGCGCCATCATTGAAATTTGCGTTTGGATAACGAAGAAAATACCAGGATGAACACACAAAAGTATCCATTGTATCAGGGTCCCGTTTAGCATTTGCGCCACAATTTGGACAATCAGTATCCATAAATTCTCTATGTTTTGCTAATGGTGATACATCCTCTCCATAAGTTTCAGAAAGTTCTATATCTTCTGGAAGCTTGACAGGTAATTCTTTTACAGGAACTGGAACAGTACCGCATTTGTTACAATAAACTACAGGAATCGGTGCTCCCCAATATCTCTGTCTGCTTATCAACCAATCGTGTAATTTGTATTGAATTTTACTTCCTCCAATTTCCAACTCTGACAATTTCTTATCTACGAGTTTAATTACATCTTTTGACTGTTTTCCTGAATATTCGCCTGAATTAACAGAAATTCCATATTCTGAAAAGCATTTTTCGTTTCCGTATAGTTTACCATCTGGAGAAACTACTTCAAGGATTGGTAGATTAAATTTAGTGGCAAATTCAAAATCTCGTTCATCTCCTGAAGGAACTGCCATAATCGCACCAGTCCCATAAGAAGAAACTACATAATCACCAATCCAAATTGGAATTTCTTTTTGGTTTAATGGATTTATTGCATAAGCACCAGTAAAAACTCCAGTTTTCTCACGATCAGTTGAAGTTCGCTCTATTTCGGTTTTGGATTTGGATACTAGAATATAGGAATTAACATCACTTTTATACTTTTCTGTTGTAATTTCTTGAACAAATTCGTGTTCTGGAGCTAAAACCATATAAGTCGCGCCAAAGATTGTATCAGAGCGAGTTGTGAAAACATCAATATTTTTATTGTGGTCTTTTACTTTGAATTTAATGCTTGCTCCTACACTTTTCCCAATCCAGTGTCGTTGCATATGTTTTGTTCTATCTGGCCAATCTAATTCATCTAATTTTTGTAGAAGCTCTTCAGCGTAATCGGTTATTTTGAAAAACCACTGCTTTAAATCTTTTTTTGTAACCTCTGTTCCACACCGCTCGCATTTCTCTTCCTTTACTTGTTCGTTAGCAAGCACAGTAACACAACTAGGACACCAATTTACTGGAGCTTTTTTCTGATAAGCTAAGCCCTTTTCGTATAGTTTAAGAAATAACCATTGAGTCCATTTATAATAATCAGGTGAACTAGTATTGATTTCGTTGCTCCAATCGTACATTGCACCGATTTTTCGTAATTGTTTGCGCATAGTCTCAATATTTTTAGCAGTACTTACCGCAGGATGTACACCGTGTTTAATCGCATAGTTTTCTGCTGGTAATCCAAATGCATCAAATCCCTGTGGCTGAAATAC
Source organism: Fidelibacterota bacterium (assembly GCA_014381725.1). Lineage (GTDB taxonomy): Bacteria > Fidelibacterota > Marinisomatia > SCGC-AAA003-L08 > JACNLC01 > JACNLC01. The sequence continues at coordinate 2,820 of JACNLC010000037.1, read as the reverse complement.
ATTATACCCACGCATTTTCATATAACGAGCATATGTATCTGCCGGTCCATAATTATACCAATGGCCAACATGTAGCTTATCTCCTGACGGATAGCTAAACATTGTCAGATTATAGAATTTTTTCTCTATTTTGCTAAAATCTGGTTGTCCAGCTTTGTTTTCTTCCCAAATATTTTGCCATTTTTCTTCGATTTCTTGAAATGAATAATTAATCATTGCTCTACCTAATAATATTTTGATATTTAAACTGTGCAAAATTTATTGCTAATCAGTTATAATTTCTATAGTTTGATTTTAATAATTTTAGTCAATCCACTTTTTTCAGTCATCACTTTCTTTCTAATTTTATGGCGTTGTTTGAATACTGAATATCGGGGCGTAGCGCAGTCCGGTTTAGCGCGCATCGTTCGGGACGATGAGGTCGGAGGTTCGAATCCTCTCGCCCCGACCATATTCAAATTTCTAACGGAACGTGGCGCAGTCCGGAAGCGCACCTGAATGGGGTTCAGGGGGTCGGAGGTTCAAATCCTCTCGTTCCGACATTTATTAATTAACAAACCAAATTCCACTTATTGTTGCTATTGTTACAATTGTTGCACTCACTATCAATCCTAATAAAATAGCAAATAATGATCGCTTAATTGGCAATCCGAATAGAAATGCGGCTAATGCTCCAGTCCATGCACCTGTAATTGGTAGAGGGATTCCAACAAATACGACTAATCCCCAAAATTCAATTCGTTCTATTACTTTCCCTTTTCTACGAGTTCGATTAAATAGCCATAGGAAAAACCTATCACCTCTCTCCCATTTCCTAAAATAATTCGATATTGTGTCAATATAAAACAGAATTGGAATTGTGATTATAAAATTCCCTAAAACAGCAATTATTCCTGCTTGCATCCATGTCATTTCACCATAAGTTAATCCCCAAGGGATTGTAGCTCGAAGTTCTGTGATTGGCAACATCGACATAAAAAAAACAATTAGTTCGTTGCTAGAAATTGCTTCTTGTAAAAATGAAATCAATTTATCCGCCAAAATAGACTCCTTAGAATTAGTTTAATGAATTTAAGTGTATCTCTAATATTTCTTATTGAGCTGGACTCTGAACCATAAATAGTTTCAATTGGAATGTAATCTATAGAATGATGTTTCTTCGATAGGATTTTAATCAGGATTTCAGTTTCAAACTGAAATCCATCTTCATTATAAGAATTGTCTAATATCGAAGACAATTTATATCGACGATAGCCAGATTGAGAGTCGTAAATGATTCTTTTGCATCTAATGGAAATTATTTTCGAAGTTAAATAATTAGATAATCGTCTATGTATTGGCATTTCAGAAGTAAAACTTCTCATACCAATTATAATATCTATATCTTCATCTACATTTATAAACTGTAAAAGATGTTTTGGATCGTGCTGGAAATCGGCATCTAAAGTAATCGCGTGTGTATAATTACGACTTGAAATATAGGATAGTGCTTTCTTTAACGAATAACCCTTCCCCATGTTTTTGTAATTTGTGAGAAGAGTTATTTTGTTATTGTTATCTAAATTGTCAAGCGATAAACAAGGATTTGATCCATCATCTACTATGATAATATCTTCAGAATAATAATCTAGTATCCTGTTTACTAGTTCATCTAATGAATTAACATTGTACGCTGGAATAACTAGAATCGGTTTCACAGAATGTAGTTATCCTCAAACAAGAACTACTTGCTGATAGTTTTGGTTTTTTTGGCAGTAGCAGTTCTTTTTGCTGGTGCTTTTGTTTTTGGTTTAGTTGTAGCCTTCTTTTTTACTGTAGTTTTCTTTACAGCAGTTTTTTTAGGAGTTGTTTTTGAATCTACCTTTTTAGTTGCTGTAGGTTTTTTAGGAGTCACTTTCTTTTTGATTCCCATTTCAATTGATTGTTTTTTGAGAGTTTTTACCCTCTTTTGATTTTTTCTATGCTTCTTTTTAACTATATATGTCTTCTTATTCATTTTTTATTATTACCTCTATTCTAACTTGTTTTCTTATAATTTTGAATTAAATGTAGCAAATCATCAAGACCGGTTTTTAAATCTCTGAGAGTTTTTATATCAACTGATGATGCATTTATTTGAGTAATTGAGTCTAGAGAACTACTTGAATCACTTTTAGCAATCCCATCTTCATCTCTTGATTTACTTTTAAAATATTGGCGTGCTCCTTCTATCGTGAACTTTTTATCATACAAAAGATGCTTGATTTCTTTAATAAGATTAATATCTTTTTCTCGATATATTCTATTTCCTGCACGATTCTTACTAGGATGCAACATTGAAAACTCAGTTTCCCAATACCTGAGAACATATTGTTTTAACTCAGCCATTTTACTGACTTCGCCAATTGAGTAATATAATTTTTTGGTTTCCATTTTGTCCAAATTTACGGATTGTATACCTAAAGTAATACTTTAAGTTATTACAGTTTAAGTGAAACTACAAAGAACTAATTTAGACGAGACTTAAATATTCTATCTTTTACTTAGAAGTTTAGTGTGTTTTTTGATAGTCCTCAATACAATATATTGAAGCGTGCCGATGAGCAGAAATAAACTCCAACTATTACTCAATAATATTTCACGATTTAACAAATAATTCTCTAGGGCTTTAAATACTGTAAACCCAACTGATATTTCGAAAACACTTGTGTATTCTCTTCTTAAAACTGCCCTTATAGAAAAAGATAGTTCACTTTTTCTATACAGTTTAAAATTGGGAATAAATGCTGCACTTCCTACATTTTATCGGACACCCTAAGAGAGGTAAATTACCAAACAATA
>JACNLC010000051.1 GCA_014381725.1 Fidelibacterota bacterium | reverse complement strand
TATATTTAATGGCATTATCAATAAGGTTTTCAACAGCCTGTTGCATTAATGATGAGTTCATTTTAATCTCAATGTCATTCTTTAAACTAATTATTAAGGGGGTTTTATTAAGCTCTGCCGTATCCCGATATTCTTTAACGGCGTTTTCCAACAAAGTTTTTACAGAGCCCAACTGGAATTCAATGTTACCAGTATCTTCCTGTTGTTCAATTTTAGATAACTTTAATAAGTCATCAACAATGGAATTCATTCGGTCACTATATTCACTTAAAATATTATAAAATTGTATTCTTTCATTAGAATCGGTAACATCCTTTAGCGTTTCAATAAAACCCTGAATAGCAGTGATAGGTGTTTTTAATTCATGAGAAACATTGGATACAAATTCTTTCCGCAATTCATCTAACTTCTGCATCTGGGTAATTTCATTAAACACAAAAACTGCTCCGGTAATTACGCCATTATTATCAATAAGAAGTGAACTGGTTATATTTAAAATTTTATCTTCGACTTTTAAAATGTTTGTCTCCCCTACATCTGCAGACTTACCTGTTAAAGCAGATTGAATAAACTGTATTAGTTGAGAATGACGAAATATTTCAGTATAATTCCGACCAATTAGAGGGGAGGTATCAATATTGAATAAGACGGACATTGCTTTATTTATACTAAATATTTCTCCAGAGGTATCAATTGCCAATACTCCTTCTACCATACTTGAAAGAATAACTTCCCTTTCGTTCCGCTCCTTAGTAATTGTTTGGATTCTATTTTCAAGCTCCTGTGCCATTTGGTTTAACGATTTAATAAGACTGTTCAATTCTGTTGTTTGAGTTGTTTTCAAAACAGGTGAAAAATCTCCCTTAGCATATTTTTCAGCATTATTTTTCATTTCTTCTATGGGATTGGAAATTTGCTTAGTCAAAATTCCGGTTATTATTACCGATAGAATGATAATGATGAATCCTGCGGTATAAATCTTATTGCGGATAGATGAAATATTTGTCTGTAAGGTTGTCACCGGTAGGGAGGTTCGGATGATATAATCATCATTAAAATTTATTGGGGTGGCAAAATATAACATATTTTGGTTAAGAGTAAAACTGAATCGTTCGGATGTCCCAATACCATTATTTAACGCAGCCGTTACTTCAGGTCTGTCATTATGATTATCCATATCTATGGGGTTTTCATGTGAATCCCCTACTACCTTACCGGAATCATGAATAATTGTTATCCTCATTCCAGTATTTTTACTCAACTTTTGACAGTATTTTGTTAATTCCACATTATGTATTAAAAGAGAATCAGATAAACTTTGACTAACAAGAAATGCTCGTGCCTGTAAATCAGAAACTTTTTCGCTGTAATAAAAATCCCTTATAGATTTACTGGCAAAAATGCTCAACGCAAAAACAAGCATTACGATTATTGATAAAGAGGAAAAAAACAGTTGATAAAATAATGTTTTTTCTTTCAATGTAGAATCAATCCTCTAATAATATTCTGTAACCAACACCGCGGACAGTTCTAATTAATTCTCCGGCGATACCCAATTTTTTTCGTAATCCCACAATTTGGAAATCCACCGTTCTATCTGTAACTGGGTAATTTTCACCCCGAACAGCATCAATAATTTGTGAGCGAGTGAAAACTAAGTTAGGATGTTTGGCAAATAAATACAGTATTTGAAATTCTGTGTAAGTCAATTCCACATTCATATTATTAACACGAACACTTCTTTTTAATGGTTCAATCATTAAATTATCGAATACCAAACGGTCATTGTTATTAATGGCTGTACTTTTATTTCTTCTTAAAAGAGATTTTATTCGGGCGAGTAATACTTTTACGCTAAACGGCTTGGATACATAGTCATCTGCGCCAATTTCCAATCCTTTTATAATATCGTCATCTTCTCCTTTAGCGGTTAACATTAGAATAGGAATCATATTTGTAGAATTATCACTCTTAAGAATCCTGCAAACATCGAGTCCATCAATCCCAGGTAGCATTAAATCTAAAATAATTAAATCCGGAATTAATTCCCGTGTTTTATTAAGCGCATCTTCACCACAACCTACACAAATAGTATTATAACCGACTTTTTCAACATTATATCTAACTAGTTCCAAAATACCATCTTCATCATCAACAATTAGAATTGTATAATTTTCTAGGTTAACCATATTGTTAATTTAAAACATAAAAGTTAGGATTATGTTAGGAAATAGAAAATTTAAAATTATAGAATTAATTTGAAATAGATTTATGAGTTCATTGTTTATTAAATACCGGATAAATCAATTGTAAATATTACGAATTTTATAACCGGAAACTTACAGATTGTGAGTAACAATAATCGCTGTAAGTATTAGATATTACGAGAGTTATATAAAAAACCACTTATAAAAAGTGGCTTAATAGAATTACGGTTCGTAAATCGTAAGTGGCGGAGAGAGGGAGATTCGAACTCCCGGTAGACTTTTGATCTACACACGCTTTCCAAGCGTGCACCTTAAACCACTCGGACATCTCTCCAGTTAACACCTAATATTCTAAATTCACTTATTGAGTTATCAGCAAGCCAAAAAAATTAAATGTACTTACTACAGTTAAACAAGATGAATTCATCAGGTTTCAATATTAAGCACATCTGTCCAATACAATTATTATACAGACTAAATTATCCAGTATTCATGCATTGGTAATTTCATTAAACTATACTGAGCTTAATAATATTCAAATATTTTTTAATCCACCCCAAATACTCCTAAATTATGCAATCAAATAATTATTGAAATTAGTAAGGAGAGTGTATGTCAGGACATAGCAAATGGTCAACCATTAAACGCAAAAAAGGTGCTGCAGATGCAAAACGAGGAGTTTTGTTTACTAGAATATCCAAAGATATCACTATAGCCGCACGGGATGGAGGTGGCGATCCTAATATGAATCCTGCTCTTAGATTAGCAGTTAAAACTGCGAAAACTGCAAATATGCCGGTTGCTAATATCGAACGGGCAATTAAAAAAGGAACTGGTGACCTACCGGGAATGACTTACGAAGATTTCGTTTATGAAGGATATGGACCTGGGGGAGTCGCGATAATGTTGAATATTCTCACAGACAACAAAAATAGAACTTATCCTGATATCAAACATATTATGACAAAGAATCATGGAAATTTGGGTGAATCAGGTTGTGTAAACTGGATGTTTGAGAAAAAGGGAACAATAACCGTTCCTAAAGAAGGTGTAAATGAGGATGAACTTTTAGAACTATCTTTAGAACTTGGAGCAGATGACTTTTCAGGTGATGATGAAGATGTATTTGAAATAACTGTTACTCCGGATAATTTTGGAGATGTCAGTAGTGGTTTAGAAAATGCTGATTATTCGATTGATGGTGAAGTTGGGTTAGTCCCAATCAATACTGTAAAAGTATCCGGTAACGAAGCAAAACAGCTTTTGTCATTGATGGAAATTTTGGAAGAACACGAAGATGTGCAAAAGGTTTATTCCAATTTTGATATTGATGAATCAGAATTAGAGAATTTATAATATTATTTTAGAAACCACTAAAATGGTTAGAATAAATAAAAAATATAAGACAACCCACGACTTAATTTGTGTTCTAAGGATTATCGAGTGAGATGAGAATCCTCGGCATAGACCCAAGTCTTGTTCAAACTGGATTTGGCATAATTTCGATAAATAATAATACTCCAGAATTAGTGGATTATGGTATCATCAAACCAAATGCTAAGGAGAATCTTCCAAATAGATTATTAACAATCTTTCAAGATGTAAAGCAGATAGTAAAGGATTACAAACCGTCAGTATTTTCAATTGAAGATGTATTTTATGGGAAAAATGTTAAATCTACTCTTTTGTTGGGACAGGCAAGAGGAGTAGCAATTGTAGCAGGGGCAACTGCCGAAATTCCGATTTACGAATATTCACCACGAAAAGTTAAACAAGCACTAACGGGAAATGGGAATGCATCAAAAGAACAAGTTCAGTTTATGGTAAAAGCAAGTCTAAATATGCAAGATTTACCACAACCTATGGATGCGTCGGATGCACTGGCTATTGCGTTATGTCATTATCAACAATTTAGGATTGCAGACTTATGATTGTAACAATTTCAGGTAAACTAACCAAAAAAGAACCAAACGGACTCATCATTGATGTTAACGGTTTAGGGTATTTTTGTCATATCAGCACAAATACTTACGATTCTTTACCGAATCCAGGAGAAGGTATTTCTTTGATAACTTATCATCACATCACGGAAAGTAGTCAAGAATTATTTGCGTTTTCATCAGAATCCGAACGGGTGATGTTCAAAATGCTGATTGGAGTGTCCGGTATTGGCCCAAAGACTGCAATTGTCTTACTATCTGCAGTAACTCCAGAAGAATTTAAAAGACGATTGATTGCAAGTGAAGTTGGAATGCTAACTGCTTTACCTGGCATTGGTCCGAAAACTGCCAGAAGAATTATTGTAGAACTAAAAGACAAATTTGTGAAATTTGGAGAAGAAGAACTTCCAATTGAAGGTGATGAGGGAATGACAGCATCTGCAAATGAAGCAACAAACGCACTTTCCACTTTGGGATTTAAACCTATGGATATTAGAAAAGTGCTTAATGAAATATTGAAAGAAGAATCAAACTTGACCGTAGAGCAACTGATTAAAAAAGGACTAGAATTACTTAGATGACAGCATCAAAAAAGACTGCTCTTTATGAGCGACACATAAATTTAGGAGCCAAGATGGTTTCATTTGCCGGATATCAAATGCCGGTAAGTTATCCAGTTGGAATTCAAAAAGAATATTCCGCAGTGAGAAATGATGTAGGTATGTTTGATGTTTCTCATATGGGTCAATTTTCAATTATAGGTGATGGGACTTTGGATTTTCTCCAAAAAGTTACCATCAATGATGTTTCAAAAATGAAAGTAAACGAAGCTCAATATTCTGCAATGTGTTATCCTAACGGTGGAATTGTGGATGACCTTATTTTATATCGAAAGTCAAATGGTTATTTTGCAGTTATCAACGCATCAAATATCGAAAAAGATTTTGATTGGTTAAAACAGAATTTAACTGGAGATGTAGAATTAGAAAATTTATCTGATGAATATTCTCTAATCGCTATTCAAGGTCCCAAAACGCGTGAATTGCTAAGTCAGTTTACAGATGCAGATTTACACATACCGTTTTATTCTTATATCGATGCAGAAGTGTGTGGAAATAAAATTATGTTGAGTAGGACAGGATATACAGGTGAACTTGGATTTGAAATTTATGGTAATCATATTGCGGTTCAAGAAATTTGGGATTCTTTGATTGATACTGGTGAAGTAACTCCAGCAGGATTGGCATCTCGAGATGTTTTACGAATGGAAATGAAATATTGTTTGTATGGAAATGATATTGACAAAACTACAAATCCGATTGAAGCCAGTTTGGGTTGGGTTACAGCCCTAGATAAAGGTGATTTTATAGGAAGAGATGTAATTGCTAAAGTTAGAGAAAATCGCCCAAATAGGAGATTGATAACTTTTGTTATGGAAGAACGAGGTATCCCACGACAAGGTTACGAAATTCAAGTGAATAGTGAAAATGTTGGTATTGTTACAAGTGGGACACAATCACCAATTCTAAATTGTGGAATTGGATTGGGATATGTGAAACGAGGACTCAACAAATCAGGAAATGAAATTGATATAATCATTAGGAACAAACCTGTAAAAGCGAAAATTGTCAAGCCTCCATTTGTTAAAAATACTTCTTTGATGGAGTAGGGAGAAGTGAGAAAAAGTAAAATGGAAATTGGTGGAATTTCTAACAAATCTAATTGGACTAATTTCTGTAATTAATGAAAAAATGAAGATTATTATTATATTAGAAAAAAGTATTAGATTTTGCCTATGAATAAGCATCGTCGGGAAATTATTGGTGTACTTTTAATAGTACTTTCGATTTTGGTTTTCTTGAGTTTGTTTACTTACAATCCAAGTGAAGAACCAACTATTTCTGAATCCGTTTCCTCATCCAATTTTATGGGGATAGTTGGGATTTACATATCTTACTATCTCATTAAAATGACAATTGGCTGGGGTTCTTTTGTATTTCCGATTTTACTAGCTATTCTTGGATTTGGTTTAGTATCTCGAAGGAACATTAAATCACTTATTCGTCCAATGTTGTATTTATTCGGACTTGGAATATGGACAAGCACTGCATTAGGAATCTATGCTTTACTCAAATATCCGGTAAATTATAGTTTTACTCATTCAGGACTTGTAGGTGGAATATCTGCAAAATTCATTCACGATTTTGTTGGTACATTCTCAACTATACTGATAATATCTATTTGTATTATTCTGATAATTATCGGATTCTTCAGATTGTCCATTCATGATGCTTTTACTAAGTTGAAAAATTGGATTCAGGTAAAATTTGTAGAATTCAGAGAAAAACGAAGAATTAAGAAATTAGCAAAATCCAAAGAACCGATTCCAGTTCCTATTAAAAAAGAAGAACTAGGAATAGAAACAGAACCAGAATCAATCGAAGTGGAAGTAGCTTCAACTATACCTACAGAAGAAACTGAAGCTATTGAGCAAGAAGACGCAAAAGTAGATATCCACAAAGAAGAAGAGATTGATGATTTCGATGAGAGAAATATCGAGATTGAAGAAATGGACGAGATTGAAGAAGGTGATTTGGATGCACTTAAAGAACGAAAAGCAAGATATCGCCAATATAAACTTCCATCAATAGAATTGTTAAAATCACCACCTCCGATTATGGGTGGAGTTTCAGAAGAGACTCTTCAACAGAAAGCACAACAATTAGAACACGCTTTGCAAACATTTGGTGTTATTGGTAAAGTCAGAAGAATTTCCCCAGGTCCTGTTATTACATTGTTTGAGATTGAACCTGCTGAGGGTGTTCGTGTTAATAAATTTGTAAATTTATCTGATGATTTGGCACGGATTATGAGAGCTCAGAGAATTCGAGTGATTGCACCAATTCCAGGTTCCCATAATGTTGGAATTGAATTACCCAACGATGACCCAGAAATTGTATATTTGAAGAGCATAATCAATTCTGAAAAATATATTAACAGTAAATCCAAACTTACTTTAGCAGCTGGGAAAACAACAACTGGTGATGCGTATGTATTCGATTTAGCAAAAATGCCACACATTTTGGTTGCAGGTGCAACTGGCTCAGGTAAATCAGTTTGCATCAACACAATCATAATTTCTATACTATACAAAGCCAAACCTGATGAAGTAAAATTCATAATGATGGACCCGAAGAAATTAGAATTATCAAGTTATAAATCTCTTGTTGGACATCACTTGATTACATCACCGAATATTGATGAATATGTAATGACAACTCCTGAAAATGCAGTTGCAATTCTGAATGCCGCAATTGTTGAAATGGAAAGAAGATACCAGTTGTTTGCCGATGTTACAGTTAGAAATATTGGAGAATATCATTCAAAATGCAAACAAAATTCTGAAATGGAAAAAGTACCATATGTTGTGGTTATTATAGATGAACTTGCAGATTTAATGATGACATCAGGGAAAGACATTGAAGAACCAATTACCCGTTTAGCACAAATGGCTAGAGCAGTTGGAATCCATTTAGTTGTGGCAACACAAAGACCATCAGTAGATGTCATCACAGGATTGATAAAAGCTAATTTCCCAGCGAGAATTGCATTCCAAGTTTCTCAGAAAGTAGACTCTCGAACTATTATTGACCAAATGGGAGCGGAAAAATTGTTGGGCAATGGTGATATGCTTTTCTTACCGCCCGGCACATCAGCTCCTATTCGGCTTCATAATGCATTTATTGAATTGGATGAAATTGAAGATATTATGTCTCTTATCTCAAGTCAACCCAAACCTGAGGAAATTCATCTTCCCGAAGTTAAGAAAAAAACTGAAAGTTCAGATTTCTCAGTTGATGGTGAACGAGATGAGTTATTTATGGATGCTGCCAAGTTAGTTATCCAAAATCAACAAGCATCAGTTTCGTTATTACAAAGAAAATTTAGGATTGGTTATAGCAGAGCTGGGAGACTTATTGATGAAATGGAAGCAATGGGTATCATTTCTGGTTTTAGTGGAAGCAAAGCTAGAGAAGTTTTAGTTGATTCTACATATTTAGAGAATATTGTAGAATAGTCGCGTACAAATAAAAGTCAAATAAGGAGAATGTTATGTTCTTAAAAAGGTTGTTAGTCTGTATTCTGGTAACGGTATGTTTTAGCGAAGATCATTTTGATGAATGGGTAAATACCTACTTAGCTCAGTCCGATTCTGGTGGATTAGAAATCGAATTATCCCATTGGTTTATAACTCCGATTGATACTTCAGAAGCTCATGGAAGACTTATTGTTAGTCAGGACAAGAAATTTAGATTTGAAATGGGATACAAAACTATTGTTTCAGATGGAGTTGTTTGGAAAACTTATGATGAACGCTCAAATCGGTTAATTACACAATTCCCAGATACTACATTTGAAAATACAATTTTAGTTTGGTTTGATAAAGAAAAGTTACTCGGAGTTAAACGAGAAAACATCAATTCTAAGTGGGATTTTAGACTTTCTTTCTCAAATAAAATTCCCGATGCTGAGATACATTTTTCTCCAAAAGATGGGAGTCTAATTTGGATTGATGTTCTTGACAAAGAATATATTCAGCGTTTATACGATATCACAATTAAACAATATTCTGGAGATATTGAAGTATTTCAACTGGAGATTCCTGGAGCTTTTGAAATTGATTTAAGGGAATAATGACTTCTCAAAACAGCAATAGACTATCTTTTTTCAATCCAAAAATTCTACTTGGAATACTGCTAAGTGGAATTGGAATATATTTTGCATTTCACGATTTCAACTTTACAGGATTCAAAAATTCCATTCAAAAAACGAACTTCCCACTAGTTGTTTTATCAGCTTTAATTTTGGTTGGGTCGGTTTATATCCGAGCAGTTAGATGGAGATATTTAGTTAAACACGAAATGGACATATCTACAGATTCATTGTTTCAAGCAGAAATGATAGGATATTTTGGTAATAATGTACTACCGTTGAGATTAGGTGAATTATTACGAACATATTTTGTAAGTCGTGATTACAAAATATCAGGTTCATTTGTATTTGGCTCAGTCGTATTTGAAAGACTTTTAGATACTTTTGGATTGTTGAGTTTATCTGTTTTGTTGATATTGACATATCCTTTACCTGAGGATATTCGCAGACTTGTGATTTTTAGTATAATTGTAGTTGTTGTAGTCTCAGGACTGTTGATTTTGTTTATAAAGAAATATAGAAATAGCAAAAGTTCGAATCGGTTTTTCAAGTTATTCATAGAATTTTTATCAGGATTTAATGGATTACAGTATGCATACAGATGGAGAGTTATCGCACTAACATTGTTTTTGTGGATAATTTACTGGACAGTAACTCACTTGATACAAACAGCTATGCATTTGGAAATGTCTATATTTGAAAGTTTACTAGTTTTAATAATTTCTTCTTTAGCTTTATCAATTCCGTCAGCACCAGGAATGATTGGGACATTCCATTTATCAGTTAAATTCGTTTTAGTGACTATGATTGGTAAATTTCAAGCAGAAGAAGGAATTTCTTACGCAATAATGCTACATGCTTATGGATATATCACATTAACCATAATTGGAGCATATTATTTTATCAAAAACAAAATTCATTTAAATGTACTCAGTGATGTGATGAGTATCACAAAAAAACATTCAAATAGTTAAATATTTGAATGCTTTTGAATTACTTTACTTTGTAACTTTCATCGATATAATATGGTATAGATATGAGTGACTACAAATCAAAAGAATATGAATACGACCAAAGTCTGGAATTAAAGGACTATATCAGATTGGTAAGGAAACATAAACTATTGCTATTTCTATCAACATTTGTTGTTTTTTTAGCAACTTTATATGTAACATACTCAACAATTCCGGGATATAAGTCTTCTACATTAATCATTCTGAATGAAGAGAACAGAACCCAACAATTTATAGGTTTTGAAAATGGTTTTGACCAATCCAGCTTAAACAATGAGATTCAAATTCTAACAAGTCGCTCTTTAGCAGAAACTGTAATTGATTCGTTATGGAATTCTCCAATTCGTAGCAACCTATATTTATTTGGAACTAGAGTTTATACTCCTAAAACGAAAAAGTTAGATAGATTACTTAAAGAGATTATAACTTTTGGATTCCATGATGAAATTCAGTTTGTTCCACCAAAATTGAATAAATTGTCAGAGAGTAAGCGAAGAGATTATTCAAATAAATTACTAAAGAGATTATCAGTTTCTTTGAAAAGAGATACTCATACACTAGAAATATCTTATTCTTCAATCGAACCTAATGAAGCTTCCTATATTCTCAATCTTATCATTCGAGTTTATCAAAATAGAAATTTACTATGGAAAAATGATGAAATTGTAAAATCAAGAGATTTTTTGAAAGTACAGTTAGATGATTTAGAAAAGGATCTTGTTTATGCTGAAGATCAAAAGAAGAGATTTCAAGAAAAAGAAAAGATTTTTAGTTCAGATGGTAATACCTCAATTTTATTTGAACAACTTTCTGAGTATGAAATATTGTATGATAAAACTATAGCCAATGTTAATGAAATTGACAGTTTACTATCTTATGAGAAGACTAAGTTAAGTGAATCAGAAAATACTTTAATTGGAGATGTAATAAATACAGTAACACCTAAAATTGCTGAACTAAGAAGTGAACTTGCAAAGCAAGAAAATGCTCTTATTCAAGCTAATAATATTTCAGTTACAACAAATTCTAGATTAATTCAGGAAATAAACGAACGAATTAATACAATAAAAATTCAATTAACTGAAGAAACTCAACAACTATTAAAAAGTGGTTTATCATACGATGATCCAATTGTAGCAACTCAGAATCTTTTGATTAACATTCTGAAATTAGGCTCGGATAGATTCCAATTAAATGTAAGAGCTATAGAATACAAAAAACTTGTTGATAATATAGAAAGAGAATTGTCCAAATACCCCAAAAAAATTCTAACGCTAGCTAGGTTAAACAGAGATATAACGGTAAAAGAAAAACTGTTTTTGATTTTAAAAGAGAAACTTAAAGAAATACAGTTAACTGAAGCTTCACAATTATCTGCAATTCGCATTATAGATGTAGCTTATCCACCTTATTTACCTTTTAAACCAAATGTTAATCAGAATCTTTTGTTAGGGTTAATCCTAGGATTAGGTTTAGGAATTGGTTTATCGCTTATCATTGAACTTTTAGATCATTCAATTCATTCTGTTGATGATGTACAACAATATGGTATTTCTGTCATTGGTGTAATACCTTTAATTGGGAAAGGTAAAAGATATTATCGTCGTAGAAAGTTCAAAACCCTAAACCAAAAAAACAAAAATAACAATAACAATATTACTGATTTTGAAAAGCGGTTAATTACTCATTTTGAACCTCAAAACCCTGTATCTGAAGCTTACAGAAATATACGAACGAGCATTACACATACATATTCCGACAAAAAAGTAAAGTCGATTTTAGTAACAAGCCCAGGAGCTGGAGAGGGTAAAAGCACAACGGTTGTGAATTTAGCAATAGCATTTGCTCAGCTTGGAAAAAGTACTTTACTAGTAGATGCTGATTTAAGAAAATCTCTTTTATATAAAGTATTTGAAATCCAAAGAGAACCAGGTATTACTGATATTATTCTACAGCCAGACAAGTTTAAGGATTACAAAGAACTTGTAAAACAAACAGACATTGAGAATCTATCCGTTATTACCTCTGGGATCAGTACATTTAACCCAAGCGAGTTATTGGGATCACATAGTATGCAAACTTTAATCAAACAAATTGAAAAAGATTGGGATATTATTCTATTTGATTCACCTCCGATAAATGCTGTAACAGACTCTAGAATGTTATCAGGTGATGTTGATGGTTTAGTTTTAGTTGTAAAAGCTGGAGGTACTGACAAAATAGCATTAAAGCACTCTTTATCCCTACTCAAATCAGTAAATGCACCCTTATTGGGATGTGTAGTTAATGGTATTACTCAAGAGCACGACGCTTATGGCTATTCGTATTATTATCAATATTACACTGAAGATAAAAACTAATTGCTAATGGATACTAAAAAATCAATTCTGATTACTGGAGCAGCAGGTTTTATTGGATTTCATCTATCAAAAAGATTGTGTAAAGAAGGATTCAATATTGTTGGAATTGACAATTTAAATGATTACTACGATATAAACCTAAAAAAAGCTCGGCTTAATCAGTTAACAGATTATTCTAATTTTTCGTTTCAAAAAATGGATATTGTAGATTTAGTATCGTTAACAAAATTATTTGAAAATAATAAATTTGAAATGGTTCTTCATTTAGCTGCACAGGCTGGAGTTCGATATTCAATTGAAAATCCATTGGTTTACGCAAACTCAAATTTAGTAGGATTTACAAATATATTAGAAGCTTGTCGTCATAATCAAATTCAACAACTTATTTATGCATCATCGAGTTCAGTTTATGGTGGAAACACTAAATTACCATTTTCTGAATCTGATAATGTTGATCATCCTGTTTCATTTTACGCTGCTACAAAAAAAGCAAATGAGTTAATGGCCCATACTTATTCACATTTGTATAATCTACCAACAACAGGATTACGGTTTTTTACAGTTTATGGTCCATGGGGAAGACCAGATATGGCATTATTTAAATTTACTGAAATGATGCTAAATAACGAAACAATTCCTGTGTTTAATTACGGAAATCATACAAGGAGTTTTACATATATAGATGATATAATTGAAGGTATTTCACGATTATTGGATAAACCAAATCAAAAAGATGAAACTCCATATCAAATATTGAACATTGGTGGGAATAAATCAGTTGGTTTGATGGACTATATCAAAGAAATTGAAAAAGCGATAGGAGTCAAAGCAAAAATCGAATTATTGCCAAAACAACCAGGTGATGTTGAAGATACTATCGCCGATACAAATAGTTTGGAGCAACTTGTAGAATTTTCTCCTCAAGTTGGTATCGGGGAAGGAATTCCTAAATTTGTTGAGTGGTACAAAAATTATTATAATAAGTAAAGGATAATTATGCAATTTATTGATTTAAAAAAACAATATAAAGAAATTGAAATTGATGTAAACGAACGAATTCAAAAAGTATTGAATCATGGTAAATATATCATGGGACCTGAAATAAAAGAACTAGAAGAAAAACTTGCGGAATATGTCGGAAGAAAATACTGTGTTTGTTGTTCATCTGGTACCGATGCTCTTTTAATGCCACTTATGACGTGGGGAATTGGTACAGGTGATGCTGTATTTACTACACCGTTTACTTTTATTGCAACTGCAGAAGTTATTAGTTTGCTTGGAGCAACTCCTGTTTTTGTTGATATTGATCCTTGTACTTATAATATTAATCCTGAAGCACTTGAAAAAGAAGTCAAAAAAGTTATTGATAAAGGTGAGTTAACTCCAAAAGCCATTTTACCTGTTGATCTCTTTGGACTTCCAGCAGATTATTTGGCAATTGAATCCATTGCTAAAAAATATAGTTTACTTGTGCTTGAAGATGCAGCTCAAGGTTTTGGTGGGTCGATTAATGGAAAAAAAGCATGTAGTTTTGGTGAAGCCGCATCCACATCATTTTTTCCAGCAAAACCTTTGGGATGCTATGGCGACGGAGGAGCGGTATTTACTGATGATGATGATATGTATCAGAAGTTAATTTCTGTTCGTGTTCATGGACAAAGTACGGATAAATACGAAAATGCTCGAATTGGATTAAATGCTAGAATGGATTCCATACAAGCCGCAATATTATTGGCAAAAATGACAATTTTCAATAATGAAGTTTTACAAAGAAATAAAGTAGCAGAATTATATACAAAGAAATTAATGGGTAAAGTGGAAACGCCAACTATTCCGGATGGATATATATCGGCTTGGGCTCAGTATTCTGTTTTAGCTGAAAGCGGTAAACATCGAGAAGAAATCCAGAGTAAATTGAAAGAGCAAGAGATTCCTACCGCAATTTATTATCCGAAACCACTGCATCTTCAGTCAGCTTACAAATATTTGAATTATACTGATGGAGATTTTCCAATTTCAGAAGCTGTAAGTAAAAGGATATTCAGTCTTCCAATGCATCCGTACTTGGAAGAAGAAGATATTGATAAAATTGCAGAGATAGTATAAGTAATTTTCTATTTGTAAAGTGCTGTTAACTAATTTTCAACAGATATTTATCTATGTTGGATAACTTAAAAAATAAAACTATTAGAGCATTTTTCTGGAGTCTTTCTGGGCAACTAGGTCAACAAAGTATTGTATTTGTTATTTCGGTCATTTTAGCTCGCCTACTTGAACCATATCAGTTCGGATTAATTGGAATTCTAAGTATTTTTGTTGCTTTAGCTAATACATTATTAGATTTTGGGTTTGGCTCAGCAATTGTACAAAGGCAGAATTTAGAACAAAAAGATTTATCTACAATTTTCTATTTCAATGTGGGTACAGGTATATGCCTAAGTCTAATCCTATTTTTTACAGCACCTCTAATTGCTAGTTTTTTTGAAATCCCGCAATTATCAATATTAGCTCGTGTTTTGTCTGCGAACTTTATTATTAATTCACTTGCAATTGTACATGGTGCTATTTTAGTAAAAAAGATAGATTTCAAAACACAGGTTTTAATCCGATTGTTTTCTATAGTAATATCTGGTACAATAGCGATAACTCTCGCGATAAATGGATGGGGTGTTTGGAGTCTTGTAATTCAGACTATATCTCAAAACATTCTCAATACAATATTGTTATGGGTGATTAGTGACTGGAAACCTTCTGCTATATTTCGTTTTAAATCTTTGAAAGAAATATTTGGCTTTAGCGCAAATATTGCAGGATCAAGTATAATTAATGTAATTTTCGATAAACTCGACATCATTCTTGTTGGTAAGTTGTATGCACCTACTGATTTAGGCTTTTATACTAGAGCTATGAGTTTACAAATGCTTCCTATAAAAAATACTTATCGTGTTTTGAGAAGAGTCATGTTCCCAGTTTTATCAAAAATTCAAAACGACTTAGAACGATTGAGAAGCGTATATGTTAAAGTTATCCATGTTGTTGCGTTTATATCCTTCCCTTTAATGTTTGGATTATTAGTAGTTGCCAATCCTTTAGTTAGAGTACTTCTTACAGATAAATGGCTTCCAGTTGTAAAGTATTTACAATTATTATGTCTGGGTGGTTTTTTATATCCACTTAGTGCAATCAATTTAAATATTTTATTGGTTAAAGGTCGTGCTGATATTTTTTTCAGGTTAGAAATAGTTAAAAAAGTAATTCTAACAATTGCAATTATAATTGGATTAAAATGGGGAATAGTAGGTTTAATTTCTGCAAAAGTAATTACTTCCTACATTGCTTTTTATTTAAATATCAAATATTCAGGTAATATGATAAATTATAGCATAACCCAACAACTTAAAGATCTTTTTCCTTACTTTGTTTTATCAATAATTATGGCAATGCTAACCTATGCAGTTGGTCTCAGTTTTGATAATCAGACTGTGAAATTGGTTATAGAGATATTCACTGGAGTTATAATATATTACCTATTATGCAAGCTGTTCAAAATACAGGCATTGAGAGATACTATACATATTATTAAGGACTTTAATCTAAAGTACTAAAATGAAACGAAATATATTTGTTACAAAACCATTTTTACCGAAATTAGAAGAATTTGTTCCATATTTGGAGAGAATATGGGATAACCAATGGTTAACAAATAATGGTCCATTTCATCAAAAGTTTGAGTCTGAATTATGCAAATATTTAGGAGTTAAGCACATATCAGTGTTTTGCAATGGTACTATTGCACTTTTAGTAGCGATTAAAGCATTGGAGTTAAAAGGTGAAATAATTACAACACCATATAGTTTTGTTGCTACTTCTCATGCAATAAAATGGAACAATATCGATCCAGTTTTTGTAGATATAGATTCCAAAGATTGCAATATAAATCCTGATTTGATAGAGAAGGCAATCTCAAAAACAACCACAGCAATATTACCTGTTCATGTTTATGGTAATCCATGTAAGATTGGAAAAATTTCTAATATTGCTAAAAAGTACAATCTCAAAGTGATATTCGATTCTGCACATGCTTTCGGAGTCAAACAAAATGGTGAATCAATTTTGAATTTTGGTGATTTATCTATTCTCAGTTTTCACGCAACAAAAGTTTTCAATACTTTTGAAGGTGGTGCTATTATATCAAATTCGTCCGAGATGAAACAGAAAATTGATGACTTGAAAAATTTTGCATTTCACGGGGAAGATAAAATTGCTGGTTTAGGAATTAATGGGAAAATGAACGAAATTCAAGCAGCAATGGGCTTGTTGCAACTGAAACATTTTGAGAATATTGTTAAAAAAAGAAAAACGATTGTTAATTTGTATCGTGAGGAATTATCACAAATTGATGGTATTAGGTTTTTGAATGATTTTGAAAATGTGCAACATAATTATGCTTATTTTCCAATTTTCATTGATGAGAAACAATTCGGTAAAAGTCGAGATGAAGTTTATGAAACTTTGAAAGAAAACAGTATTTTCGGGCGAAGATATTTCTATCCGTTGATTAGCCAAATTGATGATTATAAAACTATTCCTTCATCTTCAAAAGAAAATTTACCTCAAGCAGAGAAAATGAGTCAGGAAGTTATTTGTTT